>CANFXR010000046.1 GCA_947451035.1 Burkholderiales bacterium
GGGGTCGAGCTCGAAGCTCGACCTCACTTCCCACGGCACCGTCAGATCCAGCGGATCGGGTTGCTCAATGGTGCCGGTGCCGGTCTGGTCAAAGCTCGACAGCAACCGATCCACCACCTGCGACATCTCGCGCCCCTGGTCTTGGAAGCGTTCGCTGCGCGAGTCGATCTCGTGATCGCCGCCGTAGTGCGTGACCGATCGGCCTCGCACCTCTCCCGTCTTGCTCAAGGTGAGCCAGGTGTGCGAGTGCGTGAAGTCGCGCTGCGGATGCATCGGCGGTGTTCGGGCCACCTCGCCCGTGGCGGTGAGCAGCACCGGCTTGTCGATGTCACCATCAGGCAGCGTGCCCATGGGCGCAAAGCGGGACGTGGCATCGAGGTACAAATCCAGACTTGGGATGTAGGTGATCACGTGGTTGATCGGTGTCGACACCGGCAGCTTGGGCAGTCGCACCGCATCGCCGTAGTTGATCAGCGCGGGGGAGCTTTCAATGCCGACCGAGCGCAGCAAGGCTTCGAGTAGGGCCACATGGTCCTTGCAGTCGCCGTAACGGTTGTCGAGAATGCTTTGCGCTGAGTGCGGCACAAACCCGCCGGCACCGATGTCCATGTTGACGTAGCGAATGTTGCGGCTGACCCATTGGTGCAGCGCGCGCACCTTGTCGCGCGGGGCGGTCTTGCCGGCGGTCAACTCGGTGGCCAAGCGTGTGATGGCTTCTGTGGGCTCTGCTTGCGGCCGGGCTCGCGCCTGATAGGCCAGCCCGAGCTCGCCCCAGCTCTTGAAGCTGGTCACCGACAGGTGCGGTGCAAAGTCAGACAACGAGAGCCGGCCGGGTTCGGGCGGGTAGGCGGTGTCTTGCTTGAAGGCGTATTCATGCCGCACCGTGCCCGGTGCGTCTGTGGCCAGGGCGGCAACCTGGCCGCCCGTCATGCCGCTGGTTTCGATCGACAGCGCGATGGCCGGGTCGTGAGTGATGGTCAGGCGGGTGTCTTGCTGCACCGTGTGCGGCGAGAAGAACCGCGACCAGAAGAAGTTGCCCGGAAAGTAAGGCGTGTGCTGCACGCTGCGTGCGTGCCAGAACGTCTGCGCGCCCACGCTCACCGCCGGAAAGATGATGACCAGCACCTTGCCGTCGCTGAACTGAGGCGAGCCAGAGTCCGACTCTTCCATCGTGCGGATGCCGCTGGGCGGCACGTCGATGCGCTGGCCATCGGGCGTGAGCGTCCAGGCTTCGACCACTTCCATGGTCTCGAGTGAGCCCACATATGAAAGTCGCCGTTCACCGAGTGCCTCCACACCCTTGGGCGTGTCGATGCGCGCCAGGCTCGAGATGTCATCCGTGTGGGAGCCGTCGCGGTTCACGTGCACGTGCTGCGTGCTGCGCAGCACGGTGTAGCTGGGTTGGTATTGGGCGAAGGCGGGCAGGGTGGGTGCCAACGCGATGAGCAAGAGCAGGGTGGAGCGAAGTGCGCGTGGGATGAAGTTCATGGTGTTGGGTTCGGTCACTTGCTTGCCGGGACTCGGCTTGTGGATGGGAATCTGGCCTTGCGCTCGGACATACGCAGCGCCTCGCGGATCGTCTTGGGTCGCTTGGCGCGCGGCGTGCAAAGCCGCTTGGGGTCGGGTGTGAAGCCCACGCGCCCCAGGTCCAGGCGGTCTGCATCCCAGCAGGCCTGGATGGCGGGTTCGGCCAGCGTGTGGCCGTCGCTGTGCAGCCGCATCGCCTCACACAGATGCTCGAACTCGGTACCGGCCAATTCGGTGATCAATCCATCGTGTCGCAGCTTGAGCGCGAAGTCGGCAGCGCGCGAGCCGTGCAGCGGGTCGGTGTAGTCGTTGTGGCGCTGACTGTCGTGCAGGAAGGCAAACCACGCCAGAACGCTCGGGTTCACATCCAGCGATGCGGCAATCGCACGACCGTGAAACCACACCCTCGTCCAGTGCGGCACGCCGTGAATGCCGTCCGTAAACGACAGCCGGAACTGCGGACGAACCACCGCGATCGCCTTGCGGACGATGCCGGCGCAACTGACGGGGGCTTTGGGCTTGACCATGAAGTGAGGTTAGCGAGCCTCAGCTCACAGCTTTTGCAGCATCGAATCACGCCGCGCACACAGGTACAGCAATCGACTGATCGCCGTGTCGAACGCAGCTGGAAAGTGCCGGGTCAGCGCCTTGGTGGCCAACTCGAACTCGCCAAGCTGGCGCAGCACCTCGGCACGCATGATGAGATCGGCCGATTCGGCCGTGGCCAGCAAGGGCAGCAGAGCGCGCATGTTGTCGTGGCGCCGGTTCACCGCTTCAGGGTTGTCGCCCCCCAGTGTGGGCGACGTCCCGCGGTGGCGATCGTTGCCGCGCCACCAGGTAAACAGCCGGATGCTGCGTTCTTCGGCGGGCGTCGATGAAATCAGGCGCTCCACAGCAGCCAGGTATTCGCCCTCGTCAGGCTCATCGAGATACCCCGCCAAGAGCCATTCGGCATCGACGTTTGCGGGTTCTTCGCGCTGTTCCGTGAACTGACCGACCTCTGCTGCGGCCTTACGCCAGAAGGAGCCTCGGCAAAAACCGCAGCGCACCACGCTCGGTGTGGTCGGCAACATGGGTGCGACGCGCTTGCCGTCGGTGTAGTAAACCGTGCCGAAGGTGTTGCCCGAGGCGACGGTCGGGTACTTTCCCAGCTGGCTGCACAGCGGGCAGCGGATCACGTGGGTGGGGCCTGGGGTCATGGCGGTGCTTCCTGCGGGTTGAGGTCTTGACGCCGCCTGTTGGGACGGAGGTCAAGCTTCTCAGGCGGGAAGCTCATGGGGTGAGCCTGTGATTTGTCAACTGAAAGACTCGGCCCGGCTATAAGGGGGACTTAACGCCTGCACCGATAGGCGGTCAGTGGGTTGCTCGGGTAGGCGACCAGTTCCCGCTCGCGCCAAATCTTTTCTGCCCTAAGGCGCTCGGCCTTACAGGATTGGCGAGTCGGAACCGCTGATGACGACCCCGAGGTTTGGCTTGGATTCGGCCCAAGCAGCAAGCAGAAAAACAGGATGAGCATCGACGATCTGGCGGAGTTGATGCCCAATCGTCTATCCATGCTGGCTCGTGGGGTGAGCCAGTCGACGCAGTTTGTGCCGCGGGTACGGCCACGCGGGGCCCGAAAGGCACGGGGTCTGCGAGGTGACTGGCCGTTTGGCGGGCCCAATGAAAAACGGGCCGCGAAGGCCCGTATTCATTACATCTATGGCGGAGAGGGCGTCCGTCTCCGCCGAACTCCACAATATGCCGTCACGTACCATTTCTCCACGTTTTAGCAGGAGAGAAAAACAATAGTTGCGCCGATCTGTGCCACACCGTACCATGCAATTTCTATTTTGTTGTTGGTCCCTTTGTTGGAACGGATTGAGATATGCCGAAGGTGGCAAAGGTAAAAACGCCGATCGAAATTCAGCGACTGGTTACGCCGGGTTTTCATTCCGTCGGCTATGTTCCGGGCCTGCACTTGCGTATCAAGCCCACGGGGACGAGGTACTGGGTGCTGAGGGCAACTGTCGGCGCGCTGCGGCGGGACATCGGGCTTGGTGCCTACCCCGGCGTTACGCTTGCCGAGGCACGTGAAAAGGCGAAATCGGCCCGTGACGCCATCGCGACCGGAACAGACCCGGTAGACACGGCACGTGAAGCGCGCAGCGCATTGAAGGCAGCGCAGGCGAAAGCGGTCACTTTTGAGGAAGCCGCCGCCGCGTACATCGCCACACACAAGGTTTCGTGGAGCAACCAGAAACACGCCAAGCAGTGGACAAGCACACTGACCACGTACGCCTATCCCGTTATTGGGTCGATGCTTGTGCGCCACGTCGAACAGGCGCACGTCTTGAAGATTCTTGGGTCGATCTGGGAAACCAAGACGGAAACCGCGACACGGCTTCGGAGTCGAATTGAATCCGTCATGGATTGGGCGAGGGGCCGGGGTTACTGCACGGGCGACAACCCGGCTGCGTGGAAAGGCAATCTTGACGCGCAACTTCCGGCGCCCGAAAAGGTGACGAAAGTGAAGCATCACTCGGCGCTGCCTGCCAACCAAGTCGGCTCGTTCATGTCACGCCTGAAATCGTCCGAAGGTGTTGGCGCACGGGCGCTGGAATTCGTCATCCTGACTGCCGCCCGATCTGGTGAAGTGCGAGGGGCGACTTGGGCGGAAATCGACCTGAAAGCGAAACTTTGGACGGTCCCCGCCGAACGCATGAAGATGCGCAAAGAACACCGCGTCCCCTTAAGTGAAGCGGCGATTCGAATCCTGAACGACCTTTCAAATCAACGGGTAGCTGGCGTCGAATTGATCTTCGCCGGTTCGAAGGGTGGCGCAATCAGTGACATGACCATGACCGCCTTGTTGCGTCGGATGGAGGTGGACGCAGTGCCGCACGGCTTCCGAAGCACGTTTCGGGACTGGGTTTCCGAATGCACCAACTACCCCGGCGATGTCGCAGAAATGGCGCTTGCTCACGCCATCGGGGACAAGGTGGAAGCGGCCTACCGTCGCGGCGACCTGTTCGAAAAGCGGCGCCGCCTGATGGACGACTGGGCCGCGTTCCTTGCGCTGCCATCTGTCACCGATTCGAACGTCATCCCGATGAACCGCGCGCAGGCGTGAACAGACCAAACCGAGGAAACCATGCACAGCAAAACCCCGCCCACCAGCCCCGCCACCGATGACGAACGCGAGATCGTTGCGAACATGCTGGCCCACCACAGAAGGGCCGGAAAGGTGGCAACCGACCACCTTATCCACGCGCTGACCGATGCCGTCGCGGACGGTGCCGACCGTGACGAATTGAGGCGTATCGCGGCGATCGCGCTGACCGGGTTGCCGTTGGTGCATTGACACATGACGACTGAAACACCAGACGAACGCGACAACCCGGCAAGCGCGACCTCGGAATCGTTTGACGCATCGTTGGCTTTAATCAAAGCCAGTCAGGCGCGTCCAGTGACCCGGCGCACCAAGTCCAAAGACATGCTGGCACTTGCACTGGCAGTAAAGCGCCGTGGTCGCACCTACAGTGACAAGGTGCGCAATCCTGCCTACGCGAAAAAGGGTGGCGAAGGCACGCGAAGCGCGACGCAACACGTCCGCGACCAGATCATCAGTCAGTACCACGTGGAGGCCGCAAAACACCCGAGCAAGTCTATGAAACAGATGGTGACTCACCTGTACAGACTGTTCACGACTCCCCCTTTGGAGGCGCCTGCGGCAATGTCAAGAAGGGTGTTGCAGCGAGACGGCGGGGGGCGCCTTTTCCAGTGCAGTCGTAAAACCGTAGATCGCACCCTCAAGCGCTATCTTGTTGATAGCAAATCGACGTCGTAAGGGGTTGGTGTCAAGTGGCTTTGTCCACTATTTTTTGACGGGAAAAAACACACTGCGTCAACTTTTCAAGGAGTTGAACGCATGCAAAACACCCCTCCCGTCAACCTGCCGCGCACCGGCTTCATTCGGTTGCGGCAAATGTCGCCCGGCATCATTCCGGCTGGATCCACGACCATCTGGCGTTGGGTCAAAGCTGGCAAGTTTCCCAAGCCGGTAAAACTGTCCAGCGGCATGACCGCATGGCGCTGCGCCGAAGTCCACGAATGGATGGAGGCGCGGAAATGAACTCCACAACGAAAAACGGCCTGCACGTGCAAGGTGCAGACCGCCAGAACAGCCGCCAAAGCGATTTCGGAGCTGTCACACCACTCTACCACCGGCGACCCCTCGATTCGCGCACTGCGGTCGTTCTGGCCGCTAGGCAGGCCACCCGCCGCGCTGCATGGCGCGATGTTTACGTCACTTCGGCTCAACGTGTCTGCCGATTGCTTGAAATCTTCCGTTCGCGGGCCGGTGTCGATGCCGACACGCAGAAAGCGCGGTTGATCCTCGCCCTGCAAGAAGGGCCACTGACCACGTTGGAGGCCCGTCGTCACCTTGACGTGATGGCGGTCAGCGCCCGCATTGCCGATCTGCGGCAAGACGGCCACGTGATCCTGACAAACACGGTGTTGCAAGCCAGCGATTTGGGGCGCACGCGGCTGATCGGCCAGTACGTGTTGGTGGAAGGGGCCGCGTCGTGAGTTTTCAAGCGATGACGTGGGCAGTCGGGCAGAAACTGCCCGCCCTTCAAAAACTCGTTTTGCTCATGTTGGCAAACAGAACCAACCCCGACACGGGGCAGTGCTTTCCGTCAATCGCGAAGTTGGCGGAAGACTGCGGCATGAGTCGGTCGGCAGTGAAGACCG
Source organism: Burkholderiales bacterium (assembly GCA_947451035.1). Lineage (GTDB taxonomy): Bacteria > Pseudomonadota > Gammaproteobacteria > Burkholderiales > Burkholderiaceae_C > PBB1. The sequence continues at coordinate 6,265 of CANFXR010000046.1, forward strand.
CGATGCAAGGGTTGCGCGACAAGAACGTCGTTCAAGTCTTCGCTCGCAAGGCTGGCAATGAATCCGTCACGTCGAATCTGTACCTGCTCAAGCCGGGGGTTGCCACACAACCTACCCCCCCGGTCGCCACACAACCGGGGGTAGGTCGCCAAACGACCCCTAAACAGAAAGATGAAACATTGAAAGAGAAGGAGGAGGAAGCGCCGGCAAAAGTGACGTTTGACCCGATAACTTCGAAATTCGAAGGGCTGACGACAGACCGCATGAATCGGTTGAAGTCGGCACACCCCGGCATCGATATCGCAAACGAGGTTAGCCGTGCAGAACTGTGGATGGAATCCGCGCCGCCAAGTGACAGGGACTGCTGGCGTTTCCTGATTTCCTGGGTGGGGAAGGCACACAAAACGCCACCGGCCGCAACCAAGCACGGGGCGGGCGGTACGGACCGCCCTCGCACCGAGGCGCGACCTTGCAACCACCACTACCGCCGCACCGAATTCGCCGGCGCAGTGGTTGCAAACCTTGAAAAGTACGGATTGGACGAACCCACGCCTTGCAACGGCGTGGGCGTGACGATTGACATGCAGACCTAAACCGAAGGACCGACACCATGAAGAAAACCGACTTCCACACCCGGCCTAACCGCCCCGGTCAACTCCTGCTCGCCAAACTGGCAGGCGGCATCTTCGACCCGCTGGCAAAGGCATCGACAGCCCGCCCCATCGTGCCGACCCAGCCCCACACCGAACCGGAAGGCGCGGTCAACCGGGTTCAAGACGGACGACCTCGCGTCATCGAAGACCAGTTCGCCGATCAGTACCGCACCTCGGCCGCTCATCGCGAACGAGTGCTTCAACAAATCAAGGCGGCGCAGCCCGTGCCGGGATCGAAAGCGATCGATGCGGTAGCGGTCGTGGGCAGGTATCACGGCACGCGTGACCAACTCGGACGCTAACCGCCACTCAACACCAACTCGAAGCCATATTCAAAATGACCCCTTCCCAAAAAATTGCCGAACACCACGCCGCCACTGCTGCCGCCAAATCCAAGCGCGACCAAGTTGCCCGCCTGATTCATGACCACCTGACCGAAGCGGGCGAGATCCGCCGCAACATCGAGATTGCCGATGATGCCGAGCGCACGGCCTTGGAAGTCCTCGGGTCACGCCTCGCCGATGAGGCGATCGGAGCCGCAAACCCCGGTGCGATCATGGATGCGCGCAGCACACTTGCGAACCAGCGGAAAATCGCCGTCGAAGCGCGCAAAGGCGTCAACACTGCCATCGAAGCAGAATCCGCCGCCCGCGCGTTGCAAGCGCATCTGGTCGCGGCAGACGAGGTGTTGAGCGCCGCCGCCGATGCTGAAAATCACGCAGTCGCCGAAGCGCTGCGCACGACGGCGGGCAATCTGGCGCATGCCTACGAAGAGTCTGCGGCGGCCACCGCGAATGCGTTTGCCGCCTACTGCGCGCTTTCCGACATTTGGACAACCCGGCTTGGCAAGGACTGCGGCATCTTGCCGCCGGTCGCGATGACCATCCGCCTGCCAGCGCTGCGCGGCGTCGATACCGACATCCTGACCCAGAAATCGCACCGCGAAGCCGTAGCGGGTGCGCACGCATCGCTGAACACGGAACTGGCCGGGCTTGGCGTCACGCCTTGATGCATTCGGGCCGGTGGGGTCGAAAGTGAAGCCCCGGCGCCACTTTCGACCTGCGCTGGCGTATGTTCTATGTGGGCGCTACCTCAGACCGCTCGGAAACTTCGCTCGTCGACGGCTCCCGATAGATCAAGCCCGGCTCCGCGCGCGCCTTGGCATCGACGTCGATGGTGTCCCACAACCTGAGCAGGTCGTTCAGGTCCAACTGCAGGTCGCCCGCGGTGCGACCGATGCAGTCGGCGCTTGCGAGCACGGACATTCCCTTCGGATATTCGAGTTGGTCTAGGTTTTCCTCGATCTCTTTGCGGTGCGGGGCTTCAAACCGCGGGCTGACGCCGGTGCAGTGCGGGTTATTGGGCATTAGCACCAGATGGCGTCCCCGCAGGCTGATTATCGAGGTCAGAGTCGCCAGCTCGTCACCGGCCTCTTCCTTGTCGACTTGCACTGGCAGCGAGTCACCTTCGCGGATCGTATCCTGCCCCACTCCGAAATATCGGCGCGAGATTTCCGCAAATGGCAGGAAGCCTTGACGGTCCTCGCCATAGTTGACAACGCATCTTTCACTTGCGGAGTCAACGTGGGTGACTGCCGCCTTGTAAATATTTCCTCTGCGCTGTTCGTATTTTTCGAAGTCAGTCTCGATGAGTTTGGTCGAACCGTAGGTGATGGCCTGGGTCGGTTCTTTGGTCTGCGTATCAGCCTGCGCCTCTTGAGGAGAATATTTAACCCCACTAACTGGATGTGATTGATTTGGCATGCCTGAAATATCGGCATCTTTTTTGATGCTTTTGGCGGCATCGCCGGGAGCTGATTTCAATTTCTCAGTATCCGTATTAAGTGCGGCCATAACCCTCGCGTGCCTCTTGGCGTAATCGTAGTCAAGGCAAGAAAGTTTATTGCTGTACAAAAATCTAACAACAAGTTCTTCGTCACGAACGGTTACATGGGAGATGTGCCGCAGCGTCATCTTTGGTATATCGCCTGCATTTTTTTTATAAAAGTCTTCTAGGCTTACTTTTGGTCTCCTGAATTCTTTTTTGAACTGAATATTTTCCATTATTTTTAGAACGCATACGATAAAAATTCCTGCACCCACAATCCCATAAATGACTTTTACCCAGGTTGGGGTTTCTGAGTAGTCAACATAAGTTCCATTCATTCTTGATTTTTGATAGTCCTCGACTTCTTTCGACTGCTGCTGAAGCTTTCTGGCCATGTCGTAGTTGTCCGCTCTCGCAGTTAAGGAGAAAAACGAAATAAATAAAGCCAGCAGAATTATTTTGACTTTCATGTTTGATGGAATTATTTAAGAAAATGATCGGGTGGACGCTGGGTAGGTTGCCCAACGTATCAGGGGGAATGAATGTCGCCGGAACGCCCTCGGTTGAACACCCCCTCTTCGGGGTGGAAAACCCTGAAGGGTGGACATTTGGGTGATGCTGGGCCGACGACGAGGTGATCAATCGGCCCGAAAAGCCGCGGCGGACGCGACCGTGCCACTGAACGTGGACCCGACAGGGCCTGCCCTCGTGCCTTGGTTCGGTCGACCAGGTGCCGTCGATTGAGCGGCCGAGGTGAGGCCGGGGCGTAACGGCGCGGCACGGGGTGTCACTTTTTGCGACGCCGCCCGCGCAACCCTCACGGGTTCGCGCTCGAAACGAGCGGCTCGAGTCCGGCATCGGCCCAAGTCGTTTCGTCTTGGGCCAAGCGGTCCCATTTTTGTTGGTCCCTTTGTTGGAACTCGATCAAAAAAACACCAGTTTTCATAGGTAAAACTGGCGGAGAGGGCGTCTGTCAAGACCCGCGCCACCATTGGCTCTTCGGACAATTGGTGCTCAAACCACCGATAAACCCCCGGCAAACCGAGCCTTTAGTAGTTCAACGCCGATAGCGCAGACCGCGCATCGCCCGGCATGCAAGGTAACTAAGGCTTGCTTGGCTTCCAATTGCGCACATCGGCCTGCACTGCGGCGCGCGCCGGAATGGTCAAGCGGGATTCAACCAAATTTCTATTTTTGATCGTGTCTGCGTTACCACCAGCGGCGCCTAGGATCCACCAGAAGTACGCCTGCTGATAGTCTTTCGGTACGCCTCGGCCGGTAGCGTACATCAATCCTAGATAAGACTGCGCCTCGACCGCGCCCTGCTCAGCAGCCTTGCGATACCAGTAAACCACCTGCTGATCATCCCTTGGCACACCTCTGCCTTCTACGTACATCCACCCTAGGAAGGACTGTGCTTTGGCATCGCCTTGATCAGCCGCTTTCCGAAACCAGTTCAGCGCCTGCTGGTCATCGGTTGGTACGCCTACTCCATTTAGGTAATGGCGGCCCAAATTAACCTGCGCAACGGCATCGTTCTGATCAGCCGCCTTGCGTAACCAGATCAGTGCCTGTTGGTCGTCTTTCTCAACATGTACGCCTTGCTCGTACATGATCCCCAGATTGAGCTGCGCATTGGCATCGCCCTGATCAGCCGCCTTGCGAAACCAGTTCAGTGCCTGCTGAACGTCCTTGGGCACGGCTCGCCCTTCTGTGTACATCGCCCCTAGGAAGGACTGCGCCTTGGCATTGCCCTGATCAGCCGCCTTGCGAAACCAGTTCAGCGCCTGCTGGTCATCGGTTGGTACGCCTACTCCATTTAGGTAATAGCGGCCCAAATTAACCTGCGCAACGGCATCGTTCTGATCAGCCGCCTTGCGTAACCAGATCAGTGCCTGTTGGTCGTCTTTCGCTGTGCCTTCGCCCTTGGCGTACATGAGCCCTAGCTTTTGCTGGGCCTTTACATTGCCGGCTTCTGCCGCCGAGCGATATAGGTTCAGGGCAGCTGTGTAGTCTTGCTTTAGATACGCAGCCTCAGCGATTTCCACTGGCCCAGCCAGCGCGAGGCCAGTGGAAAATGCCGACAAAAAAACTATTAATTTAAGGCGAAGCACCAATTTCATATAATATTTTCTTTGGCCTATTGCTAATTTCTCTATTTCGATGCCGTAGGGGTTCCAATGCACTGATATTCAATTGTCGCCATCCAACTGTTACATCCAGAACTTGATTGGTTCGTACAGTGCGTTACCACGCCACCAAATGGCTCTGCACCGGTATAACCCCATGAGGAACATCTACTTAGAGCAGTATTCATGCCCTGTTGAGCGTCCAATACTGGCTTCTGAAACATGGTGTATTCGTAAGATAATTTGACTGTTCCATCTGAGCGGCTACCACCAGTTGGGACGAGTTGCTTTTGAACAGCGCACCCTTGCATCGTGGCAATAATCAGGAAAGAAGTTATAAAAAGTGATAGTCGCTTCATGGCAAAACCTGTGATGTGGTGTATTACGTTACCATTGACTCCGATGAGCTCACCCCCCCCATTAGGGGGGGGTTGTGATTACATATTTCGCGTGGTAAGGGGCGTCGCGTCGACTCATTTGGCTGAGCAAGATTCAGGAATTCTGTGGGGCTGGTCCCGCCGAACGGACTCGTGACGGCCACCGAGGCCGCAAGATGGGCGCTTGGGCCGCTGCCGGTTTTTAGGACACCTCGTTAAGGTGGAATCTGAAGCCGGTGGTGGGAGATGGCGACGAGGCCGCAGTTCAACTAGATCGACAGCAGGAAGCCAGAGAGGGCGTGCAAATAGTCGCGCGCAAGGACGTTGGGGCTTGGTGCGGGCAAGTTGCAGGCGGCCTCGAACAGCTCGAGGTCCTGAGCAGTCGCGCTGCCGTCGCAGCAGCGCCCCAGCCAAGAAATCGACTCGCTGTCAAAAATAGAGGCGGTAGCGGCCTTCCCGTCGGCAATAAGCCATTGGAGATCGTGCAGAAAGCTGCCGCCCGACACACGCGCGGCCTGCGGAGGCGGCTCGAGCGCGGCCACGCGGCGGGACAGGCTGAGCGAACTCATGGTTTTCCTTCGAGCGCACGGACGCGCTGTTCCAGTTCGCCGGTCTCGAGGGCGCGCCGCTTGAGCTCAAGCAGGCCGGCCAGCGATTCGGCCTCGGCGGGCCGAAGCTCACCTGCGGCTGCGGCCTCGATCACGGCTGCCTGAGCACCAGCCACACCCCCGGCATCGTCGCAGGCCGGCAAGTCGATCGACAGGCGGCCGTCACGCGGCACGGGTAGCAGGCGATCGAGAACCATTTTCGCGGCCGCAATGTCACCCGCGAGCGCTCGCGTGACGACTGCGCTAACGATCGCGCGCGCGTCCTCGAGCATCAAGCGTTCGAGTAACTCGGTGCTCCGGTGCCTCGCACCCCGAGGCCTGCCGGACGCATTCCCTGACTGACCGGGCTTCCACTGGGTCGATTTTTTTACGTCAGCCATCTGTTTTGGGCCTGTTGTTTCAGATCAGGTGTGACGAATGGCCGTCCCGGTAGTCTTGATGGTGATCACTGGGTGTCCCTCGTGGCGGTGGGCGATAGGCCATGGTTGGCGCGACGCCATAGGCGGGTGACCTCGCAGAAGTGCTGGGTCATGTCGGCCTGCTCTTCGGGCGAAAGCGCAGAACCTTCCTCGACGAGTGCTCGCCTGTTCGCGTCGTCATCGCCACGTGCATCGCAGGCGGCATGGATTGCGTCGATCAGGGCATCGGTGGTCAGGCTGACGGCTTTCACCTGCTCGACGAGCTCCTGACGGCGGGATCGGATCAGCTCCCGTGCGCCGCCGGTGAGCTTGGCCGCAGGCGTCACGATGATCGAGTCGCCATCGACACGAAGCGAAAGACCAAGCCCGTTGAGGTACCGCAGCAGATCAGGCGCGCCCATCAGAAAACCTCACAATCATTGCCGAGTGGGGCGGTTGGCGATTCCTGCCCATTCGCGCCCATAAATGCCCTCTCTTTTGAAGGGCGGGAATGGGCTTCAATGGGCACGAGTGCAGGTGGCAGCCTCCAGTAGGACGCCATGGCCGTGCCGAAGCCTGACCGGGCGACCACCACCCTGAGCCGCTCGCGGGCTGTGCGAATCGCTTTGTCGGTGTGGCCCTCGGCCCTCATTTGCGCGGTGGCTGACTTGCTGGGCACCGTGTCGGTGGACAGGATCAGGCGCAGCGCCTCGACTGCCTCGCTCGTCGCGGCTCCACGGCTTTGGTCGTCATCTTGGTTGGCCTCGGCCTCGGCGAGCAGTTGGCGCGCTGTCCCCTCAACGGCGCGACCCCATTGCACACTTGATGCTTGAACGCCGGGGTGCTCGTCGAGTCCAACTTGCGCGACACCGAACTCGAATCCGCCATCGTCGGGTCCGATGTTGCTTTTGCTGCGAGCCAGCATCCGGCACTTCTCGCCGTCCTCGGCGGTCGTCTGTGCAACCACCATCACCAGCCGTGCGACTGCTGCGAATGCAATCGAGCCGATGACGCGTTCGGTCGGGTCGCGACCGGCTCCTCCCTTACCGAAGTGACTGATGCCAAGAATGGCGACCTCCATCGCATTGCCAAGATCGACCAAGGGTTGAAGCGCACGGCGAACTTCGGTGTTCTTGTGGCTGTCTGCGGCGACTGCCGACACCACCGGGTCAACGATCAACAGAAGCACGTCACCGATGCGTTCAGCTGCGGCGGCCAACTGCGGCATGTCGTTAGCCGGGTCGAAGGGCAACTCCTCGCCCCGGACCCTCGTTCCAGAAACGAAGTGCACCTTGTTCAAGTTCGCGCCCATGGCGATCAACCGTGGGGTCAGGGTGTCGGCAGGGTCGTCTTCGCCAGACCAAATCAGCACGCTCCCGGCTTCGGAACGTGATCCGTCTGGCCAGCGCCCACCGACCGTGACGGTCGCGGCCATTTGCAGCGCAAGTGTGGTTTTGCCCTGTCCGGGGGCGCCTGCCATGACGTGCAGCTTCCCGCGAGCCAGCCAGTCGCGCCACAGCCAGCGAACCGGCTGAGGCTTGAGGTCTGCCGCACGGAGGAGCACCGTGCCGTCAGGCTTCGCGCGATGCCCAGCGGCGGCGATAGCCGCATCCACCTTGTTTCCTGCATCGGCCGTCATGAGCGTGCCTCCTGACGTAGGTAGCTGATGCGGGCGGTGGCCGTGATCAGGCGGGCGCAGTCCTCGACCGTCACGTCAGCGCCGCGCTGAATGTCGCTGGCAACCAGCACGAGCACATGCGCCTCGTGGTCGAGCATGTCGAGCGCTTCGCGGTCGGTCAGCAGGCGACGGCGCTTGCCCCTCGGGCCATGCGAGTCACGCGGCGGGAACAGGTCGGAGAGCTCCAGCCCGACTGCCGCAACGATTTCTTCGGCGCTGCACTCGGACTTGAAGCAGCACACCAGCACCGCACTATCAGCCTGCTCGGTGATGTGCAGCGTTCCGTTATTGCGGACTCCACACGATGGGCAGCGAGCACGCCAACTGCCTCTACCGGATGCGCGCACCCCGTGACCGTGCAGGGCATCGATCAGGCGGTCGATGGCGCTCATTCAGCACCCCTCGGCGATGGTTCAATCTTGGGGTTCGACGGAAAAACTGTCTGCCGATCACCCGCATGGTTGCTCGCTTTGCGAGGCTGGGGGTTCACAGTCCCCGTCAGATCCCCAGCAGTGCCGGCACCGGCGCGGCGTTTATCTCTGCTGGCGGCGAGTTGCGGTGGTTCGGAGCGCGCGCCGGCAGTGCCTAGCGCGGCTACCCAAGCGACCAGATCGGCACGGCGCCAGCGGACGACTCGGGCGCCGAGCAGCACCGGCTCCGGCAAAGTCTTTCTCAGTTGTTGAAACTTACGGAGACTCACGCCTAAAAAGTGGGCCCCCTCGGCCGCGCTGACTAACAGCCGTTCGGCCTGCGAAGCAACCGGCGCAAGCGACAGGAGCGGGCGCGTTAAAGAGTCGTGGAGTTCTTGAAACTGCATGGAGACCTCGATGCACTGCGTTGCGATGCAAGCAGTTTCTCGGGGCCCCGAGCACAGTGCGAAAGGCGTAGGGGGTACGCCTTTCGATGTTGGCTATCGGTTGCGGGTGCCTTGCCGGGCCTTTGTGCTGACCACGACTCCAGCCTTGGTTAGAGACTGGCGGATGGCCATAGCCGAGCACCCGTCCTCGGTGGCCATCGTGTTGAGTGCCCGCGCATCGTCTATGCCTAATGCCCGCATTTCGGCGAGCCTCGCAGCGCGGCGGTCCTGCGTCGGCGTGTGACCGCTCGGGCGCTTGTTTCCGGCGCTGGCGGTCGTGCCACCGATCGCGCCTTCGAGCTTGGAGTAAGCCTCCGTGGTCTTCCTGCCCATGATCGAGCTCCACCGTTCCCGCGTACTGGCGTCGGCGAAGAACAGCTCGCGCGCCATATCCATGGCCCCGGCGGATATCAGGTCAGCCAACTCGGCGAACACGGTCGCAGGGTCGCGAGGCGGGGTCATCCTTGGCATTGCAGCCTTCGCCAGTTCGGCAGCGGCCGTACCTCGGGCAACGAACGACTCAGGGGTCGGTGGCTTGGGTGTCTTCACGCTGCCACTGCCATTAGGTGAACAGTCGCCGCCTGACGCGCGGCTGCTGGAGCGGCCACGCCGTTGCAGTAGTCGGCCCAGTCGGCAAGCAGCTTACGGCGCTCGGCGGCGAAGCTGGACCGGTTGTAGGCGCGGCGGACGGCGTCGGCCTCTCGATGCGCTAAGCACGCTTCAATGACGTCCGGGCGGGCTGCGCCGGTCTCGTTAGCCCACGTGCTGAACGTCGCGCGGCATAGGCCGTGCACGGTGGTAACGGCGCCAAGGCCCATGCGATCTAAAACTGCGAGCATGGCCATGTTGCTCATGGGTTTCGAACGGTTCCGTGATGATGGAAAAACAAACGGCTCACCCTGCTGTTCGCGCTGGGTTTCGATGATCTCCAGAGCACGCGGACTCAGGTAGACGACGTGTTCGGCTCCGCCTTTCATGCGGGTGCCCGGGATGCGCCAGACACCTGACTGAGTATCGATTTCATCCCATCGACATTCGATTAGCTCACCGGTCCGGGCCGCGCAAAGCAGGGTGAATTCGAGAGCCTTCGCAGCAACCCCCGGTTGTCGGCGAAGGGCGGCAATGAATGCCGACACTTCAATATATGGCATGGCGGCGAAGTGGCCCTTCTCACGTCCGGACGGACGCTCCGCGAGCTTGCGTTTGATGATTGCGGCGGGGTTGGTCGAGCAGTAGCCGTGAAAGATCGCGTCGGCAAATACCGCATCGAGGCGCTGGCGAACACGGCTCGCGGTTTCCGGAACACGCAATTGCAATGCCGCAAGCGCCTCGAGTAACTCGTGCGGCGTGACATCCGATATGGGCTTGTGCCATATCGCAGGTGGGATGCCCTGCTCGAGCGACGAGAGCCATTGGGCTGCGTGTTTCGTTGTGCGCCTCGGCTCAACGGTCTGCTCGTGGTACGTGCGAGCACAGCGGCACAGTGTCAGTCGCTCAGACTTGGTGGCTGACTTGGAAGCGGTGACCTTCGCCTGAGCAGCGGCACGCTCGGAGCGCTTGTGCTCGATCGGATCCACGCCAATGGCGAGCAGTTCGCGTACCTTGTCTGATGACTTGCGTGCCAGCGTGATGCTGGCACCCGCTGCGGCGAGCGTGTCACGCATTGCAGGCCCTAGGCCCATTTCGCGGCGACGCCCATTGGGTGCAGTAAAGCGGAAAACCCAGTTGGACCCACGCTCGGTGACCACCAGATTCAGGCCGGCCCCATCTTGATGTGAGCCGACCAGCGCGACTTGGACCTGTCGCGCGCTGAGTACATGCATTGCCATTTCGACCCCTTCTCCAACCCCCGCTGAACCCCCGAAATGCGTATGCATCGGGGTGCGCGCTGACGTTTCTGTCATGCACACAGTGGAAGTCTAGGGAAGGAAGTTTCCTAGTCAAATCAAGAACTTAGGTGTTCTTTTGTGCACTGTGATGCACGACTAGGGATCATTGTCTTGGCGGAGAGGGCGGGATTCGAACCCGCGGGGGGTTATTAGCCCCCACACGCTTTCCAGGCGTGCGACTTAAACCGCTCATCCACCTCTCCGGAGCCGAAGAGTTTAGCCCACGGTCTTCAGCGCGTGGGCTTGCAGCGTCTCGAGAGGCACGTGGTGGAGGGCGTTGATGTGAGTGCTCTCGAGCACCAGGGGCGGGGCCACGCCGGCTTCGAGTGCTTCGAGCCAGCGCGCCACGCACAGGCACCAGCGGTCGCCGGGCTTGAGACCTGCAAAACGATGCGCGGGTTGTGGCGTGACGAGGTCGTTGCCCTGTTTCGTGGAAAACGCCAGAAACTCGGCCGTGACCTTGGCGCACACCAGGTGCAAGCCGCTGTCGTCGGCGCGCGTGTTGCAGCAGCCGTCGCGGAAAAAACCGGTCAGCGGCGAATAGGAGCACGGCACGAGTTCGGTACCCAGGACGTTGACAGGCATGGCTCAGTGGCCTCCGGGGGGCTTGCTCTTGAACAGCGTCATGGCGGTGGCGATCAGCGCTGACACCTCGCTCATGTTGCCGGGCACGATCATGGTGTTGTTCTTCTGGGCCAGTTGCGCGTAGGCCTCGACGGCCTTTTCGGCCACCTTCAGCTGCACAGCCTGCTCGCCGCCGGGCGAGCGGATGGCCTCGGCAATCTTGGTGATGGCGCCGGCGGTGGCATCGGCCACGGCGGTGATGGCCGCTGCCTGGCCCTGGGCGTTGTTGATCTCGGCCTGACGCTGACCTTCGGAGCGGGCGATGTAGGCCTCGCGCTCGCCGGTGGCGATGTTGATCTGCTCTTGCTTGCGGCCTTCGCTGGCGGCGATGAGGGCGCGCTTTTCGCGCTCGGCGGTGATTTGCGCTTGCATCGAACGCAAGATCTCGGCCGGCGGCGTCAGGTCCTTGATCTCGTAGCGCAGCACCTTCACGCCCCAGTTGGCAGCGGCTTCGTCCAGCGCGTTGACCACCGAGGCGTTGATGGTGTCGCGCTCTTCAAACGTCTTGTCGAGCTCCATCTTGCCGATCACCGAGCGCAGCAGCGTCTGGGCGAGCTGCGTGATGGCGACCAGGTAGTTGCTCGATCCGTAGCTCGCGCGCATCGGGTCGGTCACCTGGAAGTAGATGATTCCGTCGACTTGCAGCTGGGTGTTGTCGCGGGTGATACACACCTGGCTGGGCACGTCGAGCGGCACTTCCTTGAGCGAATGCTTGTAGGCCACCTTCTCGATGAAGGGCAGCACGAATTTCAGTCCCGGCGTGAGCGTGCGGTCGTACTTGCCCAGGCGTTCGACCACCCAGGCGTTTTGCTGCGGCACGATCTTGAAGGTCTGCGTGATGAAGATGACGGCGATGACGGCGAAGATCAGGGCGAATTCCATGCGGGCGCTTTCGTGGGGTGATTCGGTTGGCTCAGGAGGCGGTTTCTGTCGGTGCCAGCACCAGCCAGTTGCCCTCGACGGCTACCACCTTGTGCGGGCCAGGCTCGGCGGCAAAGCCGGGTTGCAGCCGTGCCGTCCAGCCGGTGCCGCGGTGCTGCACGCGCGTGGTGCGGTCGGCACTCCAGGCGGACACGGCCACCGCATCGCCGATGTCGAGGTTGACGTCACGGTTTTCCCGCGCGGGCAGGCTGCTCGGCTGGCTGTAACGCCGCCAGTGCCACAGCGCGGTGGCACCCGCACCCACCGCCGCCGCGGCGGCCACTTGCCAGGTGCCGTTCAGCCCCAGATGGGCCGCCAGCGCACCGCAGGCCAGGCCCAGCGCGATCATCAGCAGATAGAAGGTGCCGGTGGACAGTTCAGCCACCACCGCAAGACCTGCGGCCACCCACCACAGCGTGGCTTGTGAAACGTCCATGTCGTCCTTGGGATCCGGACCGCAGCGGCCCTGAGGCAGTGTAGTAGGCAGCGCGCAAATCCCGGTCATCGGCGCGGCCTAAACTCCGCGCTCTTCACCCCCCGCCCTAGCTTCAGGACTGCCATGCTGCGCTTTCGTTTCCCGATCGTGATCATCGACGAGGACTACCGCTCGGAAAACACCTCCGGCCTGGGCATCCGTGCGCTGGCGCAGGCCATCGAGCAAGAGGGCTTCGAGGTGCTGGGCGCGACCAGCTACGGCGACCTGAGCCAGTTCGCGCAGCAGCAAAGCCGCGCCAGCGCGTTCATCCTGTCGATCGACGACGAGGAGTTCACGCCCGGCCCCGAGCTGGACCCGGCGGTGCTGAGCCTGCGCAAGTTCATCGAGGAAATCCGCTTCAAGAACGCCGACATCCCGATCTACCTGTACGGCGAAACGCGCACCTCGCAGCACTTGCCCAACGATGTGCTGCGCGAGCTGCACGGCTTCATCCACATGTTCGAGGACACGCCCGAGTTCGTGGCGCGTCACATCATCCGCGAAGCCAAGACCTACCTGGCCGGGCTGGCGCCGCCGTTCTTCAAGGCGCTGATGGACTACGCGCAGGACGGCTCTTACTCGTGGCACTGCCCGGGGCACAGCGGCGGCGTGGCGTTTCTCAAGAGCCCGGTGGGACAGATGTTTCACCAGTTCTTCGGCGAGAACATGCTGCGCGCCGACGTGTGCAACGCCGTCGAGGAGCTCGGCCAGCTGCTGGACCACACCGGCCCGATCGCCGCGAGCGAAACCAACGCGGCGCGCATCTTCAATGCCGATCACTGCTTTTTCGTGACCAACGGCACCAGCACGTCCAACAAGATGGTGTGGCACCACACGGTCGCGCCAGGCGACGTGGTGGTGGTCGACCGCAACTGCCACAAGTCGATCCTGCACGCGATCATCATGACCGGCGCGGTGCCGGTGTTCTTGCGGCCCACGCGCAATCACTTCGGCATCATCGGACCGATTCCCGAGTCGGAGTTTTCGCCGGACGCCATTCGCAAAAAGATCGCCGCCAACCCGTTGCTCAAGGGCGTGGACGTCAAGAACGTCAAGCCGCGCATCCTGACGCTGACGCAAAGCACCTACGACGGCGTGCTCTACAACACCGAGACGATCAAGCACGCGCTTGACGGCTACGTCGACACGCTGCACTTCGACGAAGCGTGGCTGCCGCACGCGGCGTTCCACCGCTTTTACGGCACCTTCCACGCGATGGGCAAGAACCGGCCGCGTCCGAAGGACCAGTTGGTGTTCGCCACGCAGTCCACGCACAAGCTGCTGGCCGGCTTGAGCCAGGCCTCGCAGGTGCTGGTGCAAGACGCGCAAGAGCGCAAGCTCGACCGCCATCTGTTCAACGAGGCGTACCTGATGCACACCTCGACGAGCCCGCAGTACTCGATCATCGCCAGCTGCGACGTGGCCGCGGCCATGATGGAAGCGCCGGGCGGCCCGGCGTTGGTGGAAGAAAGCATCGCCGAGGCGATGGATTTCCGTCGCGCCATGCGCAAGGTCGACAAGGAGTTCGGCCGCGACTGGTGGTTCAAGGTCTGGGGCCCGGACAAGATCGCCTCCGAGGGCATCGGCAAGAGCACCGACTGGGTGTTGAAGGCCGGCGACAAGTGGCACGGCTTCGGCAACCTCGCCGAAGGCTTCAACCTGCTCGATCCGATCAAGAGCACCGTCATCACGCCGGGGCTCGATGTGTCGGGCAAGTTCGCCAAGACCGGCATCCCGGCGAGCATCGTGACCAAGTACCTCGCCGAGCACGGCATCGTGGTCGAGAAGACCGGGCTGTACTCGTTTTTCATCATGTTCACGATCGGCATCACCAAGGGCCGCTGGAACACGCTGGTGACCGCGCTGCAGCAGTTCAAGGACGACTACGACCGCAACCTGCCGATGTGGAAGATGCTGCCCGAGTTCGTGGCCAAGCACCCGCGCTACGAGCGCACCGGCTTGCGCGACCTGTGCCAGAGCATCCACGCCATGTACGCCAAGGGCGACATCGCGCGCCTGACCACCGAGATGTACCTGTCAGACCTTCAGCCGGCCATGAAGCCGAGCGACGCCTACGCCTACATCGCGCACCGTCGCACCGAGCGTGTCGAGATCGACGCGCTTGAAGGCCGCATCACCACCACCTTGCTCACGCCGTACCCGCCGGGCATCCCGCTGCTGATCCCGGGCGAGGTGTTCAACAAGAAGATCGTCGACTTCCTGCGTTTCACGCGCGACTTCAACGCTGCCTTCCCGGGCTTTGCCACCGATGTGCACGGGCTGGTCGAAGAAGACATCGAAGGCGGCGGCAAGCGCTACGGCGTGGACTGCGTGCGCCAGGCCTGAGTCGCGCACGCCGCGCGCTGATCGGCTCAGCCGCCGGCGGCGATCGAGTCGGCCTTGGCGATGAGCGCTTCGGCCATGCGGATGCTGGCGATGTCGATCAGCCGGCCGTCGAGCGACACCGCGCCGCGGCCTTGGCGGGCGGCTTCGGCCATGGCTTCGAGGATGCGGCGCGCCTTGTTCACCTCGCCCTCTGACGGGGTGTAGACGCGGTTGGCCAGTTCGATCTGTGAGGGGTGGATCGCCCACTTGCCTTCATAGCCCAGCACCGCGGCGCGCTGGGCGGCTGCCACGAAGCCGTCCGGGTCGCTAAAGTCGCCGAACGGGCCGTCGATCGGGCGCAGTCCGTAGGCGCGACAGGCCACCAGCATGCGCGTTTGCGCGGCGTGCCACGGGTCGGTCCAGAACGATTGGCGCTGGCCGTGCTCGTCCTTGTCGGTGAGCACCACGCTGTCCTTGTGCACGCCGCCGATCACCGTCGTGCGCGCGCGGGTGGACGCGGCGTAGTCGGCCACGCCGAAGCTCATGGCTTCGAGCCGCCGCGACGACTGCGCGATGGCCTCGACGTTGGCCATGCCCAGCGCGGTCTCGATCAGCACCTCGAAGCCGATGCGCTTGGTGCGTCGCTTGGCCGCCTCGATCTGCGTGACCAGCATGTCGAGCGCATACACGTCGGCCGCCACGCCGGCTTTCGGGATCAGGATCATGTCGAGCCGCGGGCAGGCTTCGACGATGTCGATCACGTCGCGGTACATGTAGTGCGTGTCGAGTCCGTTGATGCGCACCATCATCGTCTTGCGGCCCCAGTCGACGTCGTTCAGGCCGGCGACGATGTTCTTGCGCGCTTGCTCCTTGTCGTCGGGCGCCACCGCGTCTTCGCAGTCGAGAAAGATGATGTCGGCGGCCGAACGCGCGGCCTTTTCGAACAGGTCGGGGCTGGATCCGGGAACGGCGAGTTCCGAGCGGTGCAGGCGCGGTGTGGCCTGCTCGACGAGGGTGAAGCTCATGAGGGTTCCTTGCGGGTCTTGAAATCAACCGGGATGATGGCACCGAGCGCGGGTCCGGCGGCGACGTGCGCGATGCAGCCGGGCGCGGCGCGTCGACAATGCGATGTGCCCCATCTGACCGAACAACTGGTGTTTCTCGACCGCTCGACGCTGCGCGCGACGCTGCGCCGTCCCGCCTTTGCGCACACCTGGCAGGAGTTCGCGGCGACATCGGCCGATCAGACCGTCGAGCGCTTGCGCGACGCCACCATCGCCGTGACCAACAAGGTGCGCCTCGGGGCTGCCGAACTGGCGCAACTGCCGCGGCTGAAGATGATCGCGCTGGCCGCTACCGGCCACGACATCATCGATCTGGCCGCGTGCCGCGAGCGCGGCATCGCGGTGGCCAACATCCGCCGCTATGCGGTGCACAGCGTGCCCGAGCATGTGTTTGCGCTGATCCTCGCGCTGCGCCGCCGGCTGCTCGAGTACCGCGCCGACGTCGAGCGCGGGCGCTGGCAGCA
>CANFXR010000047.1 GCA_947451035.1 Burkholderiales bacterium
CCCGTCGTCGACGATGCGTATGAGGATGCTGCCCGACTCGTGACACGCCGACAGCGTGAGCTTGCCCTGCACGGGCTTGCCTTGGGCGCTGCGCTGCTCGGGCGTTTCGAGGCCATGGTCGAGCGCGTTGCGCACCAGGTGCATCAGCGGGTCGGCGATGCGCTCGACCACCGATTTGTCGAGCTCGGTGTCGCCACCGACGATCTCCAGCGCCACGTCCTTGCCCAGTTCGGCCGCAGTGTCACGCACCACGCGGCGAAAGCGCGAGAAGGTCTCGCCGATGGGCACCATGCGCAGCTGCAACGTGCCGTTGCGGATTTCCTCGATCAGCCGGCTGATCTGCGCGTTGGCCTCGATCAGCGTGCCCTGGCGTGACTGGCGCGCCAGCAGCGCAGCACCGGCGCCGGCGATCACCAGCTCACCGAGCAGGTTGATCACCGCGTCGAGCCGGTCGGCCTGCACGCGGATGAAGCGGTTGTCGTCGGCGGGGCCGGCGGCGGCCCCTTCGCGCAGCTTTTGCTGGCGCTGCAGCGCGGCGTCGACCACCTGCGGACTGACCGCGCTGGTGGTCTGCAAGATCTCGCCCAGCCGCACCGGCGTGCCGCCAGGCGCTTCGGACTCGGTCTGGATGCGCAGCGCGAACGTGAGCTGCTCGCGGGTGATCGCACCGGCGGCGATGAGGATGTCTCCGAGGCGCGGAAAGTCCTGCATGGCCTCGATCAGCGCGGCAATGTCGCCTGGCTGGGTATCGGGCTCGATCAGGTGCAGCACGCAGTCGTCGCGCACGAAGCTGAAGGCTGCTTCGATCTCCTGGCGCCCGACGGCGCTCAGCAGCTCAAAGGCCAGCGTGAGGTGGCAGCTTTCGGGGTCCAGCGACTCGATCGCGGGCACCGCGGCGTAGTCGCAGGTCAGGCGCGACACGCTGCCCATCCCCGCCACGTAGTTGACGATGGCCAGCGGGTCCATGCCGTTGCGGTAGGTGTCGGGGCCGAACTGCACCGAGACGTGCCAGGCGCGAGCGCCCGACGCAGCAGCCGTTGCGGTGGCCTCAGCCACTGGCGTGGCGGCCGCAGCCACGTCGCCGCTGGCCAGGCGCAGCCGCTCGACCAGCGCCGCGCGGACCTGCACGGCGTCTTCGGTGTCGGCTTGCGGGTTCTGGGCGGCAGCCACCAGAACGCGGATCTGATCGTTGCACTGCAGCAGCAAGGTGCTCAGTTCGGGGGTGAGGGTCAACTGGCCTTCGCGCAGCCGGTCGAGCAGGGTTTCGACGTGGTGCGTGAACGCGACCACCTTGTCGAGCCCGAAGATGCCGGCCGAGCCCTTGACGGTGTGCGCGCAGCGAAACAGCGAATCGAGCAGTTCGCGGTCGTCGGGGGCGTCTTCGAGCTGCAGCAGCAGTTGCTCGAGCTGCTCGATCTGCTCACGCGCTTCGCTGATGAAGGCCGGCAAGGCCTCGGCGATGAAGCTGTTGTCACTGTCGCGGGTGCTCATGCGCAGGCCTCCACCGAAGGGGCGCTCGCCAGCAGGGACTCAAGCCCCAGCGTTTGGCAAGCGTTGACCAGCAGCGGGCTCGCATCCACCAGCTGCAGCGTGCGTTGCCGCGCGGCCAGCGAGTTGGCCAGCGAGACCAGCAGCTGCAAGCCGGCGCCATCGATCTGGTCGACCGCCGCGGCGGTGATGCACAGCGGCGTGTCGTCGTCGGCGCTGCCGGCATCCGCCAGCCAGGCGCTCCACTGCGGATGCAGCTCGCCCACGGTGTAGATGGTCAGTTCTGCGGGGAGAACGAGGGTGTCGAGCATGGCGGGCTCCTAGGGCAGGATCAACTTGGACACCGCGTCGAGCAACTGCGGCGGGTTGAAGGGTTTGACGATCCAGGCCTTGGCGCCCGCGGCGCGGCCCTGTTCCTTCTTGGCGTCCTGGCCTTCGGTGGTCAGCATGATCACGGGGGTGAACTTGTGCCGCGGGTGCTGCTTGACCTGCGTGACGAAGGCGATGCCGTCCATGTTGGGCATGTTCACGTCGCTCACGATCAGGTGCACCTTGGCGGCCTTGTCGAGCTGAGCGAGCCCTTCCTTGCCGTCACCGGCTTCGAGCACGTCGTAGCCGGCACGCACCAGGGCGAGCTTGACCACGGTGCGCAATGAGCTGGAGTCGTCGACGATGAGAATGGTCTTGGCCATGGATTTGCGCGCTCAGAAAAAGGTGGTGTCGTTGCTGGAGGCCGGCGCGTCAGCCGCCGGGCCGCCCAGGGCATTGCGCTGCTCGTCGGTGGTGTAGCCCGCGCTGAGCAGTTCGCTCCAGGCCGCCGCGTCGGGCGCACGGCCCTCGAGCAGCGATTGCTGCAGGCAAGCCACCGCGCTGGCGATGGACTGGTTGACCTGATCCATGATCTGGTGGACCCGGTCCTGGAACTGGAAGGCGACCATCAGCTGCTCGACCTGGGCGCGCACCGCCTCGCCGCGCGCGCTCAGTTCCCGGGCGCGCGCATTGAGTTGCGCGACCGCCGTGTCGACCTGCTCGACGACCTGGTTGATGGTCTGCTCGGACTCGCGAATGACGCCGGCATCGTGCTCGGTGTGTTCGGCGGCCTGGCTGATCGCGGCGCGCATGCACTGGCCGAACTGGCTGACCTGCGCGCCGATGCGCTTGCCGGTGTCGCCCGACTCGGTCGACAAGCGTCGCACCTCGGTGGCGACCACCGCAAAGCCACGACCGCTGGGGCCGGCGCGCGCTGCCTCGATGGCCGCGTTGAGCGACAGCAAATTGGTCTGGCGCGCCAGCTTGGCGACGTCTTCGGCCATGTCACCCAGGCTCACCGAAGCGCCGGCCAGCGAGCGCACCGACTGCATCACCTCGTCGCGCGACTGCACGAAGCTGTGAAAGTTCGCCAGCAGGCTGCGCAAACGCGCATCGCAATCGGCCAGGATCTGCGCGCGCTGGTCGAGCGCGTCGGCGCTCACGGGCGTGCGCGAGCTGCCGCGATCGGGATCGATGATGGCGTCGAGCTGCTCGAGGATCTGCAAGAAGCCCTGCAGCAGTTGTTCGGTGGCTACGCGCATCTGGGTTTGCGCGGTGCCCAGGTGCGTGGTCCAGGTGCGTGCGGCCTCGTCGAGCCGATCGGCCATCTGGGCGGCGGTGACCTGCGCGGCGGTCTCGGTGCGGCGCGAGCCGAAGCCGGATCGCAGCCGGGTGGCGAACTGCCTCAGCGCCTGGGCGGTGCGCGCTGCAAGCCCCGTGGCGCGGGCCAATACAGGGCTGTCTTGCGTGATCGTGGATGCGTTCATGGACGTGCGGCAAAGCCGGTTCTCTGGATCACTTCATGTATATCGACGAGGCCTTGACGTCCTTAACCCCACCTAGGGTTTGACATCAGTTCGACACCCTCAATTTAGGACTTTGGCGGCGTCAGAATGGGATGAAGAGGTCCGGTTTTCCGGGCCATTTCCAAGGCCTCAGAGGCGGCCCCGGACGTACGATGAATCTCGCGCCCAACACCCGGTCAATTTGTGTCAGGAGTCCAACCATGCTCTACCGTCTGATCTATGCCAGCGAAGCCGCGGACGACCTGACGCCCGACAGCGTGCAGACGCTGCTGGACAACGCCCGCCGGCGCAACCGGCTGCGCGACATCAGCGGCATGTTGGTCTTCGACAGCCGCTATTTCCTGCAGGTCATCGAAGGCGACCGGCAGGTCTTGAGCGACCTGTACGGCAAGCTGGTGGCAGACACGCGGCACAAGCGGCTGCTGCTGATCGGCTTCGAGCCCATCGTCCACCGCACGTTTTCAGACTGGAGCATGGGCTTCGCCCCGGCCGACGCACAGCGGCGCCGCCTGTACCTGCGCCACAGCCCATCGGCGCGCTTCGAGCCCCACAGTCTCAATGCGACATCGGCGCTCGCGCTGCTCACCGAGCTGTCGCGCGAGGCCGAACTCGAAACCGAGAATTAGCCCGGGCTCGCCGGCGGCGGCTTGAAGCCGGCGCACGGATCGTCCCGCTCGGCGCGCGGTGTGAACCACGCGGCGTCATAGGGGGCGTCGACGGTGCCGGGGCGGCCCTCCTCGAGCTCGACAAACGCCACGCTCATCACAAGCGCCGCCGCATCGAGCACTGCCAGATCGTGCGGCACGCCGAGATCGCGCCTGACGTGGCCATTGCCCGCGATCAGCACCACACGGGCACCCGGCGCAGCGTGTCGGGCGGCTTGAAACATCGCCAGTGCCAGCGCCGCATCGCGTGCACGCTGGGCCAGCGCCATCGGCGCGACCATCGACGCCGGCAAGGCACCGCAGTGGCCGATGTCCACCTGATGCAGCAGCTCGGCCTGATGTTCGGGTGTCCAGCGCGTGTCCACGGCAGGGTCGATCAAATCTCGCAAGTCAGCCGGCGCCTGCGCGAGGCCGCCGCGCACCAGCCGGCTGGCATCGGTGCGGCTCAGGTTGCCGCCCGCGAGCGCCGCGCCACCGTCCAGCGCGGCCGCAAACACCGGCCGGTGCAGCGGCCAGAGCCAGCCGGCGCGATCAAGCGCACCGGCAGTGATGACGGCTTCCACATCGTGCGGGGTGGCGATGGCGGCGGCCGCGAGCGCGGCGCTGTGCTCGCGGTCGATGGGCTCGAACACCACCACGCTGGGCACGCCGTCAGACAGCAGCCGGCGCAGCAGCACCGCACGCAGCGCGTGCTGCTGCGCGTTGTCGTGGATCTCGCCGAGCAGCACGTAGCGCGCACCGCGCAAGCGCTGCAGCAGCGCCGCCGGATCGGGCGCCGCGCCGCTGGCCTCGACGACGCCGGCGAACGCCGCATCGGCCACCTCGCGAGGCGGCTCGGGCAGGACGCTGCAACCGAGCACGGCCCCGACGCTCAGCGCGACCGGCACGAGGCACCAGCGCCAGCGCCAGGCGCTCGGGCGGGCCACCGGGCGGCGGGCAGGCAGCACCGTTTTCACCCGCGGCTCAAGGCGCGGCCAGCGCGTCGCGCACCGCGCCGGCGGTCAGGATTTCGCTCAGCAGCAGCGGCTCGCGCCCCGCACGCAGCAGCGCGTACACCGGCACGCCGTTGCGGCCCAGCCGCGCCAGCGCAGTGGTGATGCGCGCATCGCGGCGCGTCCAGTCGGCGCGCATGAGCATCACGTTGGCACGCTGGAAGGCCTGCTGCGTGGCGTCGGTGTTGAGCACCAGCCGCTCGTTGACCTGACAGCTCACGCACCACGCGGCGGTGAAGTCGACGAACACGCGGCGCCCGGCCGCCAGCTCGCTGGCGATGACGGCCTCGTCGTAGGGTTGCCACACGCTGGCATCGGAATGCGACGCCGCGGTTGTGCGGGCCGTGTCTGCCGCGCGGTCGCCGATCCAGCCGGTTTGCTGCGCCAGCACCCACAGCAGCCAGGCGACGGTGAGCAACATCGGCAGCGCCAACAGCTGGCGCAGCCGCACCATCCACGCGCCAGGCCGCGGCAGCCGCGCGCGCCAGCCGGGCATCAGCACCAGCAGCACATAGGGCAGCGCCATGCCCAGGCCCAGCACGGCGAACACGCTCAAGCCCACCACCGCCGGCTGGGTGATCGCAAAACCCAGCGCGGCGCCCATGAATGGCGCGGTGCACGGGCTGGCCGCCACCACCGCGAGCACGCCCGAGGCCAGCGCATCGACCGCCGGGCGCTCGTCGCGCCAGGCGACCAGACGCTGCGGCAGCAGCAGCGAGACCTCGAACACGCCCAGCAGGTTCAGGCCGATCGCCAGAAACAGCAGCGCCAGCACCGACACCACCGCCGGCTCTTGCAACTGAAAGCCCCAGCCGATGGCGCTGCCCGCCGCACGCAGCGCCAGCAAGCCGGCGGCCAGCGCCACGAAGCTGAGCAGCACGCCTGCCGTGTAGGCCAGCGCGTGGGTGCGCAGCGCCACGCCGGGGCGGCCCGCGCCGCGCGGCGTCTGGCTCAGGCTGAGCAGCTTGATCGACAGCACCGGAAACACGCACGGCATCAGGTTGAGCACCATGCCGCCCGCGAAGGCCAGCAGCAGCGCCGCCGCCCAGCCGAGGTCGGCGCCGGCGCCGGGCGGCACCGTGCCCGCGTCTGCCGCAGCCGCCAGCGCCGCACTCGCCTCGGCGTCGCGCAAGGGCTGCGCGCCGGCGGGCATCTCGATCTTCGGCACGGCGCGCACCGCCGCGCTGAACTCGACCGCACGCTGCGTGCCGCCCCAGGCTCCATTCGCCACGCCCGCATCGCCTTGCGCCACCGCGATGCCACGCAGCGCGTCGGGCGGCGTCACGCCCTCGAGCAAGCGCAACCGGATGGCGTAGCCGCTGTCGGTGCGATAGGCGTCGTGCACGGCGGTTTCGATCAGCTGCTCGGCGTACGGGAACAGGTGCACCAGCGGCGCCGGCGCGGTCACGGCGGCACCGGATCGCGCCCAGCTGACCAGCAAGTCACGCCCGGCGTGCTGCACGTCCACGGTCCAGCCGTCGAGCGGCACGGGCTGGGTGGCCGCGGCGCGCTCGAACAGCGCCGCGTGTTCGGTGCCGCCGGGCGTGACGCCGCCGGCCGCACTCACCACCGGCAGCTGCAATTGGAGCGTGACCGTCTCGGGGATGCACACCTCCTTGCACACCAGCCAGCTGGCCACGGCCTGCAGCTTGAGCGTGCTGCCCCCTCGCGCATCGGCGGCCGGCAGGTAGACCTGCGGCAGCAGCAGCTCGCCTTCAAAACCGTAATTGACCAGCGGGCCGATCCACAGACGGCGTGGCACCGGCCACACGATCTCGTCGATCTGGCTGCCCGCCGGCAAGGTCCAGCTCAGCGTGGTCGGCAGGCCCGAGTCGCCCGGGTTGCGCCAGTAGGTGTGCCAGTGCGGCTGGTGCTGCAAGCGCAGGCCGATACGGATCGGCTGGCCCGGCTGCACCGCGCTGCGCTCGGCGACCAGCTCGGCCGTGACGTGGGGGGTGATGACCGGCTGCGCGGCGGCGGGAGCCAGCGCGGCAGCCAGCGCCAGACCCACCGCCGCGAGCCAGCCCCGGGTCATGTCAAGGCGCGGGGCGCAGCAAGCGCAGCACGCGGGCGGCCGCGCCGGCGTCGGGCGACGGCGCGGTGCGCTCGATCACCACGCCCACCGCCTCGACGTCGTCGAACTTGCGCGGCTTGACCACCTTGACGCGCACCCAGGCCGCGCCGAACTCGTCGATCAGCAGGTGGGCGATGGCCTCGGCAAAGGCCTCGAGCAAGGTGAGCCGGTGATCGCGGTACAGCGCTTGCAGCCGCAACCGCACGGCGCCGTAGTCGATGGTGTCGGCGATCCGGTCGGTGTCGCAGGCGCGGGCGTGTGGCCGCCCGGCATGCACATCGACCACGATGGGCTGCGGCTGGTGCAGCTCGGAGTCGTGGATGCCGATCACGGTGTGGCCGGTGAAACCCTCGATGAACACGACATCCATCGCGGGCAGGGCGTTGGCGCCCAGCTCGAGCGAGGAAACAGGCGGGTGTCGGGCGGTCAAGGGCTACTCCGGAAGGGACATTCGGGCACGCTGGCAACTGCCTCGACAATGCGGCATTGTCCCATTCGACGTGAACGCCAT
Organism: Burkholderiales bacterium; assembly: GCA_947451035.1. GTDB lineage: Bacteria > Pseudomonadota > Gammaproteobacteria > Burkholderiales > Burkholderiaceae_C > PBB1. Next base: position 7,566 of record CANFXR010000047.1, read on the forward strand.
GCCTCGCGCCTTTGCGCTGCTCGACGACCACGACGCCACGGCCGAGCGCCCCACCAGCCGCCTGTACAGCGGCTTCGTTCGCGAACACCGCTGCGTCGACGCGGCCTCGCTCGATGCGATCTGGGCGCGGGTCGATGCCGATCTGCGCGCCGGGCTGCATGCGCTGGTGCTGGCCGATTACGAATGGGGCGCGACGCTGCTCGATATTGCCAGCGCGCACCCGCCATCAGCAGGCGACGCCGCCCCGGCGCTGCGCGTGCTGATGTTTGGCGAGCTGCAACGGCTCTCGCGCACGGAGGCCGACGCCTGGCTTGACGCGCGGGACACCGACCACGCGGCGGCCGGCGTGATGCACCAGCAAGCCGACACCGACCTGAGCACCTTCACCAAAGCCATCGAGCGCATCCACGAAGCGATCCGCGCCGGCGAGACCTACCAGGTGAACCACACCTACCGGCTGCACGCGCAGTCCTACGGCTCGCCGGTGGCGCTGTACCGGCGGCTGCGCGCGCGTCAGCCGGTGGCATTCGGTGCGTTCATCGAGCTGCCTGCGGCGGCTGATGGGCAACCCAGCCACATCCTGTCGTGCTCGCCCGAGCTGTTCTTGCGCCACGAGGCGGGCGAGCTCACCACGCGGCCCATGAAGGGCACGGCGGCGCGCGCGGATTCGCCCGCGGCCGACCTCGACGCCGCGCAGCGCCTGGCGCTTGACCCGAAGGCGCGCGCCGAGAACCTGATGATCGTGGACCTGCTGCGCAACGACCTCGGCCGCATCGCACAGACGGGCTCGGTGCGCGTGAGCGGGCTGTTCGCCGTCGAACCCTACGCCTCGATGTTCCAGATGACCTCGACGGTGCACGCCCAGGTGCGGCCCGACGTGGGCTTTGGTGACGTGCTGCGTGCGGTGTTTCCGTGCGGCTCGATCACCGGTGCGCCCAAGCACCACACGATGGCGTTGATCGCGCAGCTCGAGCGCTCGCCGCGCGGCCTGTATTGCGGCGCCATCGGCTGGATCGAGGCACCGCAAGGCGATGCGCGGCTGGGCCGCTTTTGCCTGTCGGTCGCCATCCGCACGCTGACGCTGGGCGCGCCGCACGGCGGGCTGCGCGCCTTGCGGCTCGGCGTGGGCGCGGGCATCGTGCTCGACAGCCGCGTCGACGACGAGTTCGAGGAATGTGCGCTCAAGGCGCGCTTTGTCACGGGGCTGGACCCGGGCTTCGAGTTGTTCGAGACCCTGCGGGCGAGCGCCAAGGGCGTGGCGCAGCTGGATCGCCACCTGGCGCGGCTGGCGGACAGCGCGCAGGCGCTGGGCTTTGCCTTCGATCGGGCGGCGGCGCTGGCGCTCATCAAGGGATGCCTGAGCGGCTTGTCAGCGGATGCCGACAGCGCGAGCGGTGTGGCTGGCGCAGCCCATCGCCTGCGCCTGACACTCGCCCACGACGGGCGCCTGACGCTCACGCACGGCGCGCTGGCCGCACTCGGCGTGGCCGCCGTCAATTCACCGCATGAGCTCGCCGCCGCGAGCGACGCCGTCGGCCTGCTCATCGCCGCGCAGCGCCTGAGCGACGCCAACCCGCTGGCCGAGCACAAGACCACGCTGCGCCGGCACTACGACGACGGCGTGCGCGCCGCCGAACAGGTGGGCGCTTTCGACAGCCTGTTCTTCACCGAGGACGGCCGGCTCGTCGAGGGCGGGCGCACCAGCGTTTTCGTGCAGCTCGACGGCCGCTGGTTCACGCCGTGCGTGGCCGACGGCGCGCTGCCCGGCGTGTGCCGTGGCGCGCTCCTCGAAGACCCCGCCTGGCAAGCCAGCGAGCGCACCTTGCGCCTCGAAGACCTGCTGCGCGCCGAAGCGCTGGTGGTGTGCAACGCGCTGCGCGGGGTGCTGCCGGCGCGGCTTTTGACGGACAACGTGCGGAAGTAGTCACCCCGCACGGTGCAGTTCGGGCTCACGTGGCGGCGGGAACGGCCGATAAAGATCTCAGGGCGGCGGCGCTGTAGCCGGGCCGCCCAAAGACGAACGTACCGACTGGAGTCCCCATGAAGCTTGAAAACATCGTTTTCGCGGTTGCCGCCAAGATCGACGTGGATCGCTCCTTCGTCTTTGAATACGTGGTGTGCCGCCACATCCAGGCGCTCTTGCTCAAGCACACCGACCTGCCCAAGCTGGTGGTCGATGAAGCGCGACAGGACTACGCCAACTCGGTCGAGCTGCAAGACTGCATCGACCGCGCGGCCCACTTGTTTCTGGCCGATCTGGTGCGTGCCAGCGAAATCGGCGAGGCCGCCATGGCCCGCTGGCAACTGCCGATCGCGGTCTGACCCATCGGCCAGGCCGACGTCCCACCCGACAACCGCTGCGCATTCAACGCAGGTCTGACCCACCCCCCTCATCGACGTCGTCGTCGCCGGATGACTCCGGCGGGCCGGCCCACACCTGCTGCTCGGCGCCGGGCCTGAGGCGCGAGCGCTTGGCCGACGTCAGCCGCAACTCGGCCAGCTGCAGCAGATCGGCCGCCTCCCAGGCGTCGCCGGGCGGCCGTGCCGACACTCCGATGCACACATCGATGGCACCCAAGTCCGGATGCACTTCGTGCGCTCGTCCGATCAGGCTGCGGATGGCCCGCGCAAACTGCGTGGCCGTGGCCAGCGAAGTGCCTGGCAGCAGCATCGCGAACTGATCACCCGCCATGCGCGCCACGGTTTCGTGCTCGTGGGCCGAGCGGCGCAGGGTGTCGGCCAGCGCCTGCAGCGCCCGATCGCCAGCGGGGCGGCCTTTTTCGTGATTGATGAGAAACAGGTTGTCCAGATCGATCAGCAGCAGCGACAGCGCCAGCTTTTTTTCCTGCGCCGCGTCGGCTGCCTCGCTCAGGCGGTCCAGAAAGTAGGCCCGGTTGTACAGGCCGGTGAGCCCATCGAGGAACAACTCGGTTGCGTTCGGCATGGCGTTGACTCTACGCCGCCAGCCCCCTCGATCAGAACCGGTTTTCGGGCACGTCGCTCGCCGAGCCGGCTCGCGCGGGCAAGGGCACGGCGGGAGCGCGGCGCCGGGCGCGCTCGACATCGGTGTACGACAGCGTGCTGTCGCCAAGCACCGGCTGGCGGTAGATGAGCTTCATGCCGCCGGCAAAGTCCCAGTCGAAGCTGCCGCGCGGCGCAAAACGCGCCGCAAAGGCCGGAAACGGCCGGCGCGCACCCTCGGCGGTGAACGGCAATCCGTACTTCTTCACCAGCAACTGGCGCAGCGCCTCGTTGTCCTGGCCGTAGGGCTTGATGACGAACTGCGCGCTCGCCAGCGCGCCCTGGTCGGTGATCAGCGTCAGGCGCTGCAGCGCCGGCACGCCAGCGGCGCGCACATCGAAAAAGACGGTGCCGTCGGCCTGGCGGCTGAGCACCTGCGCGCCGTCCGCACTGGCGGCCGCGACGAAGGCCTCGGCCGAGGCGTCTTTCAGTCGCAGCCCGTACAGCGTGAGCTCGGTGGTCGCGGTGTCGGGAACCTGCGCCAGCGCGCTCGCGCTCAGGCCCATCAAGGCGGCAGCAAAGCCGGCCAGGAACACGCCCGCCAGGCGGCGCAAGGGGCGATCGGTGAACGAGTGGCAGTGCATCCGATGAGTTTGGCAGCAGAACAGGCGGTCGGCCGGATTTTCGGCCGGTGTCACCAACATCGGCTGCGGCTCAGCGCAACTGCTCGTCGCCGTCCCACTCGAGCACCCGCCACGCCGTGCGGCAGCCGCCGGCAAGCTCGGCACGCTGCGCATCGAGCCGGTGTGCGGCAAACGCCTCGGTGCGGCCCTCGAGCGCCGGGCGGGTCGAGTGCTCGATGTGCCAGCGCCCGTCGCGCAGCGCGCCGTACGAGATCTCGAAATCGAGCAGCGCCGCAGCGTCTTGCGGGTGACGCGACAGCACCACGGCCAGCGTGTCGCCGGGCGCGGTGCCTTCGGGCCACAGCCGCGGCGTGCCGTCGGCGGCGAACCAACCGGTCTGGCGTGGGCGCACGCGCATCAGGTATTCGCCGCTGAGCAGCCAGCGCGTGCCGCACGGTGCGACCTCGCCGGCGACGCCCGCCGCCCCGGGCGCCAACTCGGCCAGCACCATCGAGCGGCCGGTGGAATTCGGGATGCGCTCCCACTCCTCGCGAAAGTCGCCGTTCATGCCGGTTTCGATCACGACGCCCTGGTCGCGCTCGAACGCCATCCAGCCGGTGTCGGGCCGGCCGCGGTCGGGCTGCACGTCGAGGTGGCGGTGCCAGGTGCAGCGCTCGCCGGACGGCGGCGGCCAGAACACCTCGGTGCGGCCGAAAAAGCCGGTGTGCAGCGCCAGCGCGGGGTGCGGCTCCGCGGCGCTGAGGACTTCGGCCGTGCGCGTCGCTTCGGGCACGCGCAGATCGGCGTGCCAGCGAGCGGTTTGCAACCAGCGCGCCCAGGTGGTGGTGTCGCGCAGGCCGGGGCAGTCGAGCTGGTTGCGCCGCCACACGCCGCGGTAGCGCTCGGGCACGTCGGCCCAGCCGTCGGCCGCGGTCATTCGAGCGCCTGCGGAAACGGCGGCAGCGAGCGGTAGAACTCGAAGTCGTGGTTCGGCCACAGCCACGCGCCGGTGTCGGCGGCCAGCGACTTGAGCTTGCGGATGCTCTCGATGGCCTGCGCCTCGCGCCCTTGCCACAGCGTGCCGGGGGCGACCTCGTCGTCGATGTTTTCCTGCAGGTCGGCAGCGTCGCCGGCGAGCAGGATGGGCGGGCCCTTGGGCATTTCGATCCACATTGACATGTGGCCGGCGGTGTGGCCGGGCGTGGCCACCGCCTGCACGCCGGGGACCACGGTGTATTCACCGGTTTGCAGCCGCAACTGCAGCGGCGCGCCAGCGTCGTCGATCAGGTCATCGCCGAACACCGCGATGTCGGCACCGCTGCGCGCGGCCGCCATCTCGTCGGCCTGCACATGGATTTCGGCACCGCAGCCGCAGCGGCGCAGATCGCGCAGGCCGCCCGCGTGGTCGAAGTGCAGGTGGCCGATGAAGATCACGTCGACATCGGTCGGCGTGAGCCCCAGGCGCGCCAGATGGCGCGGGATGCGCTGCTCGTCGGTCATCGTCGGCGCGGGAAAGTCGAAGGTCGGGGTCTCGTAGTACCGGGCGCGGATCGCCGCATCGGCAATCTTGGCGTGGTCGCAGCCCACGTCGTAGAGGATGCGTCCGTTGGCGGTCTCGATCAGGTAGGCCAGGATGGGCGCGTCGATCATCTGGCCCTGGCCGCGCTGAAACGTCGAGATGGACTTGTCGTAGCGGTGGGTGGCCGTGAGCAGCGGCCACAGCTTGCGTACCTGCGTCATGGCTTGTCCTCGTTCGCGGCCCGGCCCATCAGGGCAACCATCTCTGTACTGTCGACAACAGAGCCGAAAATACCGCCTTCGACGCCGATCATCGCCAATGCCGGCGCTTGCAGCTGCGGCTCGGAGGCCGCGCAGGCATCGGCCACGGTGATGGCGTTCAGGCCGTGGTCGATGGCCGCGCGCAGCGTGGTGTGCACGCAGACCTCGGTGGTCACGCCGCACAGGATCACGCTGGCTACGCCCCAGCCGCGCAGGATCTGGTCGAGCTCGGTCTGGTGAAAGGCGCTGTAGCCGGGCTTGTCGAGCACCGGCTCGCCCGCGCGCGGTTGCAGCTCGTCGACCAGATCGTGGCCGTGTTCGCCACGCACCAGCAGACGGCCCAGCGGCCCGCTCGAGCCGATCTCGGCGCCGGCGGCGCGGCTGCGCGCCAGCTTGGCCGGCGGGCAGTCGCTCAGATCCGGCCGGTGGCCTTCGCGCGTGTAGACGATGCGCACGCCCGCGGCTCGCGCCGCGGCTATGAGTCGCAGCACCGGCGCGAGCGTGCCGCGCAGCCGGGTCACGTCGACACCGGCTTGCGCTGCGTAGCCGCGCGCATCCAGAAAGTCGCGCTGCATGTCGATCACCAGCAGCGCGGTGCGCACCGGGGTGATCGGCGGCAAGCGGCGGTCAGCCGAACTCATGCGTGATGGCCGCCGCAATGCGCACCGACAGCTCGTTGGCCATCGCCTCGCCCTTGTCGGCGCTCGAGCCGCGCGCCGACGACAGCACGCCCGACAGCGGCACCCAGTGCTTGCGCGTCGGGTAGACGTCGTACGGCGGGAAGTCGACCGGCGGCTCGTCGGGGATCAGGTCGAGGCGCACCAGGCTCGGGTGGTAATGCAGCATCAGCGAGGTCTCGATGACCGCGGCGTGCTCCAGCGCGTAGCCCGGGAAGCCATCGGGAAACACCGTGGCCAGCGTGGCCTCGGACAGGAAGTCCCAGTACTCGAGCCGCATGACCTGCAGCGCGGCCGAGCCGCCCACATCGCGCAGCCCGAGGTCGATGCCTTCGGTGATGAACCACTGGTTCTCGTAGTGGCCGTTGACGATGACCAGCTTGGTCGCGCCGTGGCGGGCGAACTCGCGCACCGCATCGCGCACCGAGCCGATCATGGTGGCCGCATCGACGCTGGTGGTGCCGCAAAAGTGCTGGCCGCCGCCGCACTTGGGCTGCGACTTGTAGCCGTACGACAGCCCCGGGGCCACCAGCGCACCGATGCGCGCGGCGGCATCGGCGGCCACCGCCGAGCTGAGCAGGCCGTCGGTGCCCAGCGGCAGGTGCGGGCCGTGCTGCTCGAGCGCGCCCACCGGCAGCAAGATGGCCGGCCGGTCGCGCTTGAGGCGCGCTTCGTAATCGACCCACGACAGCTGATTCATCCAGACGGTGCTCATGTGATTTCCTTGGGGGTGGTGATGGCGTGGTGGGGAGAGACGGATTCGGCGGTGTCGGTGGCTTCGAGCACGGCGGCGGCCACGATCAGCGCGGCGCCCAGCCACTCGCGCGGCAGCATGGTTTCGTCGCCGATCAGCGTGGCGGTGAGCATGGCCACCAGCAGCTCGGCGATGGCCAGCACGCCCGAGCGGCCGGCTTCGAGCCGCGTAACGCTCCATTGCCAGGTCACGATGACGAGCACCAGACCGAGCAGTGAATAGGCGAGCAGCCCGGCGATGACCCCGCCCGAGGGCATGGCGAGCGCCGGTGCGCCGGTGCCGGCGGCCATCATCAGCAGCGCCACCAGCGCGCAACCCAGGCACAGCGCCACCGTCTTGGTGGCCGTGGGCATGGCCTGGGCGGCCCGCGACACGATGTTGTTGCCGGCAAACCCCATGCCCGAAGTGAGCGCCAACACGTCGGCAGCGGACAGCGGAGCCTCAAACACCGAAAAGCCACCGACGACCAAAAAAGCGCCGATCAGGGCCAGCGCCACCGCGCCGGCGCGCCGCGCCGAGACCGACTCGCCCAGAAAGAGGCGCCCGCCCAGCACCGACCACACCGGCGCCAGATAGAAAAGCAGCATCACGCGCACCACGTCGCCCAGCACCAGCGCGCTCACGAAGGCCGCGTTGCCCCAGCCGCCGAACACGACCAGCGCGAGCAGCAATCGCTTGTCGCGCAGCCACAGCGCGCGCTCGCGCCACAGCCACGGCAGCCCGACCAGTCCGACCATTCCGTAGGTCAGCATCGCCAGCAGCGGACCCGACAGGCCGTGTTCGGCAAACGCCTTCAGCGGCAGCCACGACAGGCCCCACATCGACGACGAGAACAGCAGCACCGCGACCGGCAGCCAGGCGGCCGACATCCAGGCCGCTGAGCCGCCCGGCCGGGTGGGGTTCATGCGCAGTCGCCGCTCACGGCATCACCGAGCCGCCGTTGGGGCCGAGCACCTGACCGCAATAAAAGCGCGACAGGTCGGACATCAAGAACAGCACCGTGGCGGCGATCTCGTCGGGCGCGGCAAAGCGGTGCTGCGGGATGTCGAGCTCTTTTTCGATCCACTCGGCGCTCATGTGTTCGGTCGACAGCATCGCGGTGGCCACCGGCCCCGGCGCGACGGCGTTGACGCGAATGCGCGGGGCGAACTCGCGCGCCAGCGAGCGCGTCAGTCCGATCACGCCGGCCTTGGCGGCACAGTACGGCGCGAACTGCTCGCGGCCCAGCACGCCCAGATCGGAGGCGATGTTGACGATCACGCCCTCGCCGCGCAGCACCATGCCGGGCAGCACCGCGCGGCACATCAGGAACACCGACTTCAGGTCGGTGTTGAGCATGCGGTCCCACTGTTCTTCGGTGGTCTCGAGAAACGGCCGGTCGTCGATGATTCCGGCGTTGTTGAGCAGCGCGCCGATCGGCCCGAGCTCGCGCTCGACGTCGGCGACCATGCGGGTGACGTCGGCCGCGCGGGTGACGTCGGCCTCGAAGGCCTGCGCGTGCACGCCACGCGACTGCAGCAGCGCGACCACTTCGGCGGCTTCGTCGGCACGCCCCAAATGGTTGACGGCCACGGTCGCGCCCGCCTGGCCACACGCCAGCGCGCTGGCGCGGCCGATGCCGCTGGCCGCGCCGGTGATCAGCACCACCCGACCGGCGAGCGACAGCGTCATCGCGCCCGCGGAAATGTCTGGAGCCGCCATCAGTTCATCACCTCGCCGTGGCTCGCGCTGATCGCCTGGCCGGTCAGTGAGCGAGCGTCGTGGCTGGCCAGGAACAAGAACACGCCGGCGATGTCGCTGGCTTCGAGCATGGTCGGGTTGGCCTGACGCGCCAGGATGTCGCGCTCGACCTCGTCCTCGCCGCGGCCCTGGGCCAGCGCCATGCTGGTCAGCGAGCGCAGCGCGGCGGCGGTGCGGATCCAGCCCGGGCACACCGCGTTGACGCGGATGCCCTGCGGCGCGAGTTCCCACGCCAGCGAGCGGGTCAGGCCGATCACCGCGTGCTTGCTGGCCACGTAGGCCGAAAAGTCGGCCACGCCGGTCAGGCCCCAGATCGAGGACTGGTTGATCACGCTGGCGCCTGACGGCAGCAGCGGCAGCAGCGCGCGCGTGAGCCGCACCATGGTGCCCACGTTGTTGTCGAGCAGCGCCGACCAGCGCGCCGCGCCCGTGGGCGTGGCATCGGCCAGCGGCGTGGGGTATTCGACGCCGGCGTTGTTGACCAGCACATCGACGTGTCCATGGCTGCGCTTGACGCTGTCGACCAGCGACTGCACCTCGTCGTCACCGCCCAGATGGCACGGCAGCGCGGTCACGTCGCCGGCCTGGGCCCACACCTCGGCCTGGCGTTGCAGGGCCACGGAATCGCGGTCGGTGACCACCAGCCGCACGCCCTGCGCGATGAAGGCCTCGGCCAGCGCGCGGCCGATGCCGCCGGCCGCGCCGGTGAGCACCACCACCCGGCCGCTCAGGCCGTGACTGGAAGCACGTGACGAGTCGGCAGCCGTGACCACCTCACACCGCCGTCAGGAAAGACACACCCACCGCACCGACGAAGCCGTCGGCGCGCCCGACCACGCTGGGGTCGAGCACCTGACCGTAGTCGCCCGACAGCACGCGGGTCAGGCGGTGCTGGTGAAAGGCCTTGAGCAGCTGGCTCACCGGCACCACCTGGCGGTAGTCCAAGGCGTAGATCTCGCGGTGGTACGCGGGCAGCCGGTGCCACGCCACCGTGGGGCGCTCGTGGTGGGCGTTGTGATAGCCGAAGTTCAGCCACAGCAAGTTGAGCCAGAAGTTGTCCAGGCCGAACACGTTGCTGTAGGTGTTGGCCTGCTCGTAGGCGCGGTCGCGCAGCTTGTCGTCGGGGATGGGCGCGTCGCCCAGGATCGGATACGAGTCGTAGGTGTGCTGGAAGCAATCGGCAAAGCGCAGCACGGTGACGAACACCAGGTAGGCGGCGAAGTACAGCGCCAGCGCCTGGGGCGAGTACCAGCCCAGCGCCGCAAAGGACGCCACGCGCAGCACCGCGATGCCCACGATGCGCCATGACGCTGCGGTGTCACCGCTCTTGAACGGCTTGGCGATCACGAAGCCGCGCATCAGGAACTCGACCGCCGGAAAGTAGGCCCACTCCAGCGCCAGCACGCTGCCGCGCAACCACGCGGGTGCGGCCAGCAGGAAGCCGCGCGCATCGAAGGTGATCACGTCGGCGCGCTCGACGTGGTGGCGCATGTGCTTGCGCCGCAGGTCGGCAAACCGCGCGTAGCAGCTGCCGTTGATCCAGGTCATCAAGGTGCCCCAGCGCTCATTGGCCGGGGCACTGCGAAAGATCGCCAGGTGTGCGAACTCGTGGATGTAGTACGCCGACCAGATGAGCGTCAGCGTCACCGCCACGAAACCGATGGCGTTGAGCACCCATGACGGCGAGGTCAGCGCGGCCACGCCGAACCCGTAACCCAGCAGGGTGAAGGCCAGTGCCGCGATGTTCGGCGCGGCGCCGTCAGGGGTGCGGAACATCACCGGCTCACTTCTTGGTCAGTGCGGTGACGAACTGCGAGTCAAAGGTGGCCTCGGTGGCCGGAATCGTGGTGATCTGACCCTTGGCCTTGAGCAGCTGACCGATGACTTCGCCGCTGCCGTAGTACGAGGTGGTCTCAGCCGACTTCACGAATGCCTTGGGCATCTCGGCCAGCGGGATGTTGTACACGCCGGTCATCTGCTCCTTGACTTCCTTGGCCGACACGCCGAGCACCTTGCCGATGATCTTGGCCGACTCCTCGGGCTTGGCCTTCATGTACGCCATGCCGTCAAGGTAGGCCTGGATGATCCCGGCGATTTCGGTGGGCTTGGCCTTGATGACCTTCTCGTCGAACACCAGCACGTCGGCGATCAGGCCGGGTGCGTCCTTCGACGAAAACACCACATGGAACTTCTTGCCGCCGCCCTGGCTCACGATCTGCGACAAGCTGGGCTCGTAGGTCACGCCGATGGGCATCTGGCCCGAGGCCATCGCGGCCGGCACGGCCTCGGGCGTCATGTTGATCGGGGTGACGTCCTTGTCGGTCAGGCCGTTGACCTTGAGCGCGTACGACAGCAGGAAGTCCGACGGCGACAGCGGGTTGAAGCCGACCTTCTTGCCCTTGAAGTCAGCCACCTTGGTGATGGTCTTGTCGGCCACGATGGCGTCGCCGCCGTTCGAGTAGTCGATCGGCATCACCACCTTTTCCATGCGGCCGGCGGCCACCTGACCGACCACCTGGTCATAGGTCAGCATGCCGCCCTCGACGGCGCCGCTGGCCATCGCCGGCGGAATCAGCGCCGGGTCGGTGAACATCTGCAGCGTGACCTTGAGGTTGTACTTCTTGAACAGGTCGAGCTTCTCGGCCACGTAGAACGGGCCGTAGCCGATCCACGCCAGCGAGCCGATCTTCATCGACGTGACGCCAGCGGCCTGGCTGGTGAGGGCGAACACGCCCAGCGCGATGCCCGCCAGCGGCTTCTTCATCGAAGCTCCGAGGCGGTTCAACAGCGGCTGGGACGAGAGGGAGGACTTGGATGCGCGAACGAGGGCAGATGTCATGGCGATGGCTCCAGGTGAATGAGAAACGGGCGCAGGAGAAGACGTGTCGAACGCGTCCATCTCCCGGGCTTTTGTCCCTCCGTGGAACCCTGACCGCCGCCGCTTGCGCGATGACCGCCTGAGCCGGATCACTCTCGGACCAGCACCGGCATCGCTGCCGATCGGAACCCTAGTGAGCCTGAGTGAGAGGAGATGCGCATGCGACAAAACACACGAAACCGCTCCACCTGCACCCAGTACTCAGCAAGCCACGTGCCAGCTGCGGCAGACCGCTGCCGCACCACATTGAAGCGGCTCGTGAGCGCGGCCTCGGTTCAGCGCGCGGCGCGGTCGCGCGGCGAGCGCTTGAGCCGCCGCCGGATCCAGTGGCGCGCAGCCTTCAGGTTCAATATCGCCAGCAGTTGGTGCTTGCTTCGCCGCAGCACGATGCGAGCGGCCCACGCGTCATCGGGCCAGACCCGCCAGCACGCGTAGCGATTGGTCAGCACTTCCCACCACTTGAGCCGCAACGGGTACGCCAGCGTGATGCGCTCGGGCAGATCCTCGCCCGCCGGACACGATGTTCCCCGCGTCTCGCCCGCAAGGAAATGGCCGCGGATCCTGAGCGCAGGGTCGTCGCCGAAGTGTCTGGGGTAGTCGCACCACACCGTGGGGCGCAGGTCGGCCTCGAAGTAGTAGCGCTTGCCGTCGGCGGGGCACTCGATGCAGCTGATGTTGGCAAATCCGTGGGCGCCCAAAGCGGCACCCAGCCGCGTCAACTCGTCGACGAGGCGGGCATCGAGATGAGCGCGCGGGCTGAACTCGCGCAGGCACGACGGCGAAAACTCGTTGTCGTGCTGCAGCCGCAGTGCCTTGGCGTACCCGAACTGCACCAGCCGGGCGTCTTGATAGAAGGCCTCGATCGCGATCAGCGGGCCCTGAATGTGGCGTTGCAAGACCGCCGGAAAAAAGCCGAAGGGCTGCGGCAATTCCCGGAACTGCTGCTCGTTCAGCAGCTTGAACGTCTGTGACCCGCCGCTTGAAAAATCGCCCTTCAAGATGAGCGGAAAACCCATCTGGCGCACGGCGCTCGCCAGCTCTTGCGGGTTACCGACCGGCGCGAACTCGGGGGTCGTGACACCGTGCGCCGCCAAGGTTGCGGACAGCCCGATCTTGGACGACAGGTGATGAAAGTCGCGCGGGCTGGCCACAGGCAACAGCCGCAGTTTTTCCTGCTCCGACAGCTCGCACGGCGGTGACAAGACGATCTGCCGGATGGTCTTGTCGTCGGTCAGCACGACCAGCTGATACGCGCGCTGCCGGATGGCCAGCGCCGCGTGCTGCACGACGCTGGCCGCATCGCGGGCCCAGACAAACCGCTCGATGGCCGGGTGGCCGCGCAACGCCTTGCGGGTGCAAATGCAGTCGATGGTGAAGCCGGCGCCTCGCAGCAGGCGCAGCACCGGCAGCGCGAGCTCCAGGCTGCGGCCGATCATCAGGGCACGCAAAGGTGCAGCGGTTGTCATGCGTTGTGTGCGGCGTGGCGGGGCGCCGCACCTTAACCGCTCGAAGCGTGCGCCGCCCGCACGCTCATGCCGCGCCCGAGGCCCGCAGCGTCAGTCCGGCGTGGCCAAGTGGGCGCGCCAGCCGCCGCAAGCGGTGATGTCCTGTGCGCCCGCCACGGCGTGGCTCTCGCACACGAAGCCTTGCACGCTCGAGCCGTCTTCGAGCAGCACGGTGCCGATGCCCAGCGGCGCGGGGATGCCGGCGACAAACGAGCCGAACTCGCGCGCGGGCAGCTCCCACACCTCGAGTTCGATGGCGCCGCCGCCTTCGGCCACACGCACCATGCCCGGACGAAACGGCGGGCCGCCCGGCAACGCATAGAACTTGTAGAGCGGCGCGCTGCGCACCGTGCGCACCAGCGTGGCACCGCGCTGCGTGAGTTGCCAGTTCAGCGGCAAGCCGCTCAGGTGGGCGCCGCACACGGCGACCTCCACCTGGCCCGAGGCAAACGCTGTGGCGTCGGGCAGCCCGGCCACCCAGTGCGGCGCGTGCGGCGTGGCGCCCACGGTGGACACGCTCACCGCATGAAGGCGGGCCGCCAGCGAGAGCAGCGGCAGGTCGTGGCCGCAGCGAGCGATCAGCGTGACGCCGTGCGGCAAGCCGCGCGCCGGACCTTCGGCCGCAAAACCGACCGGCACCGCCACGGCGGCCAGATCAAGCAGGTTGACGAAGTTCGTGTAGTGGCCCAGCTGCGAATTGAGCGCGATCGGGTCGGCCTCGACCGCGGCGATGGTGTGGATGGTCGGCGCGGTGGGCACCACCAGGCAATCGATGTCGCCCCAGGCGGCGCGTGCCGTCTGTTCGAGCGCCTTCAATCGGTACAGCGCGGCAAAGGTGTCGGCCGCGCTGATGCGAGCGCCCGCCTCGGTGATGGCCCGCGTGACCGGGTGCAGCGACTCGGGCTGGGTCTCGATGAACTCGCGGATCGCCGCATAGCGCTCGGCCACCCACGGGCCTTCGTAGAGCAGCGTGGCCACGCTGCGAAACGGCGTCAAGTCGATCTCGACCGGCGTGCCGCCGAGCGCGATCAGCCGATCCACCGCCTGCGCGAAATGCGTCGGACCCAGCGTGTTGCCATAGAAGGCCAGGTCCTGCGCGCGCGGCACGCCAAAGCGAAACGCGCCTGCGCCGAAGTTGCGCCCGTGCGGCGGCAGCCTGCGCGAATAGGCGTCTTGCGGATCAGGGCCTTGCGCGGCGGCCAGCACCACCGCGGCGTCGGCCGCGCTGAGCGCGAACACCGACACGGTGTCGAGCGTGCGGCACGCCGGCACCACGCCGGTGCTGGGCAAGCGCCCCAGGCTGGGCTTGAGGCCGATCAGGTTGTTGAACATCGCCGGCACGCGCCCCGACCCTGCGGTGTCGGTGCCCAGCGAA
>CANFXR010000048.1 GCA_947451035.1 Burkholderiales bacterium
ATCGCCGTTTTTCTCGGAGTATTCGATGTCGATGTCGAGCGCGCCCTTGAACAGCGTGGGCACATGCAGGCTCAGCAACTCCTCGACGAGCAACAGCACGTTGTGCCGTGTCCCGCGCGGCAGCATGTGTTTCTCGCAGAAGGCCTCGATTTCGGCGTTCATGCCGTAGAAGTCGAATTCGGCCGAATCAATGCGGTGCGTGAAGCTGCGGATGCGGTTGATGAAAGCGCGCGTTCGCGGTTTGCTGGGGTGGCTGAAGATCTGCTCGGGCGTGCCTTCTTCGTAGATCAGGCCTTCATCCATGTAGAACACCCGGTTGGAAACATCCCGGGCGAAGTCCATCTCGTGGGTGACGATGACCATGGTCATGCCTTGTTTCGCCAGCCGGCGGATGACCGACAGCACCTCGCTGACCATCGTGGGGTCGAGCGACGAGGTGGGCTCGTCGAACAAGATGACCTCGGGTTCCATCGCCAGGCAGCGGGCGATGGCCACGCGCTGCTTTTGCCCCCCCGAGAGTTCATCCGGAAAGGCGCCGGCCTTGCCGGCCAGCCCGACCAGCTTGAGCATGTCGTGAGCCTTGGCCTGCGCGCTGGCGCGGTCCAGGCCCTTGAGTTTCATGGGCGCGAGCGTCAGGTTGTCGAGCACGTTGAGGTGGGCGAACAGGTTGAACGACTGGAACACCATGTTCATTTTTTGACGGATGCGCGGCACGTCCGCACCCGGGTCGAGCACGTTGGTGTCGTCGATGTGGATGCTGCCGCTCGTGGGTTGGTCGAGCAGGTTCAGGCAGCGCAGGAAGGTGCTTTTGCCCGTGCCCGACGGACCAATGATCGAAATGACCTCACCCTTGCGGATTTCGGCGCTGATGTCCTTGAGGACCACGAGGTCGCCGTAGCGCTTGGACAGGTGTTCAACGCGGATCATGACGAGGCTCCGGCAAGGCGCTTGCGTTTCGGATCGGTGGCGCGTTCCAGGTATTCCAGCGACTGCATGAGCAGCCAGGAAATGATGAAGTAGAGCACCGCCACCATCACCAGCGGAAAGAACGCATCGAAGGTGCGGCTGCGAATGATGTCGCTCGCCTTGGTGAGGTCTTCCACCGCGATGTAGCCGACGATGGAGGTCATCTTCACCAGGGACAGGAACTCGCCCTTGTAGACCGGCAAGATGCGCTGCACGGTCTGCGGCAGCACGATGTTCGTGAAGGTGCCGAGCCGGCTGAAGCCCATGGCGATGCCCGCTTCGGTCTGGCCCCGGTCGATGCTCTGGATGCCGGCGCGGAAGATCTCCGCCACGTAGGCCGCGAAATTCATGCCGAAGGCCACCACCGCCACGAACACCGGCGAGATGTTCACCGAGCCGAACACCACATAGAAGATCAGCATCAACAGCACCAGCACCGGTGTGCCGCGCATGATGGCGATGTAGATGCCGGCGGGCGCATTCAACCAGGCCCTGGGTGACATTCGCATGTAGCACACCAACGCCCCCAGCACCGTGCCCAGCAGCGTGGCGAGGATGGAGATGACCACCGTCGTCTGCAGCCCGCGCACGATGAGCAGATAGCGCTTCTCGTGGACGATGTTGCTCTGGAAGCTGTCGGCCAGGCGCTCGAACAGGCCGGGCGTTGCGGCGGCGGGCGCTGCGCTGCTGGCGCTCGGTCCCGTGGCGGGCGCATCGTCGGCGGCGATGTGGCTCTTCAGGGCATAGGCTTTGACGGCCGCATGGTCATAGGGGTCCGAGAAGTCGATGCGCAACAGCCGCTCCGGCGTCACGAAAATGCCGCTGATGATCATGTCGACCTTGCCGCTGGAGACCGCGGAGATCAGCGCGCCAAAGTCCATGTTCAGGAACTGCACCTCACGCCCGCTGTACGCGCCGAAGCGTTTGACGATCTCGACGTCTATGCCCACGATCTCGTTGTCCTGGATGAAATCGAAGGGGGCGCCACCGCTGCCCGCGATGCCAACGCGCAGCACCTTGCCGTCCTTGCGGTTCGCGATGTCGGGCATCTTCCAGTCCCGGTTGGTGATCCAGCGGGTGAAGATGTCCTTGAGCGTGCCGTCCGCTTTCAGTTGGGCCAGGAACACATTGAACTGATCGGTCAGCGCGCGGTCGGCCTTGTTGAATCCGGCGCCGATCGGGAACGAGAACAAGGACTGCGGGAGCATGGCCAGGCTGGGGTCGCCACGGATGATTTCCAGCAGGCCGCCCTCGTCGGCCAGCGCGACGTCCGCCTTGCCCGTCTTGACAGCCACGGTGGCATCGGTGCCCGAAGCAAAGCGCAAGACGGTGGACTGCGGGTAGGTCTTGGTGGCGAACGCTTCCTGCGCCGAACCCTGAAGCACCGCGATGCGCAGTCCGTTCAGGTCGGTGCCCGACGTCAGCTTGCGCGCCGGTTCAGACGACGCGGCGCGGTCAGCCGCAGCTGGCGTTTGCGACGCTGGCGCCGCTTGAACCGCAGCCGCAGCACTGGCCGCCCCCCCGGTTGGCGCGCTGGCGATATGGGTGGCGAGCGCAAACGCCTTGGTGCCCATCTGGTAGTACGGGTCACCGAAGTCGACCTGCTTTTTCCGCTCGTCGGTCACGAAAATCGAGGCGATCACGAAGTCCACCTTGCCACTCGCCACGGCGGCAATCAGCGCGCCGAATTCCATGTTCAGGAACTGCAGCTTCTTGCCCTGACTCGCTGCGAAACGTTCGGCAAGTTCGATGTCGAACCCTGCGAGTTCGTTGTCCTGCACGAAAACGAAGGGCTGGCCCACCACGGCCACCCCGACCGTGAGCACACCGTTGGGGGTTGGCGCGGCCAAGGCGGCAGGCCGGCGCTTGTCGCCACCGTGCACCCAGCGCGCGACCAGCTCGTCATAGACGCCGTTGTGCCGGCTGGTCGCCAGAAACTGGTTGAATTGCTCGCGCAGGGCGTGCTGTTGCTTGTTGAAGGCCGCGCCCACCGGGAAGGCAAACAAATCGTCGCCGACAGCGCCGAGCGTCGCGTCATTTTTCAGGGTTTCGCGCAAAGGATCGGCGTCGTCCAGACCGGCATCGGCCTTGCCGGCTTTGACCGCCAGGATCACGTCAGCGATCGTCTGGAATTGCAGGATCGTCGCGTCAGGGTAGGTCTTGGTGGCGTAGGTTTCGTGGGCCGACCCGATCAGCACGGCGATCCTTCGACCGTTGAGATCAGCGCCCGTGGCCATCTTTCCGCGAGGAGCCGCGGGGGTGGCGGCCGCACTGGCCGCATCCGGTTTGCGCGTGAGCATCACCATCGGTGTCTGGAAATAAGACACCGAGAAATCGACCCGCTGACGGCGTTCCGCGGTGGGCGTCATCCCGGTGATGATCGCGTCGATCTTTCCGGACTGCAGCGCAGACAGCAAGGCCATGAAGGGCATGTCCTGGAACTCGATCGGCCGACCGAGTTTCACGGCCAGCACGCGGGCGACATCGGCCTCGTGGCCGGTGATGCGGCCCTTGGCGTCGACGAAGTTCATGGGCTCGCGGGTGGCGCTCACGCCCACGCGCCACGGGATGCCCGTGGTCGGCACGGGGATGTCGATTTCCTCATACGGCGTGAGGCCCGGCTTGAACCAGCGGCGATCGATGGACTGCAGCGTGCCGTCCTTCTTCAATTCGTCGATGCCTTGATCGATCTGCGCCAGAAGCGCTGTCTCGCCCTTGCGCACGGCGACCGAGGTGTCGTCGAGTTTGAGCGGCTCGGGCAACACCTGCAGGGCCGTGTTCTTTTTGGCCACCTGAAGGGCGGTCGGGAAACTGGTGACGACCGCGTCGAGTTTCCCGGCGTTCAACGCCGCCACCGCGTCCATCACGTCCTGGAAGGTCTGCACGTTGGCCTGCGGGAACCGTTGCCTGGAGACGGCTTCGCCGGTCGTGCCGGTCATGACACCGATCCTGGCGTGCGCGGCATCGTCGATCACCCGGATGTCCACGGAGGACTTTTCGCAGCCGACCAAGATCAACGCCGCGCCCACGAGGGCCGCGAACGACCATGTTCTGTATGCCATGCCTGATTCCTTGTATTCAGCCGGGGACGCGTTGGGCCCTCACCAGACTGCTCTTTGACGAGCCCCACAGGTGACCCGGCTGTGCGCTGCGGATTCTGGGGGCAAGGTCAGTGGGCGGCTGGCCCCCGCGTGCGCAAACAGCATGCTGACGCAGCACTTAGGCTGGCCACCCCGTGCACGACACGCGTCTTTGCCGATAAGCCCTACATTCGGGCACCCTCGTCAGCGGAACACCCCATGACACTCATCGCCAGGTATCAGCCCATCGGTCGCTTTGATGCCTCCACGGCATGCCGGCACGAAGCGGAGCTGCTGCGTCTTCTGGACGGGGACGCTCAGTCGGTAGAACTGGACTTTTCCAAAATCGAATTCCTCAGCAGCGCGGGGCTGAGGGTCCTGCTGGTGGCTGCCAACCTGGCAGAAAAAAAAGGCGGCACGCTGCAGTTGAGCGGCGCCAGACCCGAGATCCGCGAAGTCATCCTGACGGTCGGGTTCGACGACATCGTCCACCTGCGGGACTGACGTGAAACCCCGCACCCTGACGTATGGCGTGGACGACACACCGCCGCTTTCGGCGCTGGCCACGCTGGGGCTGCAGCAAGTGCTCATGGGCACCGCAGGGTGGGTCGTGATGGCTGCAATACTGGCTGCGTTTTCGACATCGGCCGCTGACACGCAAAGCATCTTGCGCATGGGCATGATCGTGACCGGGCTGGGTGCGATCGTGCAGGCCAACCGGCGCGGACCGCTGGGGTCTGGCTTCCTGTGCCCACCGATCGTTAGCCCCTCGTTTTTTTCGGTCGCGACCCTCGCCGGCGGCGGGTATGGCCTGCCCACCCTGTTTGGCATGACGGCGGTGGCCGGCGCCATCGAAGTGGTGTTGGCGCGCCTGCTGCCGCGCATCAGAGTGCTGTTTCCACCCGAGGTCGTCGGCGTCGTCATGACCATGGTGGGCATCTCGGTGCTGCCGACCGGATTCCCCAGACTGTTGGCAGACCCGGCCACCCTGATCGCCGGCGCCGATCAGGCGAGCAACGTCGCAGTCGGGCTCGTGAGCCTGGCGGCCATGACTGCGTGCACCGTGTGGGGCCGCGGGGCGGTCAAGCTGTTCCCCTTGCTCATCGGAATCTTCGCGGGCGTTGCCACGGCGCTGTGCCTGGGCTGTGTCCCGCCCAGCGCTTACCAGGCGGTCGCGGCTGAGCCGTGGTTCAGTTGGCCTCACCGGGCCGTTTCCAGCTTCGCGTTTGAGTGGTCGCTGCTGTTGCCCTTCACGGTCGCTTGCTTCGCCTCGTCACTCAAGAGCATCGGCGATCTGACGCTGTGCCAGAAGATCAACGACGCGGACTGGAAACGCATGGACATGGCGTCCGTGAGCCGTGGCGTCACCGCACTGGGTGCCACCAACATCGTGGCCGGCCTGCTCGGCACGATGAGCCAAAGCGCATCTTCCAGCAACGTCGGACTGTCGCTTGCCAGCGGGGCCACCAGCCGCAGCATCGCCTACAGCTTTGGCTTGCTCATGTTTTTGTGCGCTTTCCTGCCCAAGGTGGCCGCCACCATCACCGCGCTTCCGACCCCGATCACGGGCGCTGCGGTGATCTACTGCTGCTGCTTCATGATGCTCGCCGGCATCCAGTTGCTGACCTCGCGGCTGCTCGACACCCGCCGCGTCCTGATGGCTGGCTGCGCCCTGGCATTCGGGCTCAGCGCCGGCCTGCTGCCGCATCTGTATGCGAACGCACCCCATGTCTTGAAACCCCTGCTGAATTCACCCGTCTCGTTCAGCGCCGTCGTGGCACTCGTGCTGAACTACGTCATGCAACTGGGCAACACACGGCGAACCCAACTCACACTGGCAGCGGGCGCAGACCACTACGCCGCCATTCGCGACGGGTTGCTGGACTTCGGCGCATCGGTTGGGGCCCGCAAAGAGGCCATCACCGCGGCCACCGAATCGCTGCATCACGTCATGGAATCGCTGGCCACGGGGCTGGCGACCGGAAACATCACCGTGGACATCGCGTTCGACGAATACAACCTGGACCTCGATGTGTCCTACCAGGGGCAGGCCATCGAGCTGGTCAAGACCCGCCCGGACCGCGACACCTTGCTCAACGACCCGAGCGGACTGGCCAAACTGTCTGGCTGGCTGCTGGGCCAACGCGCTGATCGGGTACGGGTCAAGACCGACGGGGATCGCTGTCACCTGCTGCTTCGCCTGGTCAACTGAGGTGAGCAAGCAGGCGCTGGACAAGCCACGCCGATGGATTCCTGACTGGCTGGTCGAATCGCATCAGTTGTCGGGCTTGTCTGCGGACGAGCGCGGGATGCTCGCGGCCAGACAACTGCAAGCCAACCAATCGCTGGCCCCCTACATCGGCCTGGCGATCCTGATCCTGTCGCCCTTCTTGCTGCTGCTCGACATCGAACGGGCCGAATCCGGGCTGTTCGCTGTTGGATTGACTGGCCGTTCTTACCTGATTGCAGCGCTCTGCCACGGCATCCTAGCCTTGAGTGCCGTGCCGGCCTTGGCATTGAAGCATCGGAGCGTCGCCGCAAACAGCCCCCTGGCAGCGCGGCTGCTCAGGCTGCACCTGAACAGTTTTTTCCTGGGTCTGCTGGCGCTGTCCTCGATTGCCGTCCTGACCCACGGCGCCGTGTTCATGCGCACGGCCTGTCTGTTGGTCGTGACAAATTTTCTGTACCTCGTGCACTGGCGTTTACGCGCCGCGGTGAACGCCGCCTCACTGGCATCCGGGGCGGCCTTGATCTTTACCATTGCGCCCCTCACGGGGATCCAGAGGATGGTCACTTTCGTGGACCTCCTGACCCTGGTCCTCCTGTGCGTCATCGGTGGGGCCATCGTCCACCGTGACCGGACAGCGGGGTTCCTCGCTCAGTACTGCGAATCGCTGCACCTGGCCAGGTTGTGCGATGAGATCCACGTCGCCTCGAAGCTTCAGCAGTCGCTCCTGCCGACCCCGTGGCCCGCGACGCCTGCCTTTTCTGTTCAAGGGATGATGCGTCCCGCCCAGGACATCGGTGGTGACTTCTACGATCACTTCCAGGTCCAGGGCGGTGCCGTGTGTCTCGTCGTGGCGGATGTCTGTGGCAAGGGCATCCCCGCCGGACTGTTTGGCATGTCGGCCAAGAGCGTCCTGCACACAACAGCGCTGC
Source organism: Burkholderiales bacterium (assembly GCA_947451035.1). Taxonomy (GTDB): domain Bacteria; phylum Pseudomonadota; class Gammaproteobacteria; order Burkholderiales; family Burkholderiaceae_C; genus PBB1. The sequence continues at coordinate 7,206 of CANFXR010000048.1, forward strand.
AGCCGGCCAACAGCGCTGCGAGCCATGACCCCGGCGCGCTGGTTTCGCACGCCAACGACCTGCTGCACGAGGGAAACACGGAATTCCTGTTCGTGACCGCCGTGTATGCGAACTACCACCCAGCGACGGGCGCGCTGTCGTTCGTCAATGCCGGCCACGTTCAGCCGCTGCTCATCCCGCGCATCGGCGAGCCGCGCTGGCTGGATGCCCCCAAGGGCCGCGCGCTCGGCGCCCGCGCACAACAGCGCTATGCAGCCGCGCACCTCGAACTGCAGGCCGGCGACACGGTCTTGCTCATCACCGACGGCATCACCGAAGCGATGGATGCGGACTTTCGGGAGTTCGGGTTGGCGCGCGTGAAAGACACGTTTGAAGGCCTGCCATGCGAGGGGCCGCAGGCGTGCGTTGAGCGCTTGCTGGCGGCCGTCGATGCATTCACCGGGGGCATCGCGCAGTCCGATGACATCACGTGCATGGCCCTGTGCCACCGACCGGCTGCAGCCTAGGTGAGGGGTCACGGCGCGCCGTGATCCGCAATCTGCAGACCCCGACCGAGCCAAGCCAGCCCTTGTCCAGCGAGATCAAGGGCAGCCACAGGTGCCATGGCGCGAACCTTCCGGGTTTCGCAACGTCATCTCGTCCATGACCACACCCCCCAGGTTGACTGACTTGGCTTATCCAACGATCCGCCGACAATAATTCTGCGCAACAGAATCTGAAATTCAGACTAAAATGAACCATGATCCGGTCTTTCTCGTGCGCCGACACCGAGGCCTTGTTTCACAGCAGACCGGTGCATCGGTTTCGCAACGTCGAGCGCGTTGCCCGGCGCAAGTTGATGCAGTTGCACGCTGCGACCGAGTTGGCGAGCTTGCGGGTGCCGCCCGGAAACCAGCTTGAAATGCTCCAGCGAGACCGCAAGGGTCAGCACAGCATCCGCATCAACGATCAGTGGCGGCTGTGCTTCGTCTGGCGCGACGACGGTGCGCACCAGGTCGAGATCGTCGACTACCACTAGGAGATGAACATGAAGGCATTGCTTGACGAAATCCACCCGGGCGAGATCCTGCTCGAGGACTTCATGAAGCCCATGGGCATCACCGCGCGCAAGCTCGCAGCCGACATCGATGTGCCGCCGAGTCGCGTGAGCGAGATCGTCAACGGTCATCGACCGGTCACTGCAGACACGGCGCTGCGCCTGGGGCTGTTTTTCTCGATGGAGCCGCGGTTCTGGATGAACCTTCAGTCCGAGTTCGACATGCGCGTGGCCGCACGCGAACTGCAGCCGAAGATCTCGCCTCGCATTCGGGTGTTCGAGCAAGACCCCATCGGGGCCTGAGCCCATCAGGCAGGTCCGCGGATCTGCCCTGCGGCGATGACATCACGTGCATTGCCCTGTGCCACCGGCCGGGCGGTACGTCCCCGTTGTCGGCAGGGGGCGGGGCGTGGTACCTGAGGGGTTAGGGAACGCAGCGCGTGCGCATGACTGGCCCTTCATGCCAGCCAGGCGGGCACCGCGTCGACCACCCTCGCGCTGAGGACAAGTCCTCAGGGATCCAGCTGATTCAGCAATGGCGCGGCGCGGGCTTGTACGGTGTGAAGCGCATCAAGCCGGGTGACCCCTGACATGGGATGCCTGCGAACGCGGTGGGTTCGATGGAGCGTGGGTGACGCCGCCATCTGCCCACCGCGTGCAGCCGATACCGGCCACGAGCCGCCGGTCACGAGTGACCGCTTCGCGGTGAACTCAGGCTGCCGCTGGTGACGACGCTGGAGTCACGGCCTTCGGCGGCTGGGTGCCGTCGGACTTGTGGCGCTTCCTGCCGCTTGCTGTCTTGCGGACTTGCTTGGCAGAGATGGTTCTCTTGCCGACGCGCTTCTTCTTTGCCAGTGCCATTTCATTCCCCTTGAGTAAAGAGGCTGAGGATACCCGTGGCGCGGTGCCTGTATCTCGCCGACTTGCCACTCGGTGATCGGGATCTGGCTCAGAAGGACACCGTTGGCAACATCCTGGGCACTGTGAGTAAACCGAATGGCCCTGGTCGGCGTTGTGGATGCAAGCTCGGCGAATACCGAGTCCGCTCACCGAGCTCGGAGCCACTGCGAGCAATCTTTGAACTGGAACACCGAACATGAATAAGAACTTGCTTATTGCCGCCGTTCTGGGCGCCTTCGCTGTTGTTTCGTTTGCTCAGGCACCCGCCGCCGCCAAGCCTGCCGAGAAGACCGCGGCCGTTCCCGTTGCGGCCTCTGCCCCCGCACCAGCCGCATCGAAGGCTGCGGACAAGAAGCCAGCCGAGAAAAAGCAAGCAGCAAAGGAAGCGGCACCAGCAGCTTCCGCCGCCAAGTGATCTGAAACTTCTGAGATGCAAGGGCCCCTGAGGAGACTCAGGGGCCTTTTTTATTCAGAAAGCGGTTTCCGGAATTGGCCAGGCTCCTTGGGGACAACTGGAACCACCTGTGGGGCGAGTCACAGGGCTACAGATCTCGTTACTCAGGCGGTGTGTGACTTCGGCTGAATCAATGACCAGGCGAAAGAGAGCCGTTGAGCTTTACTGGATCACCCCATGAGCCAGCCAAGACGGATCATTTGGCGACCACTGCGCCAATCCGTCCATGTTCATCCTGTTTTTCTGCTTTCTGCTCGGCCCCACACAAAGTCACACGCCAGGAACGTCAACGCCTGCGTCACCCCGGAAGTCTTGCGGGGCTGAGAACCTTCGCATCGAAAAGCTGTGGCGAGAACAAGAGATCGTCGCTTATCCGAGCAGCCCGCTACTGGCCTTGCCAAAGCAATAAGCCTGTGGCTCGGGTCCATCCTTGTCGTGGGTTAGGCTCTCGCCGGCGTTTATCAGCCGGAAACCGCCGCATCAGCCTGTCCAACTGCAATCCGGGGTGGTGAACGGAGTCTCATCTGTAGCTGCCGACGCCCTTGTCGTTGTGGCCGATCCCCTCCGGTAGTAGAACCGGCAGCCAAAGTTATCAGTGCTCGCGGTGTGAAAGCTGCGTTCTTCGGCTCCAAACGCGCGCTTGGCTTTGCATGCCGTGTGGTCGGTGGCAACGTCTTTGTGGCGTCTCGCGGACTGTGCTAATTGCCACGCAGTTTTACGGGCGGCGCTATGTCTGGCACCGTCTCGCCGCCCGCGCGTTGTGTCAGCGTGGCTGCTGGCGTTACGGCAGTCGCGTTGCCGTCGCCATGTGCGTAAGGTCGCGGCAAATATCCGCACAAGCCCTTCAATTTATGACTGCCTCCAAATCCCCTCTTGTGCCGCCCCACGCTGAACTGAGCATTGCAGAGGCATTTGTTTTGCTGAGTGTCGAATGGCCGGTCAAGGCAGATGCGCTGATCGCATGGTCTGATTCGGACTTTGCGCTCGCCGGCGCGCTGCTGATGGACCTCGCTTTTCTGGGCAAGGTGGACAGCGATTTGGACGATCTGATCATTCTTGAGCGAGAGCCAGCGCTGCATCAGGAGCAGCCATTAGCGCTACGCATGCTGGGTCGTTTTGGCAGGAGCGTGCGTCTTGATATCGCGCTTAACGAGCTGGTAACGCGCATTGGCGACTTGCGCCTGGCGACCCTTGCAGCGCTGGCCGGGCGCGAGATCAGACTCACATCGTCCTCTCCTCTTTCCTGGGACTTCCATCAGGCTTCCTTTAGAGGCCTGCGCGTGCGCGCAACGGTGTCGTTGCGCCAGACATTGAAGAAGTTGGTGGAGTCCGAGGAATTGCCGCTCTCAGAGCAGGCGGCGCTGATCTCGCTGCTGTGGGCCTGCGACATTGCAGGTCCGGTGCTCGGCGGCCGCGCTTGCAAGACGTGGCTCGCGCGGAACGCAGCACGGCTAGAGGCCATTCGGCGCATGGATCTGGTGGGGCGAGCCGTTGCGGATGCAGTGGCTGTTATGCGCCGCCGCTTGCGCACCTACCTGCTCGATGCCGACACCGAGAAAGCACCGCCATCCGCGAAGAGCAAGAGCAAGTCTCCGTCGGTCAACTATTCCCGCAGTAAGACGACCTGGGAGTGGCGTGCCTTCTGGCCGGAAGGGGAGGTTGTCGAACTGCCGGCGGCTTGGGGAAATATCGGACAAGATTCCGACCGCGAGGAGGAGTTGCTGGAGGACAGCTACCTGTTCGTTCGTGGCAAGAAAGATAACGTCAAGATAAGAGGGAAAGGGCTCAAGATAAAACTAGTGGTCGAGGCCTTTGATGATTTCATCGCTTTCGCTCCGAGCGCCAAGTTTCGCTTTCCGAGGGACATGGCGCCATTGGCGCGGTTGTTTCCGCGCCTTTATGAAGTGCGAGGAGAGTTGCGCAGCACGGACGAACTGATAGAGATCATGTCTGCGACCGGTTACCAGCCAAGTGTGCTGAAGGTCTCTAAGGCCAGGCGGGTGCATGGCATGACTTTCGGCGTGCAGATTGAATTCGCGCGGATAGAGGTTGATGGCAGGGTGTTCCACTCCATCAGCATGGAGAGCCCCTACCTGACAGCGCTACGAATTCTTGCTCGCAATATCCCTGTGGGTGCGGGGCAGGTTGCCGGATACAGCGACTTTCTCGACGGCATTGTTCGCAAGCAGTTGGCTTAGCGCCGATGCCTGGCAGCGACGGCTGCGGTCTGGGGGATTCAGCCCTGCGATGCCGACGATTCCACCAGTCAACTAAGCGGTCACTGAAACGTGTCTGTTCACAGCGCGGCAGGACGGAGTTGTTCGATGGCGGCGCCCAGCCCTCCAAGGCCCAGAACGACATAGACGGGGTTGATGCGGCTCCAAGTAATGCAAAGGCAGGCCGCTATCGCGACGCCTGCGGTTGCGAGTCCACTGATCGCTGAGGTTGCTACCGCATAGACGCCCGAGCACATCAGTCCAATGGAAATCGGTTCGAGTGCGTCCTGCACCGCCCGGCGCCACGGCGTTTCGCCAATGCGGTGCCAGCAGCGACCAACCCAAAAGCACAGCACGCTCGATGGCGCAAAAAAGGACAGTCCGACGATGGTCGCGCCTAGTCCGCCAGCGATCTGCATGCCGATGATGAAGACCATCGTCATGTTTGGCCCCGGCGCGAGCTGGCCTACGCTGTAGGCTTGCAGGAACGCCGCCGGACCAATATGAAATTGCTCCAGAAGAACTGCCTGCATTTCAGTCAGGACGGCGGTTCCGCCCCCCCACGGCGAGCAGCGACAGGACGGCGAAGGTCAGCATCAGGTGGATCAGAACCGCAATCATGCTGTCATCCCTTCGGTCGATACATGAACAGCGCAATTGGGGACATGATTGCCAGTACCGTCGGTAGCGACAGGCGCACGATGCTCATGAGATAAAACGACGCGATGACGATGACCAAGGACTTGAGTTGCGTGAGCTGCTTCTTGCCGATGCGGTAGGTGATCGCGGAAAGCATGCCGGTGGCCGCTGCCGCAACGCCGCCAAGCAGTATGTTCGCCAGATGCCTGTCGGTCTGATTCAGATAGAAGATGCCCACCAGCAGCACAAATGTGCAGCCTGGTATGAGCAGCGCGATGGCGGCGGTCAGCGCGCCTGCGGCGCCGCGCAGTCGGTCGCCGCACAGCACGGCGAGGTTCACGGCGTTAAGCCCCGGCATTGTTTGGCCGATCGCCAGCGAGGCCGTGAATTCGTCCTCGCTCAGCCAGCGCTTCTTTTCGACCATCAGGATTCTTTGGTAGGCAACGGTTCCGCCGCCAAAACTTGTCGCGCCGACCAGTAGAAATTCGAGGAATATTTCCGACAGCCGGGCGGTGGCGTCGTGTGCGGCGACCTCGTTCATGGCTGGGCGCCGAAATTGCGGTTGGCTTTCATGGTTGGCATTCTCTGACCATCGAGATGGCCAATCAATTTTTCTCACGGTGATGGTGCCGACAGGTCCGTCTTCTTCTGGCGTGTTCGAAAGGGATGATCGGCTCTCCCTGTGATCGCCCTCAGCGCATAAAAATATTCACCTTGCTTGACGCAAACAAAGCCACCTTGGGTATGTCTACGCCCTCGATGTCGGGGCCCCTGAGGACCGTGAGCGAATACAAGGCGCCCACGCAACCGGTTCCGCGGCTGAGGTCAGGACGCGCTGACAGCGCGTTGGCGATCGCTGAACAAGATCAGGTGCGCAGCGCTTATGTGACGGGGGTGATGGGGCTGGCATATCTGGCGCCAGACATCGTGCACAGACTCGTGCGCGGAGATCATCCGAGAGAGCTGACCGTGGGGCGGCTGATGAAGATGCTGCCATTGCCACTGGACTGGGACGAGCAGCGGGTGGTGCTGAAGATGAGCGGTTGACGCTGCATCTCTGACTGCGATCAAGGGCCCGCTTCGACGGGCCATTTGCGTTCAACGACCCGGCCGTTCAGGCAAAGCGTCACCGAAGAAATGGGCGGCCCAGACGGGGCGGCGCCAATGCCTTGATCGATGGGGAATTCGGGGAGAGATCGAAAAGCCCAGACCGGGCCCCTGCCCGCAGCCCCGCGTGGCGCGGGCCTGGACGAAAAAAAGCCCTTCACGGGGAAGGGCTCGGTCTGACTGGAGGTGGAAGCAGTCACCAGCGAACCGGTCTCGGTGCGGGGCCTGTTAACAGGGAAATTTGCAGGGAATTTGCGCGGTAGTCGGGCACCAGAGTATGTTTTGGCGCCCTCACCTACTGATAAATCAACGGGTTACGGTCGGTTGGGTGATTTTCCCGGAACGCGGAACAGGGAAATATCAGGGAATGGTGGCTGGAACAAAAGAACATCGACTCTCCGAACAGCCGGCTGCTGGCCTTGCGGTGCCGGCCATGACTGGCTTTGATAAAACCAGCCGCCTCAAAGATTTCCCGGTCGGTTCAGCGGCAATCGCGGTTCACGCCTTCGCCTGCAAAACCTTCGCACGAGCGATCCGATCTCGCAACTTCTGAACGGTGTTCCCCACGCTCGATCGCGCCGCTGACGCGTGCTCGCTAACAGCCAGAAAACGGTCCAACTCGCCTAGATACCGTTCGCAGACTTCGATTTCCTTCGTGAAGTCTCCCTGCCGCCGATAAATGATCGCAGCCCGTTCGGCGTAACCTGGCGCGGGCGGTAGATTTGTTCGCCACATTACTTCGAGTTCTGCATCGCAGCATCGCAGCATCATCACAAGGTCATCTTTGTGCGAAACCCCGTACTCGTACGTTGGCCGACCGTCCACCATAGCGCCGTCGTCGACAGGACGAAATATCCATGTGCGTTCACTACCGAGTCCACTCTTGGCTGGAGAGGTAACGTGGGCAGCGCGCCCGCCGAACAGAAATTTCAGGAAACTCATTTCGCATCACCTCAGGTTGAAGGCGGGATTTGAACTGGAAACCTCAGCCTGAGTGTTCCCCTCATTCACTGCCAGTTTGCGCAGCGTGAGTCGCTTTGACAACTCCGCAGACTCCACCCGAGGTGGACACGAACTTAGCGTTTGGCCGCCGCGCTTTGTTCCTTGCTCACGATCGTCTTGCCGATGGGCGCTATGGCCAAGCCAGCAAGCTTCAGGTGCTGAATCCCAAACGGGATGCCGATGATGCTCACAAAGCACAGCAGGGCCGCCAAAAGATGGCCGACGGCAAGCCAGGCACCGATGCCAACGAACCACAGCACGTTACCCACCAAGCCGAGAGCCCCGGTGCCAACATCTTCTTTGCCTGTGCGTTCAGCCCGGCTGATGGCTTCTTTACCAAACGGCATGAAGGTGAACTGGCCGATAACAAAACATGCTTTCGCCCACGGCAGGCCAACAATCGTGAGGGCGCACAACAGGCCTGCCAGCCACCAAGCAAGTCCAGTAGCGAACCCGCCGAAGATCAACCAAAGTAAGTTGCCCAGCATTCCCATCGGGGACCCCTATTTTTTGAATGTAGCTCGGTGAGCTCAGGACCTCAACGATGAGGGCGCAGCGACATTCGGCGCTGAGTCACTACCCTGCCACGGACAGTGAGTACGTCAAGTGCCAGGGGGAGGACGAAAAAAGTGGCCGTAGACGATGTAGCAAAGCGTTAAACCCAAGGCGGAGGGCCAGCCCAGAACCGCGATTGCAATCGCGGCAGTCTGGAGCCCCAGGTGGAATGCCACTATGCCGATCCCCAGTGCTAACGCCCACGCCATCGACACCCAGTAGACGAGCTTCATCAAGCGGGTCGTCATCTCTGACAGTTCGATCGTTCGGTTTCTCACTTGCAACTCCGTTTGCTAGGGATCAAGCCCCTTCCCACAGAGACGCAGGACGCGCGGAAAAGTCAGGATGAAAATCAACGCAGCATCCATCAGCCAGCAACCCATTCCTGACCACCAAGAAGAGTTGTGTGGTGGCGGCTTTTGCTGGCAGGATGCCCTGTCGGCCGGAGTGGTCCGCCCACTCGTCACCGACGACTTTCGGTTAATCCCGAACCCCACATGAACCATCGCCCTTTTCGAATGTTTTTCATCAAGAGCATTCTGACTTTTGGGGGTTTTATCTTCGCGTGCTCTGCGTCGATGGCCGGGAATAGTGAGGAGTGGAAAAAACTCATCCAGCAACATGATGAGCTCTATGCGGATGGATATTTCAAAGATTCAGCCGCGGTCGCTGCCAAATCACTGCAACTGGCCAATAAAGAGACTGGGGCATTCAGCTTGAATGCCGCAAAAAGCCTCAATCAAGTCCTGAGAAGTCAGAAAGAGCTTGGAAATGATGATGAAGCGATCAGAGCTGGATCAAGGGCCCTGAAGATTAGAGAAAAATTAGTCGGCCCAAACTCTGCAGAAGTTGCCGAGACCCTTCGGGAGTTGGGGGATTGCAATCGATCTATTAACAAATATCAACTCGCCGTAAAACAACTCGAACGCTCATTACGTATTCGCGTAAAAATCTTCGGGCCCAAGAGCATCGAGGCAGCTCAAAGCCAACACTTTTTGGCCCTTGCTTACTCTTTTTCAGAGCGATATCCACAGGCCATATCCAACATTGAAGAGTCACTCCAAATACTCAAGGAGCTTGCTGGCGAGAGAGATCTTAGGGTTGGCGAGGCGCTTGCAGACGCCGGCGGCATCTATGCTGATTCCGGCAGTTACCAGAAAGCTATTGAGCGATACGAGAATGCATTAGAAGTATTCAAAACCTCAAAAAGGCCAGAGCATCCAGATGTAGCTAAAGTTCTTGATTATTTGGGCACATCCTTGGTTGATATAGGCCGAATTGATGAGGGATTTCCGGATCTGAAGCTCGCATTGAAAATGCGAGAGAGAAATTTTGGCGCTGATAGTGTAAATGTGGCGGATAGCTTAGACACGCTAGGCGACGCCTACCGTGAAACAGCTGATTACGTTGCGGCCCTAGACTCGTACCAAAGAGCCCTTTCTATTTACGATAAATACAGTGGAAAAGACAGCCTTAACTCCGGCCTGGAGTTATCGAGCATAGCGTCCGTCTATGGCTATATGGGTGATTTCAAAGAGGGCCTTCGCCTCGGATTAAAAGCCCAGAAAATAATAAATAAAAATGTAGACCCAAAGGACACGTACAGGGCGACTGCTTTAACCAACGTTGCAGCAAGCTACGGCGACCTCGGTGAACACAAAAAGGCTATCGGCCTTTATGAGAAAGCGCTCGCATTACAAGAGGACGCCCTAGGCCGGAACCACACAACGGTTGCCGCTACTCTGGGACTTCTGGCGGACAGTTACGCCAAAACGGGGAGCCTAAAAAAGGCCCAGTCCCTCAACCTGCGCGCCCTGCTCATCTACTCAGCGGCCTATGGGCCTGAGCACTCGGACACGGCCCGAAGCTATGCGAGATTGGCGCGAGTGCTTGTGCAGTTGAAGGAGCCGCTTGCCGCCGTGCCGCTGTACAAAGCCTCGGTCAACGGCTACCAATCCCAGCGCGAGCGCGCCTCCCGTATTGGAAGGTCAGCGCTTCATGCGTACACCGCCTCGGTAAGCAGCGCTTATCAGGAACTCGCTGAACTACTGACTGACCAAGGCCGTCTGTCTGAAGCGCAGCTGGTGCTGGACATGCTCAAGGAAGACGAACAGTTCGACTTCGTGCGGCGCGGCGAAGATCCACGCCGTACTCGCATCGACTACACCCCCGCCGAGCAGAAGTGGACCAACCGCTACCGCGAAATTGCCGACCAACTGGCTGCCCTCGGCAAGGAAGAACAGGCGCTGCAAAGGCAGATCAAGCTGGGCCTGAGCGAAGATCAAAAGCAACGGCGAGCACGCCTTACCGCGGACCTCAAAGTCGCCCAGGCTCAGTTCGAGTCGACCCTCAGCGAGATGCGCAAAGACTTCGCCAGCAAAGGTCCCGCGCGCGAGGTTGAGCTCGCCGAGACGGACGTCAAGTCATTGGCGGAGTTGCGCGCTCTGATCACCGCGTTGGGGGACGGCGTGGTGTTGCTTCAGGTCTACCTAAGCGACCACCGTTTGAACTTGCTTCTGACCACTCCTGGCGTCCAACTGGCCCGCAGTGTCACCATCGACGCCAAGGACCTCAACCGCCAAGTCTCTGCGTTCCGCAGACTGCTTCGCGACCCCAAATCAGACCCCCTACCCGCAGCGCAAGCGCTGTACAAGTTGCTGCTCGCGCCGGTCGAGGCCGACCTCGAGCAAGCCGGTGCCAAGACCGTGATGCTGTCCCTTGATGGCACTTTGCGCTACCTGCCGTTCGGGGCCCTGCACGACGGGCAGCGGTATGCGGCCCAACGCTGGAACCTGCCGATCTACACCAGTGTGGTTCGTGAAAAGCTCCGCGGTGATGTCTTCCGACAGTGGCGTGTGGCCGGCCTTGGCGTAACGCGCGCCCACCTGCCGGATTTCAAGGAGCTTCCCGCAGTCAGGAACGAAATGGGGAGCATCGTCGAGATGACTGCGAGCGGCGCCCTTCCCGGCGAGGTTTATCTGGACGAGGCGTTCACCACCGAGCGGCTCAAGGACGTGAGCCAAAGGCAGTTCCAGGTGCTGCATGTAGCGAGCCACTTCCGTTTCAGCCCCGGCACCGAGATCAACTCGTTCTTGCTGCTGGGTGATGGCAGCCAACTCACGTTGGGCGACATCCGCACGCAGAACTACCGCTTCGACAACGTCGACCTGCTCACGCTGTCGGCGTGCGACACCGGGCTCGGTGGTGGGCGTGACGAGAAGGGCCGGGAGATCGAGGGCTTCGGTGTGATCGCGCAGCAGCAAGGTGCCAAAGCCGTGCTGGCCACCCTGTGGCCTGTGGCCGACCAAAGCACCGCAGCACTGATGGCCGACATGTACCGCAAGCATCAGGACTCACACCTGAGCAAGATCGAAGCGCTGCGCCAAGCGCAAATCACGTTGCAAGCGCAGCCCAGGTACAGCCACCCGTACTACTGGGCCCCGTTTATCCTGATGGGGAATTGGAAGTGAGCTCGAGCGAAGTGCATCACTCACCCCATGGCCTGGGCAACCAGCCGGCTCGGATCGGTCGCCGCGGCGCGCCAGTCAGCGATGCTTGGATGGGTAGCGACCACGACACGCACGCCTAAACGGCCCTCGAAAGTCCGACTGGTCCAGCGACGGGCGTTTTGCTCGACGAACTGGTCGGTGAGCCGATGGGCTCCCAACTTGTTGCGGACATAGTCGCCTGCGCTCGTGCCGAGACACAGGATGACGCGGGGCCTTAGCTTCTCGATCACGAGCGCATGGAAGGGCCAGCACTGGTCTGACAGTTCGGCTTGGCGGTGCTTGATCTGCTCCTCGCGTCGCGAGCGCACAAACATCAGGTTGCTTGCAGGAACACGAGCCGGATCCAGACCCAGCTTGGCAAACAGGTGAAGCACGCGCGGAGCCATGCCGTGGCTACCAGGCGAAGCACCGTCCCACGACTCATCCCGGTAGGCCGACCAATCAGCCGGCAGGTCGTGAATCACCCGCCGCGTATGAGACCTGACGGTTTCGTGCGGGTAGTTCTCAGGGTCGCCGCCCGGGTTAACGCCCAAGACGTACAGCGCCGAGGGTCGAGAAAACGCTGCGCGCCCCGAGTAGAAAACCTTGCCCGACTCGTCCATGAGGTTCAAGGGAACCGCCGCCGAGAACAGATCAATATTCAATTCATATTCAGTCACTTTATTCTCCAATTCCACATCCTGTGAAGTGCCCCGGCACGTTCAAGAGATTCCAACTCTCGCGAGGTTGGATCTCACTCAAAGTGCGGTGCGGGGCAGATTTGAGGCCGATGCTCACGGCCGTTGCCGAGCCCTCAGTGACGCCACACATGCCGACCCGGATGGCGCTTGCCCACTGTCAGGATGACTGCATCCCTGTTGCTCTGGACCAGGTAGCAGCGCAGGTACTCCGACATCCTCTTCAGTGGCGCCTGGCCAATCTCGCGCTCCATGTTGCGCAGGCTGCGGCGATCGAAAAATCGAATCACTCCGCCGATGCCGTCGTATGACTCTTCGCCGTAATCCAGCAGCCAGTTGATGATGAGTGGCGGAATCCCGCGTTGTTGTGACCGTTTTTCGGAGTGGCGTGTGTGCAGTTCAATCATGTGAAGTCTTCCAACGGTGGCGCCGGAAGGTGAGCGACGCTCCGCAAGTTACTGAGACCACCTTCAGCAGCAGAGACGACGGGCGCGGCAAAAGGTCAGGCCCGAAAGCAACTGCCGCCAAACAGCCTGACCTTTCGCCCGGTGAGACGTCTATAGGTCATGGACACTTCATCAGCCGCGCGTGCGTCAGACACCACGCGAGACAACACCCGCCCAATTTCTTCAAGCTGCCTCAGAATTCGCCTGGAGTCTGGAGCGACGGCGAACGCCAATGTCCGAAGAAGAAATCATCCGGGGGATCTGCAGCGGCGGGCGCGCCATGGATGCTGCCGTCAAGGCGCTTTACGGCACCCTGGGGCAGCACATGCTTAAGTTCTTTGTGCACAAGGGCGTGAGCGGCGACGAGGCCAAAGACATCCTCCAGGAAACGATCGTCAAGATCGTGCGCTCTGCCAACAGCTGCGACGGAGGTGGAGCCGCACGCCCTTGGGTCTGGCAGGTGGCCCGCAACTGTCTGATGGATTTCCTGCGCAAGCGCTCCCGCATTGCTGATGACGAGGTTGCAGTCAATGACGAGCGGTGGCAAGCCCTCGAGGAGACGACCGCTGCGCCTGCGGCGTGTGCCGTTGGCATGACCGCAGATGAGTGCGTCGCTAGTGGTCTAGCGGTGTTCGCCTCAAAAGATGCCGACCGCGCTTGGGTACTGAGCCTGCATATGGATGGGTTCAGCATGGAAGCGATTGGCGTTCAGATAGGCCGCAGTGCAGGCGCCACAAAGACTTTCGTTTGCGAGTGCCGAAAGAAGATCCAACCCTTCATCGCTCACTGCGCTGAACTGCTGACAACATGAGCAACCGCCCCGACGACCACGAAGACGAACAATGGCTGTCCGCTTTGGCAGGCAAAGCCGACGCGTCGGCCGATCCTCTGGTCAACGCGCAAGCAACTGCGTTGCGCAGTGCCATGCAGGCAAGAAATGCCAAGCTTGACGCGCAGGTCCCTCTGGCGGATGCGGCGCTTTACGAGCAAACGCTTTTTCGGCTGCGGCGCGAGGGGCTGATGAAGAAGCGCTCGCTTTGGGAAATGCCGCAGGTTTGGGGTCTGGCGGCGACCGTCGTGATTGGCATCGCCGTCACGGTCCAAGTTCAAACGTCGGCAGATCGCGGTGGTGAAGACATCTTGCGAGGAGGCTCGACCGTGCTGATCGTCGCGGACCCCGAAGCACGTTTGGCTGAACTGCTGGATTCGCTCAAGGCGGCAGGCGAAGTCCCCAAGGTCGAAAGAGTCAAGGATGGTCGGGTGGTGGTCAAGGTCAAGGCCACCCAGGAAGTGCTTGATGCACTGCTCGCTCAACGTATTGAGCCAAAGGTCACAGACGGGATGGCAACGTTGGTCTTGCAGCCCACGCCAAAGAAGTAGCAGCGGTCGTGCTGCGTGCCAACGGTCAACGGCAGCGCTGCAGATTCGCCCCACGGTCCAGCACGTCGCAGCAACTCACTTCCAATTCCCCATCAAGATGAATGGGGCCCAGTAGTACGGGTGGCTGTACCTGGGCTGCGCTTGCAGCGTCATCTGCGCTTGACGCAGCGCTTCGATCTTGGTCAGGCGTGAGTCCTGATGCTTGCGGTACATGTCGGCCATCAACGCGGCCGTGCTCTGGTCGGCCACAGG
>CANFXR010000049.1 GCA_947451035.1 Burkholderiales bacterium
CAGGCCGGTGCCGGCGGCACCGAGGCGTGCGACTGGGCCGGCATGCTGCTGCGCCAGTACCTCAAGTACTGCGAGCGCAAGGGCTTCAAGGCCACGCTCGAAGACGAAACTGCAGGCGACGTGGCCGGCATCAAGAGCGCGACCATCAAGGTCGAGGGCGAGTACGCCTTCGGCTTGCTGCGCACCGAAACCGGCGTGCACCGCCTGGTGCGCAAGAGCCCGTTCGACTCGGCCGGCGGTCGCCACACCAGCTTTGCCAGCCTGTTCGTCTACCCCGAGGTCGACGACTCGATCGAGATCGACATCAACCCGTCCGATGTGCGCACCGACACCTTCCGCGCCAGCGGCGCCGGCGGCCAGCACATCAACAAGACCGACTCGGCGGTGCGCCTGACGCACATCCCCACGGGCATCGTGGTGCAGTGTCAGGACGGTCGCAGCCAGCACAGCAACCGCGACGTGGCCTGGAAACGCCTGCGCTCGCGGCTGTACGACCACGAAGTGCGCAAGCGCATGGAAGAGCAGCAAAAGCTCGAGGACACCAAGACCGATGTGGGCTGGGGCCACCAGATCCGCAGCTATGTGCTCGACCAGAGCCGCATCAAGGACCTGCGCACCGGCTACGAAGTCTCGGCCACCCAGAAGGTGCTCGATGGCGATCTGGATCCCTTCATCGAAGCCAGTCTGAAGCAAGGCGTGTGACCATGCGCGAAAACACCGCTCCCCTGATCCACCGCGGTGACTACACCGCACCGGCGTTCTGGATCAAGACTGTCGACCTCACGTTCGACCTCGACGCGGCGCGCACGCTGGTCACCAGCCGCATGCAGCTCGAGCGCAACCCGGGCGTGCCCGAACAAGCACTCCGGCTGCACGGCGACGACCTGACGGTGCTGCGCGTGCTGGTCAACGGCGAGAGCGTGTCGTTTCGCCATGAGGCGGGCATGCTGGTGGTCGAGGGGCTGCCCGAGGGCGTGTTCACGCTCGAGATCCGCAACACCTGCGCGCCCGACAAGAACACGCAGTTGTCAGGGCTGTACACCTCGAGCGGCGGCCTGTTCACGCAGTGCGAGGCCGAGGGCTTCCGCCGCATCACCTACTTCCTCGACCGGCCCGACGTGATGGCGGTGTTCACCGTCACGCTGCGCGCGAGCAAGGCGGCGTACCCGGTGCTGCTGAGCAACGGCAACCTGCTCGAGCAGACCGACCTCGACGGCGGCCGCCACCAGGCCGTCTGGCACGACCCGTTCCCCAAGCCGAGCTACCTGTTCGCGCTGGTGGCGGCCGATCTGGTGGCGCGCGAGCAGCGCATTTGCACGCGCGCGGGGCGCGATCACCTGCTGCAGGTCTATGTGCGGCGCGGCGACCTCGACAAGACCGAGCACGCGATGAATTCGCTGATCGCCAGCGTGGTGTGGGACGAGGCGCGCTTCGGGCTGCCGCTCGACCTCGATCGCTTCATGATCGTGGCGGTGGGCGACTTCAACATGGGCGCCATGGAGAACAAGGGGTTGAACATCTTCAACACCAAGTTCGTGCTGGCCAGCCCGGCCACCGCCACCGACATCGACTACGCCGGCATCGAAAGCGTGGTCGGCCACGAGTACTTTCACAACTGGACCGGCAACCGCATCACCTGCCGCGACTGGTTCCAGCTCAGCCTCAAAGAAGGCCTGACCGTCTTTCGCGATCAGGAATTCAGCATGGACATGGCCGGCAGCGACACCGCCCGCGCCGTCAAGCGCATCGAAGATGTGCGCCAGCTGCGCCAGCTGCAGTTCCCCGAAGACGCTGGCCCGATGGCGCACCCGGTGCGCCCCGACAGCTACCAGCAGATCAACAACTTCTACACGGCCACCGTCTACGAAAAGGGCGCTGAGGTCGTGCGCATGATGCAAACGCTGGTCGGCCGCGCAGGCTTTGCGCGCGGCATGACGCTGTACTTCGAGCGCCACGATGGCCAGGCCGTGACCTGCGATGACTTCGCGCAGGCCATCGCCGACGCCAACCCGGCCAGCGAACTGGCCTTGCAGCTCGAGCAGTTCAAGCGCTGGTACGCGCGGGCCGGCACGCCGCATCTGCACGCCACAGGCGCCTACGACGCCGCCGCACGCACCTACACGCTGACGGTCGATCAATCGGGCGCAGGCGACGAGCCCTTCGTGGTGCCGCTGGCCATCGGACTGCTGGCGCGCGACGGTCAGGCGCTGCCCCTGCGGCTGGCGGGCGAGGCCGCCGCCGGCCCGCTCGAGCGCGTGCTGGTGCTCCGCGCCACGCGCAGCAGCCACACCTTCATTGATATCGACAGCGCGCCGGTGCCGTCGCTGCTGCGTGGTTTCTCGGCCCCGGTGATCCTGGGCGATGCGCTGGGCGACGCCGACCTGCTGGTGCTGCTCAAGCACGACAGCGACGCCTTCAACCGCTGGGAGGCCGCGCAGCGCCTGGCGCTGAACCGCCTGCTGGCCGCCGCGCAATCCGATGCGCCGCTGGTGCTCGACGCCGGCTTCATCGAAGCGATGCGCGACACCCTGCGTCACCCGGCGCTCGACGCGGCCTTCAAGGAGCTGGTGCTGACGTTGCCCAGCGAGTCCTACGTGGCCGACATGCTCGACGTGGTCGACCCGCAGCGCATCCACACCGCACGCGAAGCGATGCGCTCGCAGCTGGCCACCGAACTGCGCGATGACTGGGCTTGGGCCTTCGAAGCCCATCAGGTCATCGGCGGCTATTCGCCCGATCCGGTGTCGTCGGGCCGGCGTGCGCTGGCCCATCTGGCGCTGTCGATGCTGTGTCTGGACGCGGTGGCACAAGGTGACGCCATCTGGCCCGGCCGCGCGTATCAGCGCTTCAAGGATGCGGCGAACATGACCGACCGCATCGGCGCGCTCGGCGCGCTGGTCAACTCGCACGCCGAGCTGGCAGTGCCTGCGCTGGAGCGCTTTCACGCGCTGTTCAAGGACGAGCCGCTGGTCATCGACAAGTGGTTCGCCATGCAAGCCAGCGCGCCCGAATCCGAAGGCCGCGTGTTTGCCCGTGCGCAGCAGCTGCTGCAGCACCCCGACTTCTCGATTCGCAACCCGAACCGCGCGCGCAGCCTGATCGCTGCGCTGTGCATGATGAACCCGGCCGCCTTCCACCGCACCGACGCGGCGGGCTATGTGTTCTGGGCCGATCGGGTGCTCGAGCTCGACGCGGTGAACCCACAGCTTGCCGCGCGCATGGCCCGCATCATGGACCGCTGGAGCCGGCTGGCCGAGCCCTACCGCAGCGCGGCGCGCGTAGCCTTGAGCCGCGTCGCGGCCAAGCCCGATTTGTCGAGTGACGTGCGCGAGATCATCTCGCGCGCGCTGCTGGCCTGAAGGAAACACCATGAGCAAAAGCATCAGCCTGACGCAATACCTGCTCGAGCAGCAGCGCCTGCACGACAACATCCCTGCGCAGCTGCGGCTGCTGCTCGAGGTGGTGGCGCGCGCGTGCAAGCGCATCAGCATCAGCGTCAACAAGGGCGCGCTGGGTGACGTGCTGGGCAGCGCCCACAGCGAGAACGTGCAAGGCGAAATTCAAAAGAAGCTCGACATCATCGCCAACGAGGTGCTGATCGAAGCCAACGAGTGGGGCGGCCACCTCGCGGCCATGGCCAGCGAGGAGATGGAAGACATCTACCCGGTGCCCAACCGCTTTCCACAAGGCGAATACCTGCTGCTGTTCGACCCGCTCGACGGCTCGAGCAACATCGACGTGAACGTGAGCATCGGCACCATCTTTTCAGTGCTCAGACGAGACGAATCGGGCGGCACCGTGAGCCCGGCCGAGTTCTTGCAACCCGGTCGCCAGCAAGCCGCCGCCGGCTACTGCGTGTACGGCCCGCAAACCACGCTGGTGCTGACCGTGGGCGCCGGGGTGGTGATGTTCACGCTCGATCGCGAGCAAGGCTCTTTCGTCCTGACCCAGGACAAGGTGCAAATTCCCGAGGACACCCAGGAATTCGCGATCAACATGAGCAACATGCGCCACTGGGCGCCGCCCATGAAGCGCTACATCGACGAATGTCTGGCCGGCAAGGACGGCGTGCGCGGCAAGAACTTCAACATGCGCTGGATCGCCAGCATGGTGGCCGACGTGCACCGCATCCTGTGCCGCGGCGGCGTCTTCATCTACCCCTGGGACCAGCGCGAGCCTGAAAAGGCCGGCAAGTTGCGGCTGATGTACGAAGCCAATCCCATGGGCTTCATCGTCGAACAGGCCGGCGGCGTGGCCACCAACGGCCAGCAACGCATCCTGGACATCGCGCCCGACGCGCTGCATCAACGCGTGAGCGTGATGCTCGGCTCCAAGAATGAAGTCGAGCGCGTGACCCGCTATCACCAAGAGGCCCACTGAGCCACCCCGCCCCCTATAATTTGCGGCTTCGCCGGTGTAGCTCAGTTGGTAGAGCAGCTCATTCGTAATGAGAAGGTCGAGGGTTCGATTCCTTTCTCCGGCACCAAGAAAAGCAGCGCGGCATCAAAGCCGTCCCCCGGGGCGGCTTTTTTGTGCCTGCGGGCCAATGATCAATGTCCCGTACCATGGGCCAACGTGGGCCCGCTGCGGCCATTGCCCGTGCCCATGGCCTCCTGATTGCAACCACCCGCAAGCCTGACCATCAATCCACGGAGCCGCCGCCCATGATGAACTCGCACCCACTTCGCATCGAACTGCACGACGAGGTTCATGCCCGCCCGAGGCCCTCAATCTCGTTGCCGCACTCGATTGCCCATGTGTCGGTGATGCATTCAGGCCAGGCTCAGGCGTGCCCGCCAGCGCTGCTTGACTTCTGCGCGGCCCACGGCGTGGCACCCCCGGCTGCTGGCGACGTCCGCTTCACAGCCGAGGTGGGTACGCTGAGGCTGCGCTGGGAGTGGCACCGCGAGTACCACGAGTACACCGCCTACGTCCCTGAGTGCGATGCCCAACAGCCGTTCAGCCCCAACGAGGCGGACCGTGTGCTGGGGGAACTGCTGGCGAGCGAAACGGGGCTGGTGATCGCCGCATTGCGCCTGGGCATCGTCGCCCATGACGCGTCGATTGCAAACGAAGCCCGTGCCGAGCAGCTGTTCAAGACCGACGGCAGCATAGGCGCCAGTGGGTTGATCGGTACGGCCATCATGGACAACGCGGCCGAGATTTATTCGGACTTCCAGCTGGATGCTGCCGGTTTCGGCCGCTTCCTGCTGATCGGCCGTGACACCCGTCCACCCCAACTGGGTCGCTCCGTTCAACGCATCATCGACATCGAGGTGGGCCGGATGATGGCCATGCTGGCCTATCCGGAAGCCCGTGACCTGAGTCAGGTGCTGCGTGAAATGGAGTCGACCCTGTCCGGCCTGGTCGCGCGGATGGACATCGCCACGGCCGCCGAAGAGCCGGAGATCTTGCAGGATGTGATCCGGCTGGCCGCCGAGGTCGAACAGATGTCGACCTACAGCGCCTACCGGCTCGATGCGGCGCAGGCCTACTGCGGCCTGGTCCGCCGCGGCCTGCACGACCTGCGCGAACGCCGACTGGGCTGGCTGCAAACGCCCACTGAATTTCTCGAGCGGCGCTTCGATCCGGCGATGGCTTTGTGCGAGGCCACCAACGCCCGCTTGAAGTCGGTGTCCGAACGGGTCGCGCGCGCCAGTGCGCTGCTCGGCACCCGGGTCGAGATCGATCGCGAACGGCAGAACCAGGAACTGCTCGCCGCCATGAACGAGCGAGCGGAATTGCAGTTGCGTTTGCAGCAAACCGTCGAAGGCCTGTCGGTCGCGGCGATTGCCTATTACGCCACCGGGCTCATCGGCTACATCTTCAAGTCTGCCGAAAAGATGGGCCTGCCCATCAAGTACGAACTGATCACCGGTCTGGCCGTGGTGCCCATCGTGCTGGCGGTTTGGTTCTTCATGCACCGCGTGCGCAAGCACATCGACGGGCCGGTCGAGCAACCCGTCCACGAGGGAGTGGCATGGTTCACCTCGCCGTCGAAAACCGACACCGGCACACATTGAGCCCATCGCCTTCGCGGCTCGGTTCGCAGCGCGGCGGTCGACTGATGCGGGCGAAACTGCACACACGGGCAGTCCTGCTCACTTGGCCTTGCATGCGCTAACCTCGGCCGCTTGCATCGCGCGAGTTGGACTGCGTTGCACCTCCCGGAGAAACTTGTCCCATGAGCGTCACACACCACTCGCCAGGCGATGAGCCGATCTCTGGGCACTCGCTCCCGCTGCTCTACAACCTGGTCTATTGCAGCCGGGCAACCGCCGCAGTGGACGACGCCGAAGTGGCTCGCATCCTCAAGGTGGCAAGGCAATTCAACCCCGTGCACGGGATCACCGGGCTGCTGGTGTTTGGCGGCGGCATCTTTTTTCAGTGGCTGGAAGGCCCGCGAGATGCGGTGACCCAGTTGCTGGCCAACCTGAGACGCGACCCCCGCCACGGCAGCTTCGTGTTGCTCAGCGAGCTCGAAGAGGTGCGCGAGCGGCTGTTTCCCGATTGGGACATGGAGCACGTCACGGCCACGGACATCCGCGACGTGCTGCTTGACGCCAAGGGCGAAGCGCAAGACCCGAAGAACGCCGAAGCACTGACCCAGTTGCTCGAGCAACTCGATTCGGACCCACTGAGCGAGCTGAGCCAGGCCTGAGCCGGGTTCGTATCCCCAATCGGGGGGATTTCCCCGCAGGGCAAGCTTGAACACACTGCTCTCCGCAGCCGCCGCATGGCGTTCGGGGAGGGCACGGCATGTCAACGCACGCGCAAACGAGATGGGACACGCCCGAAATCGACGGGCTGGCCTCCCCGTCGCAGCGTGCGGGTGCCCCTGCGGCGCCCCACCCCGCCTTGCAAGCGCTGTGCATCGTGGCGCGGCTGCACCACGTGGCGGCCGATGCGGCCACGCTGGCGCATCAGCTGGGTTGGTCGGCACATCACGCACCGGGCCCCGATGACCTGCTGCTCGCGGCGCGCGAGCTGGGGCTCAAAGCCCGCCGCAGCCGCTGCAGTTCCGATCGCCTGAGCCTCGCAGCGCTGCCTGCGCTGGCGGTGCTGCGCGCCGAAGGTGAATCTGGCGCGCCGCGCGTCGTGGTGCTCGCGCAATGCGACGGCCAGCGGGTGCTGTGGCAAGACCCTGCGGCACCGTCTGCACACCCCGCCATCGAGCCGCTGGAGGTGTTTGCCGCACGCTGGACAGGCGAGCTGATCCTGATCGCGAGCCGCGCCTCGCTGGCCGGCGAGCTGGCGCGCTTTGACTTCAGCTGGTTCGTGCCCAGCCTGGTCAAGTACCGCCGGCTGCTGGGCGAGGTGCTGCTGATCAGCTTGTTCCTGCAACTGTTTGCGCTGGTCAGCCCGCTGTTCTTTCAGGTGGTGATGGACAAGGTGCTGGTGCACCGCGGCCTGACCACGCTGGATGTGCTCGTCATCGGGCTGGTCATCGTCGTGGTGTTCGAAAGCGCTCTGAGCGCACTGCGCACCTATGTGTTCAGCCACACCACCAGCCGCATCGACGTGGAACTGGGCGCACGGCTGTTTCGTCACCTCGTGCAACTGCCGCTGGCGTACTTTCAGGCGCGCCGCGTGGGCGACTCGGTGGCGCGCGTGCGCGAGCTCGAACACATCCGCAGCTTTCTGACCGGCGGCGCGCTCACGCTGCTGCTCGATGTGCTGTTTTCGGGCGTGTTCATCGCGGTGATGCTGCTCTACAGCGTGCCGCTCACGCTGATCGTGCTGGTGTCGCTGCCGCTGTATCTGGGCCTGAGCCTGGCGGTGGTGCCGGTGCTGCGCGCTCGGCTGAACGACAAGTTCGCCCGCGGCGCCGAGAACCAGGCGCTGCTGGTCGAGGCGGTGTCGGGCATCCAGACCGTCAAGGCCGGCGCGCTCGAGCCCGTGATGGCGCGGCGCTGGAACGAGCAGCTCGCGGCCTATGTGTCGGCGAGTTTTCGCGCGCAAACGCTGGCCAGCGTGGCCCATGAAGGCGTGGGTCTGATCGGCAAGCTGGTCAACGCCGCCACGCTTTGGTACGGCGCGCACCTGGTGATGGACGGGCACCTCACGGTGGGCATGTTCGTCGCCTTCAACCTGTTTGCCGCTCGGGTCAGCCAGCCGGTGATGCGCATGGCGCAGATGTGGACCGACTTCCAGCAAACCGGCATCTCGATGGCGCGGCTGGGCGATGTGCTCAACGCGCGCACCGAGGTGCCACCCAGCCACGCCGCGCAGCTGCCGCCCGTCAAGGGCCGCATCACGCTCGACGACGTGGGCTTTCGCTACCGGCCCGAGGCGGCGCCGGCGCTCAATGGCTTCAGCCTCGACATCCAGCCCGGCGAGGTGATCGGCATCGTGGGCCGCTCGGGCTGCGGCAAGAGCACGCTGACGCGGCTGGTGCAGCGGCTGCACACGCCCGAGCGCGGCCGCGTGCTGATCGACGGCATCGACATCGCGCTGGTCGATGCGGCGCAGCTGCGCCGACAGATCGGCGTGGTGCTGCAAGACAACTGGCTGTTTCACCGCAGCGTGCGCGAGAACATCGCCATCACCGATCCGGCCGCACCCATCGAACAGGTGGTGCACGCAGCGCAGCTGGGCGGCGCGCACGACTTCATCTCGCAGCTGCCCGAGGGCTACGACACGCTGGTCGGCGAGCAAGGCGCGAGCCTGTCGGGCGGCCAGCGCCAGCGCATCGCGATCGCGCGTGCGCTGTTCAGCCAGCCGCGCATCCTCATCCTCGACGAGGCCACCAGCGCGCTCGATTACGAAAGCGAGGCCGTCCTCCAGCGCAACATGGCGGCCATCTGCCGGGCTCGCACGGTGCTGCTGATCACCCACCGGCTGAGCGCGCTGCGCCACGCCCACCGCATCGCGGTGATGGACGCCGGCCGGCTGGTCGACATCGGCACGCACGCGCAGTTGCTGGCTCGCCCGCAGGGCCTGTACGCCCACCTGTGGCGCTTGCAGGAAGGTGCTGCGGGCGGCCACCCCGCGGCCACCGCACCGACAGCGCAGGCCTGCTCATGAACGCGTCCCAAACCGCCGCCACGACGCACCCGCTGCGCGAACTGCTGCGCCGCTACCGGGCCATCTTCGCTGCCGCCTGGCAGCACCGCCACGAACTCGCCGGCCCGGCGCGCCACACCGATGAAGCCGCCTTCCTGCCCGCCGCGCTCAGCCTGCAGGAAACGCCGGTGCACCCGGCGCCGCGGCGCTTCGCGCTGGCGATCTGCGCGTTGTTTGTGGTGGCGCTGGCGTGGGCGTGCCTGGGCCATGTCGACATCGTGGCGGTGGCGCACGGGCGCATCGTGGTGAGCGAGCGGACCAAGACGCTGCAGCCGCTCGAGACCAGCGTGGTGCGCCAGGTGCGCGTGAAAGACGGCGACCGCGTGCACGCCGGCCAGGTGCTCGTCGAGCTCGACGCCACCAACGCCGAGGCCGACGGCGCCACGCTGGCCGACCAATGGCGCGCCGCCGCGTCCGACGAGCGGCGCAGCACGGCGATGCTGGCCGCACTGGAGGTCAACCGGCCACCCGTGCTCGAGCCACCCACCGCCGACCCCACCGCACCACCTGCCGACGAGCCGCCCCGCCCCGGCGCCGACCCGTTCGAGCGCAGCCAGCTGCAAGCCGAATGGGCCGACGTGAGCGCGCATCTGGCTCGGCTGGCTTCCGAAGTGGCCCGGCGCGATGCGCAGATCGCCACCGCGCGCGCCGCCATCGCACGGCTCGATGCCACGCTGCCGCTGGCGCGCCAGCGCGAGGCCGACGTCAAGGGCCTGAGCGCGCAGGGCTTCATGTCGGGCCACGCCGGGCAGGACCGCGAACGCGAACGCATCGTCATCGAACAAGACCTGCTGACCGAGCGCGCGCGGCTGACCGAAGCGCTGGCCGCGCTGCGCGAAAGTGCCGATGCGCGCGCCGCCTATCGGGCCGAAACCCGCCGCGCGCTGAACGACCGCCTGGCGCAGGCCGCGCTCAAGCGCCAGCAGCTCACGCAAGAGCGCAGCAAGACCGAGCAGCGCCGGCGCCTGACGCAGCTGGTGGCGCCGGTCGACGGCACCGTGCAGCAAGTGGCGGTGCACACCGCCGGTGGCGTGGTCACGCCTGCGCAGGTGCTGATGGTCATCGTGCCGCGCGATGCGCAAGTCACCGCCGAAGTCGTGATCGACAACAAGGACATCGGCTTCGTCAACGCCGGCCAGAGCGCCGTCATCAAGCTCGAGACCTTTGCGTACACGCGCTACGGCACGGTGGCCGCCACCGTCAGCCGCGTGAGCGCCGATGCGGTGAGCGACGACAAGCGCGGCGCCATCTTTCCAGCGGTGCTTGCGCTGCAGCAGACCCACCTTGATGTGGACGGCAAACGCATAGGCCTCAGTCCCGGCATGAACCTCAGCGCCGAGATCGCCACCGGCCAGCGCCGGGTCATTGATTACCTGCTCAGCCCCGTGCGCCAGGCGCTGGGCGAAAGCCTTCGGGAGCGTTGATGCGCGTGCTCGTCATTCACCAGAATTTCCCCGGCCAGTTCGTCCACCTCGTGCGCGAGTGGGCCGCTCGCCCCGGCTGGGAGGTGCGCGGTCTAGGCCGCGGCACCGCACCCGGCCTGCCGGGGTTTGATGCCCTGCTGCGCCACACCCCGGCGCGCAGCGTGCGCAGCGATCAGCACCCCTACTTGCGGCAGATGGAAGCGGCCACGCTCAACGGCCAGTCGGCGCTGCGCGCGATGCTCGACCTGCGCCGTCGCGGCTACACGCCCGACGTCATCGTGGCGCACCCCGGCTGGGGCGAAACGCTCTACGCCAAGGATGCGTTTCCCGACGCGCGGCTGGTGCACCTGTGCGAGTGGTACTACAGCGCCGACGGTGCCGATCTGGGCTTCGACCCCGAGTTTCCGATCCTGCTGAACACGCGCGCCCGCATCCGCAACTGGAACGCGCTGCACACGCTCAACCTCACGCAGTGCGACGCTGCCATCACGCCCACGCGGTGGCAGCAAAGCCGCCACCCGGCGCTGTTTCAGCCGCGGCTGCAGGTGCAGCACGAAGGCATCGCCACCCACACGCTGGCACCCGATCCGCAAGCCGCCATGACCACGCCCAGCGGCGTGCTGCTGCGCGCGGGCGACGCCGACCGACCGGTGATCACCTACGTGGCGCGCCACCTCGAGCCCTACCGCGGCTTTCACGTCTTCATGCGCGCGCTCGAACACATCCAGCGGCTCGATGCGCGCTGCCACGCGGTGATCGTGGGCGCCGACGGCGTGAGCTACGGCAGCCCGCCGCCGAGCCACGCCCACCGCCCGGCAGCGCCGCACTGGCGTGCGCACCTGCTCGATGAGGTCCAACTCGACGCCACGCGCACGCACTTCATGGGCACCTTGCCGCGCGATCGCTACTTGCGCGTGCTGCAGCTCTCGAGCGCCCATGTGTACCTGACCTACCCCTTCGTGCTGAGCTGGTCGATGCTCGAAGCCATGGCCTGCGGCGCCCCGCTGGTGGCCAGCGACACCGCACCCGTGCGCGAGGTGCTGCAAGACGGCGTCAACGCCCGCCTGGTCGATTTCTTCGACGCGCGAGCACTCGCCGAAACCACCCTGGCCGTGATGCGCGGCGGCACCGCCACCGCGCAGCGCCGCCAGCAGGCGATGGCCGACGTGCAGCGCTATTCGCTCGAGGCCGGGGTGCGGGGGTATGACCGGGTGCTGGGGGTGGGCGGGGCAGACGGGGCCGCCGGGGCCGGGTCACGGAACGGGTTGATGGAGGGGTTGCGGTGATGCCTGAACAACCTGCTCAGTGGCGCCGGCTCAGGCCGGCCAGTGTCGTGATCCTGGCCGGCCTGTTGGCCTGCACAGGCTGCTCGTCGGAATCCGATCGGCTCGACGCCGAGGCCCAGCGGCTGTGCGCCATCGACGGTGGCGTCAAGGTCTTCGAGACCGTCGTCTTGCCGCCGGAAAAGTTCAATGAGTTGGGGCAGGCGTTGGTGCCATTGGGGAAAGATGACAGTGAGTGGGGCTACCACACGACTTTCAGCACCGAGAACCTGACCGGCACGTTCGGTCCACCAACTCTGGAAAGAGAAATCCAAAGCGTTGTTCGAACCAACGACTCAAAGGTCATCGCCCGAAGCGTGGTCTATCGGCGGCTCGGTGGTGGCTTGCTCGACGGGTACCTGCACGGCAGCGGATTTCATTGCCCTCCCGATGAGGGGGGAGGCTTCTTGGCAAAAGTCTTCATTCAACGAGGTGAGAAATGAGCATTCTTCAATTGGTGGGAAGCGCAGAACTTGCGTTTGCTGTGTACGCCTCTTTGCGAGTGGGCGACAACACCGAGGCTGACCTACGGTCCAACGACAGCGGGGTTTCAGCTGTCCTCGCAGAAGCCATCGCCAGCCACTACCGCGTCATCGCCATCCTCGACGACGTGGCCAGCGGTGCCTATGCAGCGGTCTTTGAAGACAAGGCGTCGGGCGCACGAACGCTGGCGATTCGAGGCACGACCGATCTCCGAGACGTCGCCGCAGACACCTACGTGCTGACTGGCACACCGCCCAGCCTGAATCCCCAATACCAGGCACTCGCATCGCGGGTCGTTGCCTGGCAAGCGCAGGGCATCGTCGGGGCAACCACGGCGGTCACCGGTCACTCGCTGGGCGGCTATCTGGCCACCGCCCTCAAATCGAACGCGGCTGTGTCGCTGGGTTCCGCGACCACCTTCAATGCGCCCGGCCTAGGGTCGACCCTAGGCAGCCTGTCCGAGTTTTTCCAGACTGCTTTCGGGATTTCTGCACTTTCACCTGATGTCCTTGATGTGCGCGGCTCCGCTGGCTTGTCGCTCATCGCCGGACTGGGTCAGCACTGGGGCACGGCGGTACCCGTTGAAATTGAAGCGGCGAGCGGCGCCGGGCTGGGCAACCACCTCATCAGTTCGTTGACCTCGTCGCTGGCGGTCATGCGGATGTGGTCGGTGCTGGACCCGACCCTCACGGTCGATCGTGCCAACCAGTTGATCGCCGCAGCCTCAGACACCTCGGCCGGCTCGCTTGAAAAATCCTTGGAGGCCACCCTTCGGCTGCTGAGCGGGCCCAACGTTCCCGCAAACATAGCCACGGGTGACGTTGACGCGCTCTACACCCACCTCCTCGCCCTCACCGCCCGGGACGCCCACGGCGCCTACACGCACCCTGCGGTCTCCACCCTCGCCTCCCACCTGCGCATCGACCTCGGCGGTGCGGGTTTGGCGGCCACGGCGCGCAACGATTTCAGCGCGCTGGTCAGCCTGATCAGCCTGAGCCCGCTGGTGCTCGGCGCGGCTGATGAGGCGGGGCGATCGGCGCTGGATTCGGTGCTGCAAGGCGCCTGGGGCGATGCGTATGGCGAGTGGCAGGCCGATCGTCAGGCGCTGGCGGCCGGGCGCGTGGCCGAGAACCACAGCGATGCGTGGCTGGCCGATCGCGCGCTGCTGCTCGAAGCGACGGTGGGCTTCAACACGTCGGGGCGCACGGCGGGTGCCGGCTTGCCGACCGATCGCTACGTCGATCTCGAGTGGCGTGACGCCGCCAACGTGGCGCATGCGCTGCTGGCGGGCGGGCCGCTGGCGCAGCCGCTCGATGCGTTCGAGATCTGGCCCACGCAGCGCGTGGCGTTCGGCGGTGATGCGGGCGATGCGCTCACGGGCACGGCCAACGCCGAGGGCGATCACCTGTACGGCGGCGCCGGCAACGACACCGTGGTCGCTCTGGCGGGCAACGACAGGCTCGAAGGCAACGCGGGCGACGACGCGCTCGATGGCGGCGAGGGCAGCGACTGGCTGGGTGGCGGTGCGGGCGATGACACGCTCGACGGCGGCAGCGGCGTGAGCGCCGACACGCTGGCCGGCGGCGTGGGTGCCGATCTGTACCGCATCGGCGCCAACGCAGGCCTCGACACCATCGTCACCAGCGATGCCGCCGACCGGCTCGAGCTCGACGGCCGATTGCTCGACGGCAGCGGCACGCTGCTGGCCAGCGCCGGCGGCATCGCGGTGTGGCGCGACCGCAGCGCGAGCACCGGCACCATCACCTACAGCCTGAACACCGCCACGCACGAGCTCACGGTGCGCGGCGGCGGCAGCACGGTGCGGGTGCTCGACTTTGAAGCCGGCGACCTGGGCATCGGCGCGTCAGCCAGCGAGCCTGCGGCGCCCGTCGACACCGCCGTGTTTGCCGATCTGGGCGACGGCACCCACAGCGGCAGCTGGCGCGATGACGGCTTTGACGCGCCGGCCGGCGTGGCCGAGCACCTGATCCACGTCAACCAGGCGCAAACGTCGTTCGTGCCCGTGTCCTTGCGCATCGACACGCGCGGCGGCGACGACTGGATCGAAGGCGGCGCAGGCGTCAGCGCCGTGCCGCTGCACATCACCGCGGGCAGCGGCAACGACGCCATCTACGCCGGCGCCACGCAAACGCTGGCCGAGCTGCTGGCCGAGCAGGACGCCACCGCGGCCAGCGGCCGGTCCGACTGCCTGCTCGATGGCGGCGCCGACGACGACCGCGTGTTCGGCGGGGCCGGCGACGATGCGCTGTTCGGGGGCGACGGCAACGACACGCTGGCCGGCGGCGCCGGGCGCGACGTGATCTTCAGCGACGGCGATTCGGGTCAGCGGCTGGCCGACTGGCGCGACGGCTTCACCAGCGCGCGCTGGGTGGCGGGCGACAACACCGCCGGTGCCACGCTGTACTTCAACGGCTACGCCAGCTTCGGCACCATCAGCCGCTACTCGCCCGGCAGCGTCTACCCCTACGGCAGCGACAGCCATTTCTACAACTGGCAGTTCGGCCTCGAGAGCACCGACTTCACGCCGCTGGGCACGCTCGACGGCGTGCCGCTGGCCGCGGGTGACTACCTTGCCGGCTGGCCGGTCTATGCCGACGGCCGCTTCAACGGCCACGTGTCGCAAGTCGGCGCGCCCGACCCGCAAGCTGGCGTGTACTTCAACACCAACCGCCACAGCGGCGACGACGTGGTGTTGGCCGGCGCGGGCAACGACCTGGTCAACGCCGGCGGGGGCGATGACTACGTTGATGCGGGCAGCGGCAACGACGTGGTCAGCGGCTACCAGGGCAACGACCAGATCTATGGCGGCACCGGCAACGACACGCTGCTGGGCGACGCGAACTCGCAAGACGAACGGCCGGCCGAGTCGTTTCTGGGCGCCCAATACCACCGCTACGCGCTCGACCCGGGCCGGCCCGGCGAAGCCCACGGCAACGACTACCTTGACGGCGGCGACGGCAACGACAGCCTCGAGGGCAATGGCGGCGCCGACGTGCTGATCGGCGGGCGCGGCAACGACACGCTGCTGGGCGACGAGTCGCGACTCGTCAACGGCCAGCCCATCGCCGACGAATACGCCGGCAACGACTGGATCGATGCCGGCGAGGGCAACGACATCGCCGCCGGCGGCGCGCACGATGACTTCATCGGCGGCGGCCAGGGCAGCGACACGCTGTACGGCGACAACGCGTACGCCGATAACCGGCCCGGCGCGGGGCGGGTGACGGCGGCCGGTCGCGACACCCTCGATGGCGGCGCCGGCACCGACTGGCTCTTTGGCGAAGGCGGCGATGACGTGCTGCTCGGTGGCGACGGCAACGACCAGCTCGAAGGCGACGGCGCGGCCTCGCGGCTGCGCGCCGAACTGCACGGCAACGACGATCTGGACGGCGGCAACGGTAACGATGCGCTGTGGGGCGGCGGCGGTGCCGATGTGCTGCGCGGCGGCGACGGCAACGACTGGCTGGCCGGCGAAGACCAGCGCACGACCACGGCCGCGTCCACGCTCAGCGGCAACGACACGCTGTGGGGCGGCGCCGGGGCCGACACGCTGATCGGCGGCGCCGGCAACGACGTGCTCACCGGTGGCAGCGGCGCCGACATGCTGTTTGGGGGCAGCGGCGCCGATGTCTACCTCTACAACCTCGGCGACGGCAGCGACACCCTGATCGACGACAGCGGCGGTGTCGCCGGTGGCGACGAGCTGCGCTTGGGCGAGGGCATTGCCGCCGACAGCGTGGGCTTCGTGCGCGCCAACGGCGACCTGATCCTGACGCTCGCCGGCTCGCCAGACCGGCTCACGCTGCGCGGCTGGCTCGCGGGTGCGGGCAGCGCGTACCAGATCGAGACGCTGCGCTTTGCCGACGGCACCGTGTGGCGCGCCGACGAGGTGAGCGAGCTCGCGGTGCAGGTCAAGGGCTCGGCCGGCGACGACGTGCTGCGAGGCAACCCCGACTACCCCGACCGGCTGTACGGGCTGGCGGGCAACGACACGCTGAGTGCGACGGGCTGGTACGACACGCTCGACGGCGGCGATGGCGATGATCTGCTCGACGTGGGTGGCAACCGCTACGCCAACTGCCTGAACACCTACATCGGCGGACGCGGCAACGACACGATGATCGGCAGCGAATACCAAGACGTCTACATCCAGCGGCTGGGCGACGGCGCCGACACGATCGTCGACCACGCCGACTACGCCAGCAGCAAGGGCGACGACGAACTGCGCTTCGAAGGCATCGCCTCGGCCGACATGAACGCAGCGCGCGAAGGCGACGACCTGGTGCTGCGGCACGCCAACGGCAGCGATCAGGTCACCGTCAAGAACTGGTACTCGGACGTGGTCGGGCTCGACCAGATCGGCCGCATCGTGTTTGCCGACACCACCTGGAGCGCCGTCGAGGCGTCGTTTCGGGGCCAGCCGCCCATCGTGGGCACGGCGGGTGACGACCGCCTGATGGGCACCGCGTTTCCCGAGCGCATCGTCGGCCTGGCCGGCAACGACACCCTCACTGCCGATGGCGGCCACGACCAACTCGAAGGCGGCGACGGCGATGACCTGCTCAGCGCCGCTGTCGACTCCTTCGGGCTCGGCCGGGGCGGCAACACTTTCATCGGCGGGCGCGGCAACGACACGCTCATCGGCTCGGGGCTCGGAGACGTCTACCGGTTCGACCTTGGCGACGGCGCCGACACCATCATCGACCTGAACCACGTGCAAAGCGGCGAGAGCGAACTGCGCTTTGGCGCGGGCGTATACGGCGCCGACATCACGCTGGTGCGCTCGGGCGTGGACTTGGTCTTTACCCACGCCAACGGCGCCGACAAGATCACCGTCCAAGGCTGGCTCAGCACCGACTTGCGCGACAACCAGATCACCCAGATCACCTTCAGCGACGGCACCCGTTGGAGCGCCGATGACGTCACCGACCGGCTGGCGTGGAAGTCCGCCACCGGCACCGCGGCGGCCGACTTGCTGCTGGGCAGCACCGCGGCCGACACGCTGCGCGGTCTGGGCGGTGACGACTTGCTGATGGCGTGGGGCAGCGGTGACCGGCTCGAGGGCGGCGATGGCAACGACCTCCTGATCGGCAAGCTGGAGAGCGCCGCCGTCACCTTCGTCGGCGGCCCCGGCAACGACACCATCACCGGCTCGCAAGGCGCCGATCTGTACCTATTCAACCTCGGCGACGGCGCCGACACCGTGACGCTGGCCAGTCGGGGCACCGGCCTCACCGGCAGCCTCCTGCGCTATGGCGCGGGCATCGCGCCGCGCGACATCACCACGCTGCGCTCTGGCAACGACCTGCTGCTGCGGCACCGCAACGGCGTCGATCAGGTCACCATCAAAAGCTGGTTTGCCGACGGCATGAGCAGCTACCAGACCGACTTCGTCGAGTTCGCCAACGGCACGCGCTGGAGCGCCGACTTCCTGACGCAGCGGCTGCTGCGACTCACGGGCACGGCGGGTGCCGATGCGCTGGTGGGCACCGCCTTCACCGACACGCTGCTCGGCCTGGGCGGCGACGACACGCTCACCGCCGTGGGCCACGACGACGTGCTCGACGGTGGCGCCGGCAACGACACGCTGACCACGCTGGTCACCGACTACAAGTTCAGCACCGGCCACACCACATTCACCGGCGGGCGCGGCAACGACACCTTGTTCAGCTGGAACTCGCTGGGCGACGTCTACCACTTCAAGCTCGGCGATGGCACCGACACCCTCACCGACTTCGACCAGGGGCTCAACTACGGCGTCACCGACGAGCTGCGATTCGGCACCGGCATCGCTGCCGCCGACATCAGCGCCTTGCGCTCGGGCGACGATCTGGTCCTGCGTCACACCAACCTCACCGACCGGATCACCGTCACCGGCTGGTTCACCGGCGCCTTGTGGCAGATCGACCAGGTCAGCTTCATCGACGGTACGGTCTGGCTGGCGGCCGACATCAGCCAGCGCGCGGTGGCCACCGGCACCGCCGGCGATGACGCGCTCACCGGCACCGCGCTGGCGGATGTCATCGAAGGGCTGGCCGGCAACGACACGCTCGACGGCGGCGCGGGCAACGACCGCCTGATCGGCGGCACCGGTGACGACACCTACATCGTCGACAGCACGCTCGACGTGCTCACCGAAAAAGCCGGCCAGGGCACCGACACCGTGCGCAGCAGCGTGGGCTGGACGCTGGGCGCCAACACCGAAAACCTCGCGCTCATGGGCGCCGGCGCGATCAACGGCGCGGGCAACGCGCTGGCCAATGTGCTGCTCGGCAACGACGCGGCCAACAGCCTGAGCGGCCTGGGCGGCAACGACACGCTTTTCGGCGGCGCCGGAGCCGACACGCTGAGCGGCGGCGCAGGCGACGACCACTACGCCGGAGGCTGGGGCACCGACACGCTCACCGACACGGCCGCCACATCCAACGACGTCTACGCCTGGGGCCGCGGCGAAGGCGCCGACACGCTGAGCGACGCCGGCGGCATCGACCGGCTCGAGTTGCTCCCCGGCGTGGCCGAAGACCAGCTGTGGCTGCGCCGCGTGGGCGCCAACCTCGAGCTGTCGGTCATCGGCAGCGCCGACCGGCTCACGATCAACGGCTGGTACACCAACCCGGCCAAACGCATCGAGAGCTTCCAGCTGGCCGACGGCCAGGCGCTGCAGGCCACGCAGGTGCAGCGGCTGGTCGATGCCATGGCCACCTTCGCGCCACCCGCCGCCGGGCAAACCACCCTGCCGCCGGCCTACCAGAGCGCGCTGCAGCCAGTGATCGCGCCGAACTGGGTGTGAGGCGGTGCAACCACACGGCCAGGCGCCCCCGGAGCCTGGCGGCTAGTGCCGAAAGCGGATCTCCAGCCAGCTGCGACCCGCCGCGTGGCCGCTGAGCACGCGGTCGGACTGCTGGCGCACCAGATGGCCGGCCAGCGCCAGCACACCGCTGCCGTCGAGCACCGCTGCTTCCGTGGGCAGCCCGCTGGGCAGCACCAGTTCCACACCGTCGTAGGTCAGACGGGCGTCGACGTCGAACTCATCGAAGCTGAGCTCGAGCAGCACCGGCCCCGTGACCGAGCCGTGGTCCACCACCACCTCCAGCGCCTGCTGCACCACGGCCTCGACACGGGTCATGACATCGCGCCGCGCGCCCCAGGCCCCGGCGGCGGTCTCGATGAAATCACCCACGGCCTGTGACCCGTCCACACCGGGGGTCCAGGGCAGCACGACGCGGCGGCGCACACCGAGGCGAAACACCAGGTTCAGCACCAGCGCCACGACCAGCGCAAGCACCAGCGGCGAGCTGACGAACGAGCGCGCCCAGTCAGGCACCTGCGCGAAGGCTGCGGGAAAGACCGCGACCGCGAGAAAGGCCGCCAGGCTCGAGCCGATCATCAGCGTGCGCCGGCTGTCGAGCACACGCGTGACGATCAGTTGCACCCCGCTGATCATGACGAACGGCGCCGTGAACAGCAGCGCAGCGGCCATCACGGCGGGCGGCATCAGGGTCAGCGCACCGGCCAGCCACGGCATGAAGGCGGCCAGCGCCAGGATGGCGGCGGCCACAGGGCCGATGCTGCGGCTGGAGACCCCGGTTGCGGCCACCGCCCCGACACTGCCATTGCACAGGATGGCGCCATGCGTGCCGAACAGCCCGCCCACGATCGCGGTCAGGCCGTCTCCCAGGATGCCGCCGCGTACCCGCGCCTGATCGGGTCGCACCCAGTCGGCGTCGTTGAGCCGCTGGTAGGCGGCGATGATGGCCGCACTGCTCAGCGTGGCGGCCACCGCCGTTACGGTGAACGGCACCACCATCGAGACGTCGAACGTCAGTTCGGCCAACGTCAGCGCCGGCCAGGCCAACACAGGCTGTGCGCTCACCCGGGCCCAATCGGCCGCGCTCAGATCACCGCCCAGTGCGGCGGCCGCGTAGCCGACCACCAGCCCGATCAGCACGCAAAACATGCGCGCGGTGCCGCGGCTCCACACGTTGAACCCGATCATCGTGGCGAGGCTGGCGGCCATGATCACGGCGTCATGCCCCGACACCGCGCCTGCCACGCCGTGGCCCGCCAGCGTGCGCAAGGCGGCCAGCGCGATGGTGGCGCCCACCAGCAAGCCGACCAACCCGCCCATCTCCGGCGGCACGAACGCGCGCAAACGCGTCCACACGCAAGCCAGCCCGAGCTGCAACACGCCGGCAAACACCGTCATGCCCCACACCAGCGGCATGCCACCGGCCTTCACGGCCAGCAGCGAGGCCGGGAAATACAACGCGGTGAAGTTGACCGGTGCGAGCAACCGGCTGCCCAGCGGCCCGCGCGGCAACGCTTGCAGCAGCGTGCCCAGCGCCAGCACCAGCATGCCCACGCGCAAGATGTCGGCGACCTGCCCGGCCGCCGTGCCCGCCTCACGCATGACGATGAGCGGGTAGACGAAAAACATGGTCACCACGACCACATGCTGCAAGCCGCTGAGCAGCATCACGCCCCACGGGGGACGGTCCTCGCCGCCATACACGAGATGTGCGGGGCGCCTCATGGAGGGCCGGACGGTGAAGGCACGAATCGAAGGGTTGGCATAGGAGCCGAACTTAACCCACTGCACGCAAGGCGCGTGTGAAAATCAGCGCCGCGTCCCGCCGTAGTTCAACGGATAGAACGGCCGCCTCCTAAGCGGCAGATACAGGTTCGATTCCTGTCGGTGGGACCACAGATGACGCCCGCATGGACACCGAGCGCTGCGATCGCCAGGCGGCGCTGCTGCGCAACAGCGGCCCTTGCGGCCAGTCGTTAGAGGCCGGTTTTGCCACCGGCGATCTGTCGAGTGCTTCGCCTCACGCCGCCGTGGCGTCGCACCCATGGTCTTGGCCGGCCAACGTCGCCTGAAAGCTTCGCAGCTTTCCAAAGATCCCCGTATCTGGCAATGGCGGTCGAGGCTGCAAGGGAATCTTGGACATCTCAGCAGCCAACTCTGGATCCATTCCCAATCCCATCAGGACTTGGTTCGCCACCTTGTCCTCATAACC
>CANFXR010000050.1 GCA_947451035.1 Burkholderiales bacterium
CCCTGCATACATCAACGCCACTTGGTCGGCCATGCCGGAGACCACCGCCAAGTCGTGCGTGATGAGCAACATGCCCATGCCCTGCTCGCGCTGCAGTTGCTTGAGCAAGTCGAGGATCTGCGCCTGGATCACCACATCGAGCGCGGTGGTCGGCTCGTCGGCCACCAGAAAGTCGGGCTCGGCGGCCAGCGCGATGGCGATCATCACGCGCTGCTTCTGGCCGCCGCTGAGTCGAAACGGGTAGTCGTCGATGCGCCGCGCCGGCTCGGGTATGCCCACCCGGCCCAGCCACTCGATGGCCTTGGCGCGCGCGGCCGCACCGCGCAGCGCGGTGTGCGCCTCGATCGCCTCGACGATCTGCGCGCCGATGCGCATGATCGGATTCAAGCTGGTGGCCGGCTCCTGAAAGATCATGCCGATGCGCCCGCCGCGCAGCCGGCGCATGGCCGATTCGGGCAGCGAAAGCGTGTCGAGCCCTTCGATGTCGATGCGCCCGTCGGTGATGCGCCCGGCGTCGGGCAGCAAGCGCATCAGCGCCAGCGCGGTCAGGCTCTTGCCGCAGCCCGACTCGCCCACCAGCGCGAAGGTCTCGCCGCGCTCGATGGCCAGCGACAGAGCGTCGATCGCGCGCACCAGACCGGCGTCGGCATCGAACACCACCCCGAGGTTGTCGATGTTCAGCATGGCGGCTCAGTCGGGGGAGGTGACGGCGGAGGCAGCAGCCACCGGACGGCGCGCGCGGAACACCCGGGCGCGCGGGTCGAAGGCATCGCGCACGCCATCGGCAAAGAAATTGGCCGCCAGCACCAGCGTGACCATGAAGCTGAACGCCGCGGCGAACGACCACCACACCACCGGGTCGCGGCTCATCTCGCTGCGCGCCAGATTGATCATGCCGCCGAAGCTGTTCATCGACGGATCGACGCCCACGCCCACGTAAGACAGCACCGCCTCGTAGAGGATCAGCCCCGAGAACTCGAGCACCGTGGTGATCAGCACCAGGTGCATCACGTTGGGCATCAGGTGGCGCCAGATGATGCGCCACGGTCCCACGCCAAAGGCCACCGCCGCCTGCACGAACTCGAGCTCGCGCAGCTTGAGCGCCTCGGCACGCAACAGCCGGCACAAGCCCGCCCAGCCGGTCAGCCCGAGGATGGCGCACAGCAAGAACAGCTTCAGGTCGGCGCGCTCGGCGCCGGTCTCGAACAGCTCGGCGTGCTGGTCCAGGTAGACCTGCACCATCAGCACGCACGCCGCGATCAGCAGCACGTTGGGCACCGACGACAGCACCGTGTAGAAGTACTGGATCGCCTCGTCGACCCAGCCCTTGAAGTAGCCGGCCATCAGCCCCAGCCCCACGGCCAGCGGCAGCGTGGCCAGCGTGGCCAGCGTGCCGATCACGAACGCGGTGCGGATGCTCTTGAGCGCCTGATAGAACACATCGTTGCCGGTGCGGTCGGTGCCCATCAGGTGGTAGTCGTTCATCAGCAGCAGCGCCGCACCCGCGAGCACACACAGCGCGAACAGCGTGCCCAGCGCGGCGCGCCAGCGCAGCACCGTCTCGTCACGCCACACCTGGCGCGCGGCAGCGCGCCAGGCGATGCCGCCACGCCGCGCCAGCGCCAGCACGAACACCGCGCACAGCAGCGCACCCATGGCAGCGCCCAGCGCCAGGCCACTCGCGGTGCGCCAAGCGATGTCCGCGCCCCACTCCTGCGCCGGGTCTTTCAGGTGCACGCCACCGTGCAGCAGGCGCGGCGGCACGCGGCGCACCTCGCCGTCGACGCTCAGCGACTGCAACGTGAAGCTCTGGTACGCCAGCGGACGCGAGTAGGTCGCTTCGCGAGATTCGACCAGCCCGCCAAGCAGCGCATCGAGCCCCGACTGCGTGCGCGTGTCGTAGGCCACCGCCTTGGCGGCCACGCCTTCACCTGCCGCGGCCGGCAGCGCGCGGCGGAAATGCACGCTGTCGAACAGCGTGACGATCAGGCACAGCGCCAGCACGATCGCCGAGGCAAACGCCGGCGCATCGCGAAACACCCGGATCCAGCTCGCCTTGAGCGGCGCACGGCGCTGCACGTACTGCGCGTAGACCAGCATGGCGAGCACCAGCAGCCACATCACGGCATCGGTCCACAGCAAGACAAACTTGGGCAGCAGGGTCGTCATTCGCTGGGCCTGTCAGGACAACCGCACACGCGGATCGATCCACGTGTAGGCGATGTCGATCGCGATGTAGCTCAGCACATAGAGCAGCGAGCCGAGGAACACCATCGTGCGCACCACCGCGAAGTCCTGGTTGGCGATGGCGTCGATCACGTACGCGCCCAGCCCCGGCAGCCCGAAAAAGCTCTCGAACACCAGGCTGCCCAGAAACACGTAGGGCAAGTAGCCGCCCGCGCTCGTCACGATCGGGATCAGCGCGTTGCGCAGCACGTGGCCGAACAGCACGCGCGGCTCGCCCAGCCCCTTGGCGCGTGCGGTGCGCACGTAGTCGCGGCCCATCTCCTCGAGGAACATCGCGCGGTACAGCCGCGCCTCGCCGCCCAGCCTGGCGAGCAGCGACAGCGCGATCGGCAGCACCAGGAACTTGACCGCATCGAACCCCGCCGCGTAGCCCGAAATCGGCGCCAGACGCAGCACGCGCGAGAACAGGTACTGCCCGACGATGATGTAGAACAGGCTGGAGATCGACAGCATCAGCACGCACAGCACCACGCCCCAGGCGTCGAAGCGCGTTTGCCGCAACATCACCAGCAGCAGCGCGAACGCCGTGCTCGCGATCACCTGCAAGATGAACAGCGGCAGCGCGAGCTGCAGACTGACCGCCATGCGCTCGCGCACCTGGTAGCCGATGTCGCCGGCGCTTTCCGAGTCGGAGCGCCCGAAGTTCAGCGTGAACAGCGACACCGAACGGTCCCAGAAGATGGTGTCGGTGTAACGCTCGCTGCCGGTGTGCGTGTCGTTCACGTACAGCGGCTTGTCATAGCCGCGCTCGGCCTTCCACTTGACGATCTGCGTCTGGGTGACGCGCTTGCCGCCGATGTTCAGCCGTGCCATGTCGTCGGGCGTGTTGACCGTGAAGAACAGGAAGAACGTGGCCAGGTTCACGCCGATCAGGATCAGCACGCCGTAGGCCAGGCGTCGGGCAATGGTGCTCAGCATGGCGCGGTTCTCATCACGACAGGAGTGTGCCGCGCGCGTCGAGCCGCTCGCGCCGGCGCAAGCTGCGCAAGGCCAGCACCGCCACCGCGACCATCGCGGCCAGACCCAGCCACAGCGGCCACCACACCGGCTGGTTCCACTCGGTCTGATGTTGCACGCGCGAGCGGGCATCGATGCGGTAGTAACGCGCCATGTCGCGCACCAGCACGGCGGGCTTGGCGTTGTGCACCCACGACTGGAACGCCCCCGACGAATACGGGAAGTAGCCGAACGACCACGGCGCGTCGCTCTGGGCGATGGCGGTCATCTGGTCGATCAGCGCCTGCTTTTCGGGGCCGTCGTCGATGTCCTTGAGCCTGGCGTACAGCCGGTCGTACTCGGCGTTGGCGTAGTTCGAGGTGTTCTCCCCGTCCGAGGTGGATTTCGCGTTCGGCCCGTACAGCAGGAACAGGAAGTTCTCGGCGTCCGGGTAATCGGCCAGCCAGCCTGCCGAGTAGATCTGGTGCCGGCCCTGACGCACCTTTTCCTGGAACTGGTTGTTGTCGCTGGCGCGCACCTCGAGCTGCACGTCGATCTTGGCGAACTGCTTGACCATCCAGTCGATCTGCGAGCGCGACTCCGGCGTCGCCTGGCTCGACACGTCGTAGTTCAGCACCAGCGGGCGCCCGCTGCTCAGCTCGCGGCCGTCGGGGTAGCCGGCTTCGACCATCAGCCGCTTCGCGTCGGCGATCGGCCGGCGCACGGGTTTGCCGTCCACGAGCCGGTGCGTCACCGGGTTGATGCCCTCGGGCTGACCATGGCGCGAGCCGAACAGCCCGGCGGGCAGCGGCCCCATCGCGGTCTCGCCCGCGTTCTTGGGGAAGATGCGGCTGTACTCCTCCCAGTCGACAGCGATCGAGATGGCCTGACGCAGTTGGCGGTTGCGCGCGTGCTGCTCGGGGTTGTCGGCGTGGCCTATCGTGGGGTCGAGCATGTTGAAACCCAGATAGTTCACGCTGACGTCGGCGAACTTGGGCAGCTGGAAGCCACGCTCGAGGTAGTCGCGCCGCACCTCGGGCGAGTCGTCCATCTCGACCAGAAACTCCATGCCGTCGTCAAACCGCTCGATGCGCGGAATGTCGTAGTAGCCCTGGCGGAACTTCGCACGCAAGGGCACGCCTTCTTTTTCGATGGTCGACACCAGCGAGTCGATGAACGGCATCGTCTTGCCGCAGTCGTCGAGCAGGCCGGCCTCCTTGTCGCCGGGCATGCCTTCGCAGGGATAGGGCTCGCCGCGGTAGTGGGGGTTGCGCTTCATCACCAGCCGGCGGTCCTGCACGTACTCGGCCATCATGTACGGGCCGGTGCCCACCGGCCAGCGGTCGAGCGACAGCCCGTGAAACACCATGCCCGGCTGCGCGTAGAAGGCATCGGCCTCCCACGGCACGGGCGCCAGAAACG
Source organism: Burkholderiales bacterium (assembly GCA_947451035.1). Taxonomy (GTDB): domain Bacteria; phylum Pseudomonadota; class Gammaproteobacteria; order Burkholderiales; family Burkholderiaceae_C; genus PBB1. Next base: position 4,606 of record CANFXR010000050.1, read on the forward strand.
TCATCGCCATCCAGTAGTTCCATTGCGGGTACTTGCCCTTGATGCGGATGCGCAGCAGGTGCTTGTCGGGAGCGCTGACGCCGGCCAGCGGCCAGCGCCTGAAATCCAGGAAAGGCTTGTCCAGCGACGCTGCGCTCAGGCCCGCACGCAGCTTGGCGTCCTCGGCCTTGACGAGCTCGCCGTAGTCTTTCAGGCCGACGACGTACTCGGCAAAGATGCCGAAGATCGGCGTCGTGATGCGTGTGGTGGCGTGGCGCTTGATGGCGTAGACGTAGTCGTCGGCCACCAGTTCGCGCGTGCCCATGTGCTCGAAGTCCCACGGCGAGCGGCGCTCGCCCAGTTCGCCCGGCTTCATCGAGTGGTAGCGGTGGTGGCCTTGCTCATCGAGCGCAAACGCCGGGTGCGGCTGAAACAGGATGCCAGTCTTGATGGGCACGTCGTACACGCTCTCGGCGATGTCGGCGGCCGGCGCATCGAGCGGCAAGGGCCGGCCGGCCTTGTCGAGGTAGCGCGGCTGCGCCACCGCCTGCGCGGCCTTGGGCACCAGCTCGAACGGGCGCTTGAGGTAGTGGTAGCCGTAAGGCGGCTCGTAGATCTGGTAGGTGTAGGACGCCTCGTTGCTCCAGTACGACGCGGTCGGGTCGAGGTGGCGCGGCGAGCTGCCCGACACCGCCGAATACAGCGTGTTGGCAGCGGCGGCGCCCTCGGGCTGCGGGTTGTTGTTGCAGGCCGCCAGCCCCACGCCCAGCACGCCGGCGATCAAGCACCGCGCCCAACGCCACACGCGTGGCGAGGCCGTGGCTTGAAGGCTGGCGCGGCGCTGCATCACCAGCCGAGCAGCGCGTCTCGGCCTTGCACCAGCAGCTCGACACGCGCGCCCACCGGCATCGTCACCTTGGTGGGCACGTGGCCGAAAGGCAAGCCGGTGAGGATCGGCGTCTTGGTGACGCTGCGCAGGTGGGCCACCATGGATTTGAGCGTGTAGCCGCGGTCCAGCGGCGACTTGCGAAACTCGCTGAACGCGCCCAGCACCACCGCCTTTTGCGCATCAAGCACGCCGGCCTGATGCAGCTGCAGCAAGCTGCGCTCGATGCGGTACGGGTGCTCGTTGACGTCTTCGAGAAACAGCACGCCGCCGCGCGTGACCGACGCACGTGGCCAGTGCGGCGTGCCCAGCAGCGAATTGACCATGCACAGGTTGCCGCCCCACAGCGTGCCGCGCACCGACAGGCCGTCCAAGCCCGGCTCGGTGCGAAAACCCACCGCCTCGAGCGAGCCGTCCATCGCCTCGACGAAGCACGGCTCGGTGATGTCGTCGACCTCGGCCACGCCAAAGTCGCCGCACGCCAGCGGCCCGGCCCAGCTGATGGCGCCCTCGCCCTTGACGTGCGCCAGCAAGCCCAGCTGCAGCGCGGTGAAGTCGCTGTGGCCGACCCAGCGCGTGCCGCTGTCGATGCTGCGCCCGATCAGCGCCCAGTCGATGCGGTCGAGCAAGCGCGTGAGGCCATAGCCGCCGCGCGTGGCCATCGCGATGCCCGGTGCGGCTTGTGCCACGCGGTGCAAGGCGGCCAGCCGCGTGTCGTCGTCACCGGCAAAGCGCTGGTGTTTCGCCAGCGCCGAGGCGTCGATCGTCACGTCGAAACCCAGCGTGCCCAGCCGCTTGGCGGCGCGGCGCAGCGCCGGGGCCTGGGCGACCACGCCCGAGGCGCTGTAGAGGTGCAGTGAGGTCATGGGGTGTCAGAAGGAGTCGGGTCGCATCAGCAGCTCGATGGCCTCGCCGGCCGGGATGTCCGTCGGGCGCAGCCCCAGCGTCGCGTCGATCTCGAGCGCCAGGCCTTCGCGCCGCTGACGGTATTGCTGACGGCGCTCGGCAAAGAAATCGCGCAGCACCTGCGAGCAGTCGTCGGCCAGCAAGCCTCCGTGCAAATGCGTGTGGTGGTTGAGCTGCGGCTGCGCGAACAGATCGACCACCGAGCCGGCCGCGCCGGTCTTGGGGTCGAGCGCGCCGAACACCACCCGCTTGAAGCGCGCGTGCATCAGCGCCATCGCGCACATGGCGCATGGCTCGAGCGTGACGAACAACTCGCACTCGGGCAGCCGGTAGTTGCCCAGCAGCGTGGCCGCATGGCGCAGCGCCACGATCTCGGCGTGCGCGGTCGGGTCGTGCTCGGTGATGGGCCGGTTGTAGCCGGTGGCGATCACCTGCCCGGCGCGCACGATCACCGCGCCCACCGGCACTTCGCCGACCAGCCAGGCGTTGTGCGCCTGATCCAGCGCAATGCGCATGGCGGCTTCGTCCTGAGGTGAAAACGCGAAGGTCATGGGCAGGCTCAAATCCACGCGATGTTCATCGCCGCCAGCACGCGCGGCGAGCGCTGGCGCTGCTCGGCCGGGTTCTGGTTGATCGGCCAGGCCGCCGTCACGCGGGTGGTGACACGGCGGCTGAAGTCGACGATACAGCCCACGCCGGCGCTGGTCAGGTAATCGTCATGGGTGATGCTCTGGCCCGGACGGTAGGGCAACGCGGCACCGTGGTCGACGAAGCTCAGCACCTGAACCACCGGGCGCAGGCCGGCCGGCGTGTCAGGCGGCGGCGCGTAGGCCACCGCGCGCAGCTCGGCGCTGATCGCGTAGCCGCTGCGACCTGACAGCAATCCCTCGGTGAACCCCCTGACGGTGGAGATGCCGCCGGCTTGGAACTGCTCGCCCATGGGCAGCACCCGATCGAACGAATACTGCACGCCGGCGCGGGTGACCAACTGCACGCGCTGCGACAGGCGGTCGACGCGCGAGACGTTGGCGCGGTAGTAGGCGAACTGATCGTCGCCGCCCAGCACCTTGGCGCCGACGTTCACGCTGTTGTCGAGCGTCCAGGCCACCGAGTCACGGTGCGACTCGGCGCTCAAACCCAGCGAGAACACCTTCAGTTCGCGCTGCGGCATGGCGTGCCCTTTGAGCAGGTCGACGGAGTTCCTCGACGACAAACGGGCGTAGCCCGCCCACTGCTCGTTGAGGCCCACGGCGAAGGGCTGCGTGAGCCCCACGGCCACCTCGCGTGAGCGGCCCGTGATGCCCAGTGGCCCGTACGGTCCGTTGAGCACATCGAGGTGGCCACGCGCGACGATCACGTCCAGCCGCAGATCGTCGCGGCTCACCGGCACCGAGTACCTCATTCCGTAGGTTTCCGACCCCTTGCTGAACGCAGTCATCAGTTGCAAGGTGTCGTCGCGCCCGAGCAGGCCGCTGCCGCGGTAGATGAACCCACCGCGCGCCTCGCCCACGGAATCGCTGCCGGCGTTGTCCACAAACGTCGAAAAGCTGTGGCGCTTGGCGGGCTGCACGTCGATGGCCACATCGCTTTGGCCCGGCTGCGCAACCGCGCTCATCGTGGCGATCAGTTGCGGATCGTGAAGGGCGTTGAAGCGGATGAGGTCTTGCTCCAGTTGTTCGATCGACAGCGCCTCGCCCGGCGTCTGGTGCAAGCGCTCGAGCACGAAGCCCGGGTTCAAGTGCTCATCGCCCGTCACGCGGATGCCGCCCAAGCGCGTACCCGCAGCGGGCTGCGCCGCCGGGGTGTCGGCAGCGGCCGGCAGCGTGATCAGCGGTTGGGCGGCGGTCGGGCGGGCCAGTTGCTGTTCACGCAGATAGCGCTCGAACCGGTCCCGATACAGACGCAGGTGCTTGGCCGCCGGATCCATGTCCGACAGCAGTTGCGCCAGGGCCGTCGCCCTCGCCTGCGCCTGAAGCTGCGCCGGCGTCTGGGCCTGGGACGCTCCCATGAGGCACAGGCCGATCAGCAACGCACACAGCAGCTTGTTCATCGCGCAAGGGTCTGGGAAAAGGCACACCGGGAGGGCGTTCGCCGAAACAGCGCAGATTGTCAGGGAAGCGCGCCCGGACGCCTCAGCTTTGGCGGCGGCCTCGCACGCCCTAAACTGCGCGCGGCCGCCGCTCATCGAAGTGGGCCGGCAGCGCGCGCTTCTTGCGTCGTGATTTCCCAATCTGTTGGATGGAGACCCCCCTGATGAACAAGATCCTCGCTCTGCTGTGCGTGCTGGCCCTGGCCCTCGCGGGTTGTTCCAAGAAAGCCGAATCCGACGGCGCCGCGCCGGCCGCTCAAAGCGCCGCCGGCAAGGTGATCAAGGTGGCGGTGTCACCGACCTCGCCGCCGATGGTGTTCGAAGACGGCGGCAAGACCGTGGGCGCCGACATGGACATCTTCGAGGGCTACTGCAAGGCGCGCGGCTGCACGCTGCAGATCACGCCTTACGACTGGCAGGGCATGCTCGGTGCGGTGTCGAGCGGCCAGGCCGACGTGGCGTTTTCGGGCATCAGCATCACCGACAAGCGCAAGGAGGCGATGGACTTCTCGCAGCCCTACTACGACAACGCCTGGCACCTGGTCAGCCTGACCAGCCGCAACATCAAGATCACCGACCTCGCCGAGCTGAAGAAGTACTCCATCGGCTACCCGCGCGGCATGGCTTACAACGACCTGATCAAGAACGAGCTCGAGCCCAAGGGCTACTACAGCCTCGACAAGGTCAAGCTCTACCCGAGCTACAACGAGGCGGTCACCGACTTGCAAAACGGCAACCTCGACCTGGCCTTCATCGAAGAGCCGGTGCTGGCGAACTTCAAATACAAGAAGAACCTGCCCATCGAGAGCAGCTATTCGTTCACCGGCTTCGACAAGCTGGGCTTCGCCTTTGCCAAGGGCTCGCCGATGCGCGACGACTTCGACAAGTACCTGGTCGAGCTGGGCCCGGACAAGGTCAAGGCCATCCTCGACAAGTGGATGAAGTGATCCTGCGCGGCTGACTGCGCGAGCCCCACGGCATGGACTTTGCGGCCATCGTTGCGCAGCTCGCGCAAGGCGTGGCCTACACCGTGGCGGTGACGCTCAGCTGCGCGGCCACCGGCCTGATCACCGGGTTGCTGGTGGCCGGTCTGTGGCGCCTGAACGTGCGCTGGCTGCGCTGGCTGCTTGATGCGTACACCTTCGTGTTGCGCGGTGTGCCGGTGCTGGTGCTGCTGTTCCTGGTGTACTTCGGGCTGCCCAGCGTGGGTCTGAAGGTGTCACCGCTGCTGGCCATGGTGCTCAGCCTCGGGCTGATGTCGGGCGCCTATCTGGCCGAGGTGTTTCGCGGCGCGCTCGACTCGGTCGATGCCGCCGAGATCGTGGCCGCCGAGGCCATGGGGTTCAGCCGGCTGCAGATCATGGTGTCGATCGAGTTCCCGCAGATGCTGCGTCTGGCGGTGCAGGGCATGGTCAACCAGTTCACGGTGGTGCTCAAGTACTCGCCGTTCGCCTACACCGTGGGCATCCCCGAAATCACCAAGCAGGCGATGGCGCTGGCCGCCACCACGATGCGCGGCATCGAGATCTACCTGGCGGTGGGGCTGCTGTACTTCGCGATCTACCGCGTCTTGCTCGTCGGCGTGCACCTGATCGAGCGGCGCTACCGCGTGCCGGGCCTCGCCGCGCAGTGATGCACGCAACGCAACCCCCATCAAGGAACCCCTCGTGGCGCTGATCGAGTTGAAAGATGTGGTCAAGCGTTTCGACGAACGCCCCGTGCTCGCCGGCATCAACCTCGCGGTCAACGAAGGCGAGGTCAAGGTCGTGATGGGCCCGTCGGGCTGTGGCAAATCCACGCTGCTGCGCTGCATCAACCGCTTGGTAGAACCGACCTCGGGGTCGATCCGGTTCCGCGGGCAGGAAGTCACCGGCCCCGGCGTCGACGTGCGCGCGCTGCGCCAGGGCATCGGCTTCGTGTTCCAGCAGTTCGCGCTGTACCGCCACCTGAGCGTGCTCGACAACGTGACGCTGGCCTTGCGCAAGCTGCGCGGCCTGAGCCGTGCCGAAGCCGAAGTGCGGGCACTGCATGAACTCGATCGCCTGGGACTGGCCGCCCAGCGCGACCAGTACCCGGCGCAGATTTCCGGCGGCCAGAAGCAGCGTGTGGCACTCGCGCGTGCGCTGGCCATGGACCCGGCGGTGGTGTTCTTCGACGAGCCCACCTCGGCGCTCGACCCGCTGATGTCGCGCGAGGTTTCCGCGCTCATCAACACGCTGCTACGCGACAAGGTCACGGTGCTGTGCGTCACCCACGACCTGTCGCTGGCGCAGCAGATCGCCGATCGCGTGGTGTTTCTCGACCAGGGCGTGGTGTACGCCGAAGGCACCGTCGAGCAGTTGTCGCGCAACCACGAAGACGCCCGGGTGCGCGATTTCTTCCGCCGCGAAGGCAGCACGCCGTGAGCGATTGGTCGTCGTTCAGCCGCGACCTGATCGAGCAGTGGCCGCTGATCGCCAGCGGCCTGGGCCAAACGCTGCTGCTCGCCGTGCTGATGAGCATCACCGGGCTGCTCGGCGGCATCGCGGTGCTGTACCTCACGCTCAGCCCGAACGCCGTGGTGCGCTGGCTGACGCGCGGCTACATCTCGTTTTTCATCGGCATGCCGCTGATCGTGCTGCTGTTTCTCATGTACTACGGGCTGCCACAGTGGGGCGTGAAAATCTCGCCTTTCATGGTGGCGTGGCTGGGCTTCACCTTCAATGTGGCGGCCTACAACGCGGCGTATCTCAGCACCGCGTGCAACGGAGTCGATCAGGCCGAACTCGATGCCGCGCGCGCGCAAGGCTTCAGCCACGCGCAGGTCTTCAGGCTGATCATGCTGCCGCAGGTGCTGCGCCTGTCGGTGCCGGCGCTGGCCAACCAGGTGATCCTCAACCTGAAGGACACCTCGATCGCCTTCCTCATCCAGTACACCGAGTTCTTCGCGCGGGTGCAGGAACTCGCGTCGACCAACTTCCAGTTCTTCAAGGCCTACGCGTTTGCCGCGCTGGTCTACCTGGCGCTGGTGTCGGTCATCGTGATCGCCGCGCGCAAGCTCGAAAAACGCCTGATCATCCCGGGCGTGTACCGCTAGCCGCAGCGTCGCACCACCCGCCCCATCCGGAGACATGACATGACACCCTCCCCCCTGATCGTCAGCCCCGAAGACCGCCCGCGCGCGCTCAACATCGCCGGCACCGCCATCACCATCCTGGCCTCGGGCGCGCAGACCGCGGGCTACGAGATCTTCCACACCACGGGCCCCGAGGGCACGGGCCCTGGCGATCACTCGCATCCGTGGGACGAGTCGTTCTACGTGATCAGCGGCCAACTCGGCTACGTGATCGACGGCACCGAGGGTGTGGCCGGCCCGGGCACGCTGGTGCATGTGCCGGGCGGCGCCACGCACTCGTACAAGTTCGGCCAGGGCGGCATCGAGATGATCTCGATGACCTCGCGCGAAGGCGCCTCGCGGATGTACGTCGACTTCGACCGCGAGGGCTCGTGGGACGGCTCGGACCGCGCCAAGCTGGTCGCCCTGGCCGCCAAGCACGGGCAGGTGGTTGCACCGAGGGTGCTTTGAGCGTTCCACTGATAGGCTTGCCGATCGCATCGAACCCTGGCTCCATGCAGTTCGGGTGGCTCGCGTCCAACACTGACCAAGGAACACCATGAGCTTGCAAATCACGAGGGTGGATCAAGACGACTTGATCGTGCTGCAGGTCACGGGCGACATCAACGCCGTGAACGCCGAACAGCTCGAGATCCCCCTGCTTGAAGCCGCCGTGACGCCATCGATGCATGTGGCGCTTGACCTCGCCGGCGTCGCCTACGTCAGCAGTGCCGGTTTGCGTGTGCTGATGATGGCCGCCAAGCGCTTGCGCTCGCGCAACGAGAGGCTCAGCCTTCAAAACGTGCAGCCCGCGGTGCTGACGGTGCTGCAGATGTCCAACTTCACCAGCTTCCTCGACGTCGTTTCCTGACCCGAAATGAACATCCAGCCCAATGCCTGGCAGCCGGTGCCGGGCATGGCGGTCGTGCAGATCTACCCGATCGTCACGCGCCCCAGCATCGTCTCGTCCAACTGCTACGTCCTGAGGTCGCCGACCGCGATCGTGGTGATCGACCCCGGCGCCAGCGCCGCGCAGACGGTGCTGCTGAGTGAAGTCGTCTGTGCGGCGCTCGCCGAGTGCGCCCGACCGGTGCTGGTGCTTCTGAGCCACTGTCACCAGGATCACTCCCAGGAGGCGTCCAACCTGGCGCTTCCGCAGGGCACCGAAGTGATCCTGTGCATCGAGGGCAGCGGAGCCGACGCCCTGGAGAGCGCCGACCGGGAGCTGACCTTCTGCTGCTACTACCCCTGGAACACAAAGATCTGTTCGGTGAAGGCGGCGGTCCGGCTGTTCAGCGGCAGCGCCTCGGGCGCGGTGGACGCTGCGGGCGCGCTCACCCGTGGAGCCGACTCGCTGGCGCTGCCCACGGGGCCGCTGCATCGAGAGTGGCTGCAACTGAGCGACGTCGATCGGCTCGAGCTGTATCAAACGCCCGGGCACTCGAATTGCAGCATCACGATCAAGGCGGGCGAGATGCTGTTCCTGGGCGACCTGCCGTTTGCCGCCAACCCGGGGCTGTGCGGCATCTATGGCTGGAACCATCTTGAACTGATGAGCTCCATCGCCACGGTGGAGGCACTGATCGACACCGCCGGCGTGTCGATCTGCCTGCCGGGCCATGGTTTCGCGCAAACCCCCGAGGTGGCGCGCAAGAACCTCCGGGTGATGGCAGAAGACTCGGCCGGGCTGTCGGATGTGGGTACGCTGTCTCTCGATCGCATCGCAGCGCTCAAGTCTTACCTGGGCGACGTGCTCGAGGAGGCGTCGTACCTGTTCACGGTGATCTCCGGGCAGCTGTACGCGCTGGGGTTCCATCTGGCCGACCTCGAAGAGGAAACCCTTTGCCAGGAGGTGCTGGCCGCGCTCGATCTCGACAAGATGGAGCAGTGCCTGATGGACTTTCGCCACTTTGCCCGCGACTTCGACGCCACGGACACCCCGGATCTGACCTTCGTGCTGAAGGGTGTTCAGGTGTCCAACCGGCTGCTGTCCTTGCTGGGCAGCGGTACGCTGGCGGGGCTGATCGACCTGTCGCTTTCGGGCCGTGCGCACCGCTTGCTCGAAGACTTCCTGTCGATGGCGCGCGGCCTGCAGTTCACGGGTGCCGACGAGAGCGACGAAATCAACGCGCTGATCGCGGCGCTGCTCGAGCGCATCAGGCTGGGCCAGGTCGATGATCTCGATGACGTGGCCGAGAGCGACGTCGACGACCCCAACGCCTTTGCGCGCGTGCTGGTGCGTCGGCTGGCCACCCGCTCGCTGCTCGAGCAGGTGGCGTTCGAGTTCGACGCAACGGCCAAGCCCACCTCGGCCCATGTGTGCGGCGAGCGGCTGACCGACATCGTGTTGTGCCTGATCGAGGGCGTGGCCGGCGTCGGCGTGCGCCACATCCGGCTGCAAACGCTGCACGAGCACGGCGATGTGGTCTTGCGCCTGACCAGCCGCGAGCCGTTGTCGGACCAGGGTTTCGGCCCGCGCCGTCTCAACCTGTACCACCGCACGCTGTCGTGGACCGGCGGGGGTCTGACCTACCTGCCGGGCCTGGGCTTCGAGCTCAGGGTGCCCGTGATGCGCACCCTTGCACACACCTGCTGCTGATCAGCCACACGCCCCATGTCATTTTTGAAACGCTTCGCGCCGCCGATGAAAAGCATCGGCTACAAGCTCGGCTGGACCGTCACGATGTCGGTCCTGGTGCTCATCGCGACCTGCGCCTACGCGCTCATCCAGAAGAAGTCGGAGATGCTCGAGTCGCGCAAGAGCGAGGTGCGCCACCTCGTCGAGGCGGCCTACAGCATCCTCACCTACTTCCATGAAGAAGAACGGCTCGGCCACCTGTCGGGCGAGGCGGCGCGCGCGCAGGCGGTGGAAGTCATCCGCAACACACGCTACGGGCTGAACGGTGCGGAGCGCTCCTACGGCTACTACTTCATCAACGACGACAAGCTGCCGTTTCCCACCATCATCCTCGACACCGTCTTGCCCTCGCTCGACGGCAAGTCGTCGCAATTGCCACTGTTCGCCGATCAGGCCACCGGCATGCAAATGGGTGTCGATGGCGACATGAAGCCGATCCACGCGCTCAACCTGTTTGCGGCATTCGCGATCGTGGGCAACGAGGCCAAGGAGGGCTTTGTCTCGTACTTCTGGGTCAGACCGAGGCCCGGAACCGTGGCCCACAAGGGCGACCCCATCTACCCGAAGATCTCCTTCGTGAAGAAGTTCGAGCCGTGGGGCTGGATGGTGGGCTCGGGCGCCTACGTCGCGGACATCGATGACCTCTTTTGGGCCCAGGCCAAAAGCTTTGGCGTGTTCGTGCTGCTGGTCAGCGCGGCCCTGGGCCTCATCTCGATCCTGATCGTGCGCGGCATTTCGAAGCCGATCGCCGAGTCGGCACGGGTCATGGCGGAGATCGAGGCCAGCGGCGATCTGATGCGCCGCATGACGATTCAGGGCTGCCTCGAGGCCATCAGCATCAGCACGGCGTTCAACAAGATGATCGCCAGCTTTTCCACGGTCGAACAGATGCGCGGCGTCCTCCAGGAAAAGAACACCGCGCTGCAGGAGGCCGAGCGCAAGACCAACCGCGAGCTCGCCATCGCCAGGGCGCTGCAGTCGGCGATCCTGCCCGAGAGCTTCCCGCAGGCGCCTGGCTGCGACGGCGCGGCGCGCATGCTGGCCGCCACCAGCATGGGCGGTGACTTCTACGACTTCATCGAACTGCCGCGCGGGCGCATCGGTCTGGTCATGGCCGACGTGTCGGGCAAGGGCGTGCCGGCGGCGTTCTTCATGGCGGTGGCGCGCACCAACCTGCGCAACCTGGCCATGGACTCGGAGGGGCCCGGCGACTGCCTGCGCCGCACCAACGACGTGCTGTGCGCGCAAAACCCGCTGGAACTGTTCGTGACCGTGTTCTACGCCGTGTTCAACCCGGCCACCGGCGAACTCACCTATGCCAACGGCGGCCACAACCCGACGCTGCTGCGGCGCGCCAACGGCCACATCGACACCTTGTCGAGCGTTTGCAATCTGGTGCTCGGCGGCATGCCCGAGACCTTTGACGAGTGCACCGAGTTCCTGTCGCCCGGTGACAGCCTGGTCTTCTACACCGACGGGGTGACCGAGGCCTTCAACGCCGAAGGCCTCATGTTTGGCGAGGAACGCCTGTACGAGCTCGTGCGCGTGCACGGCGGTGGCGATGCGCACGAACTGGTCTCGGTGATCTTCGACAGCGTGGTGGCTTTCGCCGGTTCGGCACCGCAGTCCGATGACATCACGCTGGCAGCGCTGACCTGGAAGCCCACGTCAGACGACCCCGGCTTTGACGCCAATTTCTGGCTCAGTGAGACCGAATAAAGGACAGCAAGGATCGCTCGCCCGTCATGAAAGAGTCATGTTGATGGCCTAAATTTCCATGCTTCTGGAAATGTTTCATCGAGATGCCATGACCTACAACGTTCTCTTCGTGTGCACCCACAACTCGGCGCGCTCCATCCTGGCCGAAGCCCTGCTCAACAGCCTGGGCGGCGACCACTTCGTGGGCTACTCCGCAGGCAGCCACCCCGCAGGCGCGGTCAACCCGCACGCGCTCAAGACCCTCGAGCGCATGCGCATCCCGACCGACGGCCTGCGCAGCAAGGACTGGGCCGAGTTCGCCCGCCCCGGCGCACCCGAGATGGACTTCGTGTTCACGGTGTGTGACAACGCCGCCGGCGAGGTCTGCCCGGTGTGGCCCGGTCAGCCCATGACCGCGCACTGGGGGGTGGCCGACCCGGTCGCGTTCGAGGGCAGCGACGCGCAAAAGGCCCAGGTCTTCTGGGACGCCGCGCTGGTGCTCAAGCGCCGCATCGAGCTGATGCTGGCCTTGCCCATGCCATCGCTGGACCAACTCGCCATCCGGCGCGAACTCAAGGACATCGGCACGCGCTGAAGTCATCAAGGACCCCATGAATTCGCCCCAACTGGCCACACCCCCCGCACCCGCCCCGATGAGCGTCTTCGAGCGCTACCTCACCGTGTGGGTGTTTCTTTGCATCGTCGTGGGCATCGCGCTCGGCCAGTGGCTGCCGGGGCCTTTCCAGGCCGTCGGGCGCATGGAAGTGGCCAAGGTCAACCTGCCGGTCGGGCTGCTGATCTGGGTGATGGTCATCCCGATGCTGCTGCGCGTGGACTTCGGCGCGCTCGGTCAGGTCAAGCGCCACTGGCGCGGCATCGGCGTGACGCTGTTCGTCAACTGGGCGGTCAAGCCGTTTTCGATGGCGCTGCTGGGCTGGCTGTTCGTGCGCCATGTGTTCGCGCCGTACCTGCCGGCCGGCCAGGCCGACAGCTACATCGCCGGGCTGATCCTGCTGGCCGCCGCGCCGTGCACGGCGATGGTGTTCGTGTGGAGCCGCCTGACCGGTGGCCACCCGCTGTTCACGCTGTCGCAGGTGGCGCTCAACGACGCCATCATGGTGTTCGCCTTCGCGCCCATCGTGGCGCTGCTGCTCGGGCTGTCGTCGATCGTCGTGCCGTGGGCCACGCTGATCACCTCGGTGGTGCTGTACATCGTGATCCCGGTGGCGCTGGCGCAGTGGTGGCGCCAATCGCTGCTGCGCCGCGGCGAGGGTGCGCTCGACGCCACGCTGGCGCGCATCGGCCCGTGGTCGATCACCGCGCTGCTGGCCACGCTGGTGCTGCTGTTCGCCTTCCAGGGCCAAGCGATCATCGAGCAGCCGCTGGTCATCGCGATGCTGGCCGTGCCCATCCTCATCCAGGTGCTGTTCAACTCGGGGCTGGCCTACTGGCTGAACCGCCGTCTGGGCGAAGCGCACAACGTGGCGTGCCCGTCGGCGCTGATCGGCGCGAGCAACTTCTTCGAGCTGGCCGTGGCCGCGGCGATCAGCCTGTTCGGCTTCGAATCGGGCGCGGCGCTGGCCACCGTGGTCGGCGTGCTGATCGAAGTGCCCGTGATGCTGCTGGTGGTCAAGGTCGTCAACAACTCGAAGGTCTGGTACGAACGTGGATGAGCCGTTGACGCCTGACCTGCCCCACCTCGACACCGCGCTGTTCCAGCGTCCCGGCGGCGCGCAACTGGCCGGCGTCGCGCGCTCGACCCACGCGCCGCGCTTCTTGCTGCTGTACGGATCGCTGCGCGAGCGCTCTTACAGCAAGCTGCTCACGCTCGAGGCCGCACGGCTGCTCACGGCGATGGGCGGCGAGGTGCGCGTGTACGACCCGGCCGGCTTGCCGCTGCCCGACGGCGCGCCCGACAGCCACCCCAAGGTGCAAGAACTGCGCGAGGCCGCGGCCTGGGCCGAGGGCATGGTGTGGACCTCACCCGAGCGCCACGGCGCGATGACCGGCGTGATGAAGTCGCAGATCGACTGGATTCCGCTCAGCCTGGGTGCGGTGCGCCCCACACAGGGCAAGACGCTGGCGGTGATGGAGGTGTCGGGCGGCTCGCAGTCGTACAACGCGGTCAACCAGATGCGCATCCTCGGGCGCTGGATGCGCATGATCACGATCCCCAACCAGTCGTCGGTGGCCAAGGCCTTCATGGAATTCGACGAGGCCGGCCGCATGAAGCCCTCGCCTTACTACGAGCGGCTGGTCGACGTGATGGAAGAGCTGATGAAGTTCACCTGGCTCACGCGCGACGTGGCGCCTTATCTGGTCGACCGCTACAGCGAACGGCGCGAGAGCGCCGCCGAACTGTCCAAACGCGTCAACCAGCGCGCGATCTGATCGGCGCGGCTTGACCCACCGCAAGGCGCCACGCCGCCGGGCGCCCACACTGAGGCGGATGTGCGTGGGCTCTTCCACGCGTTTGAGGTCATCCGGATGCAACCCAAGGCACCACGCGGCACCGTCGGTTTTCTGAGCCAGCCGACGCGGCATTTGTTTTTCACCGGCAAGGGCGGCGTGGGCAAGACGTCGCTGTCGAGCGCGGCCGCGCTGGCGCTGGCCGATGCCGGCAAAAAGGTGCTGCTGGTGAGCACCGATGCGGCGTCCAACCTCGACGAGATGCTGGGCATCGAGCTGCGCAACACCGCCACGCCGGTGCCCGGTGCACCGGGGCTGTCGGTGCTCAACATCGACCCCGACCACGCGGCCGAGTCGTACCGGCAGCGCGTGCTCGCGCAAATGGCCGCCGACGCCTCCGACACCGAACGCTCGACCGTGCGCGAGCAGCTCTCGGGCGCGTGCACGACCGAGATCGCATCGTTCGATGAATTCGCCTCGCTGCTGTCGGACCCCGCGGGCGGCTACGACCACATCGTGTTCGACACCGCGCCCACCGGCCACACGCTGCGCTTGCTCAGCTTGCCCAAGGCGTGGAGCGGTTTTCTCGAGGGCAACGACCGGGGCGCGTCGTGCCTGGGCCCGCACTCGGGCCTGAAGATGCAAGAGGTGCGCTTCAAGGCGGCACTTGCAGCGCTGAGCGATCCGGCGCAAACCACCGTGATCCTGGTCACCCGGCCCGACAAGGGCGCCATCAATGAGGCCGCGCGCACCGCCGAGGAGCTGCACGAACTCGGCCTGAACAACCAGCGGCTGGCCATCAACGGCGTCTTCCACGCCAGCGATCGCAGCGATGCGGTGGCCTGCGCCATCGAGGCGCTGGGGCAGCTCGCCATCGACGAGATGCCGCCGTCCCTGCGCGCGCTGCCGCACGACAGCGTGCCGCTGCGCGCCTTCGACACCGTCGGCCTGCCGGCCTTGCGCGCGCTGTTGAGCACGGCCGTGCAAACCATCGCTCCCGCCCCCGCCACGGCGGCGCAAGCTGCGCCCGCCTTGGCCGGACTCGACGCCCTGGCCGACGCGCTGGCCGGCGCGCAGCACGGGCTGATCATGGTCATGGGCAAGGGCGGCGTGGGCAAGACCACGGTGGCCGCCGCGCTGGCGCTCGGGCTCATCCAGCGCGGCAAGACCGTGCACCTGAGCACCACCGATCCGGCCGCCCACCTGGCCGGCACGCTCGAAGGCGAGGTGGCAGGCCTGCATGTGAGCCGCATCGACCCGAAGGTCGAGACCGAGCGTTACATCGACAAGATCATGGCCGCCAAGTCGCCGGGCCTCAGCGCCCAGGAACGCGCCCTGCTGCTCGAAGACCTGCGCTCACCGTGCACCGAGGAGGTGGCCGTCTTCCATGCGTTTTCGCGCATCGTGAGTGAAGCGCGCAGCGCCTTCGTGGTGCTCGACACCGCGCCCACCGGCCACTCGCTGCTGCTGATGGACGCCACGGGCGCGTACCACCGGCAAATGCTGCGCGAGTTCGAAGGCCACGGCAACACGCGCATCGTCACCCCGCTGATGCGGCTGCAAGACGCCGACTACACCCGCATCGTCCTGGTGACGCTGCCCGAGGTCACGCCGGTGTCGCAAGCCGCCGCGCTGCAAGAAGACCTGCGCCGCGCTCAGATCGAGCCCTACGCCTGGGTGATCAACAAGAGCGTGCTGGCCGCCGGCACCCACGACCGCCTGCTCGCCGCCCGGCTGGCCGGCGAGCGC
>CANFXR010000051.1 GCA_947451035.1 Burkholderiales bacterium
GTCTACACGCTGGCCGACGGCAGCCACCGGGTGGCCGGCGATGCCGAGATCACCTCCGTCAACGAGGCCTTCGGCTCGGTGCTGCCGCACGACGACTTCGACACCATCGGCGGGCTGATCGCCCACGAGATGGGCCGCGTGCCGCGCCGCGGCGAGGCGGTGAGTCTGGGCGGTCTGGTGTTCGGCGTCATGCTGACCCGCGGCGGTGCGGTGCGCTGGTTCAAGGTCACCCGTGCGCCTGAAGAGGCGCTGGCCTCCGACGGCGTTTGATGTTCGGCCTGGCGCCAGGCGCCATCGACCGCCACCGCGATTCGACCCGCTGGCGCTGGCTGGCCAGCGCGCCGGCCGTGCTGCTGGCCGGCATGGCTCACGCGCTGTCGTTCGCGCCGTTCGAGGCGTGGTGGCTGCAGCTGCTGGCGCTGGGCGTGCTGGCCCACGCCACCGCTGGGGCCCCCGTTCGCCGGGCCGCACTCATGGGTTGGCTGTTCGCCGTGGGCTGGCTGGTCGCGGGTTTCTGGTGGCTCTACATCAGCATGCATCACTACGGCGGGCTGCATCCCGCGCTGGCGGGTGTGGCGGTGCTGGTGCTGGCGGCGTTGCTGGGTCTGTACTACGCCGGCGCCATGGCGCTGGGGGCGTGGTTGCGCACCGGGCGGGCAGGCTGGGACATCGCCTTGTGGTCGGCCTGCTGGCTGCTCGCCGAGCTGGCGCGTGGTGTGGTGTTCACCGGATTCCCGTGGATCGCTTCGGGCTACGCCCACACCGTCGGGCCGCTGGCGGCGTGGGCGCCGTGGGTCGGCGTGTACGGCCTGTGCGCGCTGGCCGCGGCGGTGGCTGGCACGCTCGCGCAGCGGCTGCGTTCGGTGCCACTGCGCCAGCGCGTCACGACCACCACGGTGGTCGTGGCGCTGGTGCTGCTGGCGCAGGGCCTGCCGGGCGACTTCACGCGTTCCACCGGGGTGCTCGAGGTCAGCTTGCTGCAGCCCAACATCGCGCAGGAACTCAAGTTCGACCCCGCACGGCTGGAGTCGCAGCTGGTGGGCCTGATGCGGCAACTGGCCGCCGCTCGCGGCACGCTGGTGGTCACGCCCGAATCGGTGGTGCCGCTCACACGCTCGCAGCTCAGCGAGGGCTACTGGGAGAGCCTGCGCGAGCAGTTGCGACCGCTGCCCGGGCAGGCCGACACGCCGCGTGCCGCGCTGATCGGCATCTTCGTGGGCGATGACGAAACCGGCTACGTCAACTCGACTCTGGTGCTGCCGGCCGACCCGTTGGATGCGCGCAGCGAGTACCGCTACGGCAAGCGTCACCTGCTGCCGTTTGGCGAAATCATCCCGCCGGGCTTTCACTGGTTCGTCACCCTGATGGGCATTCCACTGGCCGATCAGGCGCGCGGCCAGACCACCGCCGCGCTCGCGTTCGCCGGGCAGCGGCTGCGTCCGCTGGTTTGCTACGAAGACCTGTTCGGCGAGGAGATCGCCTCAAGCGCGGTGGGCGATCAGGCCGCCACGGTGTTCGTCAACGTGAGCAATCTGGCGTGGTTCGGCCGGCTGCTGGTGCAAGACCAGCACTTGCAGTTCTCGCAGATGCGCGCGCTCGAATTCCAGCGCCCGTTCATCCGCTCGACCAACACCGGCGCCACCTCGGTGATCGATCACCACGGCCGCATCACCGCGCGGCTGCCACCGTTGACCGAGGGCATCCTCGAAGCCAGCGTCGAAGGCCGCACCGGCGCGACGCCCTATGCGCGCTGGCTGGCCGCGTGCGGGCTGTGGCCGCTGCTCGGCGGCGCGCTGGCCATCGTGGTCGGCTCGGCGTGGCGGGGGCGACGCCGGACGACGGCACCACCCCGCCCGTAAAATGGGTCTTCTCGCGCTCCGATGCGTTTCCTCAACCGTCGGCCGCGCCGCGCCCCCATCACCCTGAGCACTGCGACATGCTGACCTTCCAGCAAATCATCCTGCGCCTGCAGCAATACTGGGACGCCCAGGGCTGTGCCCTGCTGCAGCCCTATGACATGGAAGTCGGCGCGGGCACCAGCCACACCGCCACTTTTCTGCGCGCGCTCGGCCCCGAGCCGTGGAAGGCCGCCTATGTGCAGCCCAGCCGCCGCCCGAAAGACGGCCGCTACGGCAACAACCCGAACCGGCTGCAGCACTACTACCAGTTCCAGATCGTGCTCAAGCCCGCGCCGAGCAACATCCTCGAGCTGTACCTCGGATCGCTCGAGGCGCTGGGCTTCGACCTGAAGGTCAACGACGTGCGCTTCGTCGAGGACGACTGGGAGAACCCCACGCTGGGCGCCTGGGGCCTGGGCTGGGAGGTCTGGCTCAACGGCATGGAAGTCACGCAGTTCACCTACTTCCAGCAGGTCGGCGGCATCGACTGCCGGCCGATCACCGGCGAGATCACCTACGGCCTCGAGCGCCTGGCGATGTACCTGCAAGGCGTCGACAACGTCTACGACCTGACCTGGACGATCGGTGCCGACGGCCAGCGCATCAGCTATGGCGACGTCTACCTGCAAAACGAGCAGGAGCAAAGCGCCTACAACTTCGAGCACAGCGACGTCGACTTCCTGCTGGGGGCCTTTGGCAGCCACGAGAAGCAGGCCCAGCACCTGATCGCCACGCAGCTCGCCTTGCCCGCCTACGAGCAGGTGCTCAAGGCGGCGCACACCTTCAACCTGCTCGATGCGCGCGGCGCGATCAGCGTGACCGAGCGCGCCGCCTACATCGGGCGCATCCGCAACCTGGCGCGCGCGGTCGCCGCGAGCTACCTCGACAGCCGCGCGCGTCTGGGCTTCCCGATGGCCCCGCGCGCCTGGGCCGATGAAGTGCTCGCACAGCTCGCCCAGCAACGCGACAAGAAAGCTGCCTGATCCCATGAGCACCGCCAATCTGCTGGTCGAACTGTTCGTCGAAGAGCTGCCGCCCAAGGCCCTGAAGAAGCTGGGCGAGTCGTTTGCCCAGTTGCTCGCCGATGGTCTCAAGGCGCAGGGCCTGGCCACCGACCATTCCGCGGTGACGCCCTTCGCTTCGCCACGCCGGCTGGCCGCGCACATCAGCGCGGTGCGCTTCGTGGCGCCCGATCAGGCGGTGTCGCAAAAGCTGATGCCGGTGGCCGTGGGCCTGAGCGCCGATGGCCTGCCCACGCCTGCGCTGCTGAAAAAGCTCGGGGCGCTGGGCGTCGATGCGTCGGTGCTGCCGCAGCTCAAGCGTTTGCCCGACGGCAAGGCCGAGGCACTGTTCTTCGACAGCATCGTGGCCGGCGTGGCGCTGGCGGTGGGCTTGCAAAAAGCACTCGATGACGCGATCGCCAAGCTGCCCATTCCCAAGTTGATGAGCTACCAGCTCGAGACCGGCGAGCAGCCCGGCTGGCACAGCGTGCACTTCGTGCGCCCGGTGCACGGTCTGGTGGCGCTGCACGGCGCCGATGTGGTGCCGCTCGCCGCGCTGGGCCTGAGCTCGGGGCGCAACACGCGTGGTCACCGCTTCGAGGCGGCGATCGATCCGGTGGTGCTGCAGCACGCCGACCGCTACGCCGAGCAGATGATCGAGCAAGGCTCGGTGATCGCCGGCTTTGCCGATCGCCACGGCGAGATCGTGCGCCAGCTGCAGCACGCTGCCGCACTCGAGGGCCTCACGCCGATCGACGACGCCGCGCTGCTCGATGAAGTGACCGCGCTGGTCGAGCGGCCCAACGTGCTGCTCGGGCGCTTCGAGACGGGCTTTCTCGAGGTGCCGCAGGAATGCCTGATCCTCACGATGAAGGCCAACCAGAAGTACTTCCCGCTGCTCGACACGGCCGGCAAGCTCACCGAGCGCTTTCTCATCGTGAGCAACATCCGGCCCGCCGACACCCGTGCGGTGATCGGCGGCAACGAGCGCGTGGTGCGGCCGCGGCTGGCCGATGCCAAGTTCTTCTACGACCAGGACCGCAAGAAGACGCTGGCATCGCGCGTCGACGGCCTGTCACGGGTGGTCTATCACAACAAGCTGGGCAGCCAGGGCGAGCGCGTCGTGCGCGTGCAGGCGATCGCCCGCTCCATCGCGCTGCAGCTCGGCGGCGAGGCGCTGGCCGCTCGCGCCGTGCAGGCCGCGCAGCTGGCCAAGGCCGATCTGCTGACCGACATGGTGGGCGAGTTCCCCGAGCTGCAAGGCACGATGGGGCGCTACTACGCGCTGCACGACGGTCTGTCCGAGGACATCGCCTTCGCCATCGAAGACCACTACCGGCCGCGCTTTGCCGGCGATGACCTGCCGCGCAACGACGTGGGCGTGGTGGTGGCGCTGGCCGACAAGCTCGAGACGCTGGTCGGCCTGTTCGGCATCGGCCAGCTGCCCACCGGCGATCGCGATCCGTTCGCCCTGCGGCGCCACGCGCTCGGCGTGATCCGCATGCTGATCGAAAGGCAGTTGCCGCTCGATGTCGACGCGCTGCTGCGCGCCAGCCTGCCGGCGTTTGGGGCGCTGATCACCGACCCGTCGGTGGCGCTGTCCGAATTCATCTTCGACCGCCTGTCTGGCAGTTTGCGCGAGCACGGCTACAGCGCCCAGGAGGTCGATGCGGTGATGGCGCTGCGGCCGCAGCGCCTGAGCGAAGTCGCCCAGCGGCTGGCCGCGGTGCGTGCCTTCTCGGCGCTGCCCGAGGCGCCCGCGCTGGCCGCGGCCAACAAGCGCGTGGCCAACATCCTGAAAAAGGTCGAAGGCGCGGTCGAGCCACGCGTCCATGCCGCCTTGCTGGTCGAGCCGGCCGAAGTGGCGCTGGCGCAGGGTCTGGCGGCGGTGCAACCGCAAGCCGATGCGGCCTTCGAGCGCGGCGACCACACCGGATCGCTGCAGGCGCTGGCCGCGCTGAAGGCACCGGTCGATGCGTTTTTCGAGTCGGTGATGGTCAATGCCGACGACGCGGCGCTGCGCGCCAACCGGCTGGGTCTGCTCGCCCAGTTGCACGCGGCGATGAACCGGGTGGCCGACCTGTCGAAGCTGGCGGCCTGACATGGCCGCCTCGCCCAAGCTCATCATCCTCGACCGCGACGGCACGCTCAACGCCGACAGCGACTACTACGTCAAGTCGCCCCAGGAATGGGAGCCGTTGCCCGGCGCGCTCGAGGCGGTGGCACGGCTCAACCATGCCGGCTGGCGCACGGTGCTCGCGACCAACCAGTCGGGGCTGGGGCGCGGCATGTTCGAGATGGCCACACTCAACCAGATCCACGTCAAGATGAACCAGGCGCTGGCGCAGCACGGCGGGCGCATCGACGCGGTGTTCTTCTGTCCGCACACGCCCACCGAGGGCTGCACCTGCCGCAAGCCGCTGCCCGGGCTGATGCAGTTGATCGGCGAGCGCTACGGCGTGTCGCTCAAGAACGTGCCGATGGTGGGCGACTCGCTGCGCGACATGCAAGCCGGTGCCGCAGCGGGCTGCCCGACGCACCTGATCAAGACCGGCAAGAGCGCCGGCCTGGCCGGCCAGGCGCTGGCCGACACGCTGGGCATGGTGCCCGGCACCCGGGCGCACGAGGACCTCGCCGCGTTTGCCGAATGGTGGATCCGCAACGAGCGCGGCCAGCGCGGCGAGACCGGATCCGCAACCGACACTGTCCCTGGGGGCTTGAACTGATGCAACGTTTTTGGTGGTCGCTGCGCTCCGTGGCGTTTTTCCTGTGGATGGCGATCACCGTGGTGCCGTGGGCCTCGGCGGTGGTGCTGGTGTCCATCTTCGTGCGCGGGGATCGCATCTACTGGATGTGCGCCGGCTGGCTGACGATGTCGATCTCGGCGGCGCGCGTGATCTGCGGCGTGCGCCATCGCATGCACGGCCTCGACAACCTGGCTGCGGCCAATGTGGCGCCGCTGGTCATCGTGCTGCCCAAGCACCAGTCGACCTGGGAGACGTTTGCCTTTCCGGGCCTGATGCCGCACCCGCTGGCCTATGTGTTCAAGCGCGAGCTGCTCTACATCCCGTTTTTTGGCTGGGCGATGGCGCGCATGGACATGATCCACATCGACCGCGCCCGCCGCTCCGAAGCGTGGCGCCGGGTCGCCGAGCAAGGCGCGCGCCACATGTCGCACGGCGCGTGGGTGATCATGTTTCCCGAAGGCACGCGTGCCGAACGCGGCTCCCAGGAGGATTACAAGTCCGGCGGCACGCGCCTGGCCGTGACCACCGGTGCGGCGGTGCTGCCCATCGCGGTGACCTCGGCACGCTGCTGGCCGCGCAAGTCACTGGTGCTGCGCCCGGGCATCGTCGACGTGTCCATCGGCCCGCTGATCCCGTCGGCAGGCCGTCGCCCCGATGAGTTGATGCGTGATGTCGAAACCTGGATCGAGGCCGAGATGCGCCGCCTCGATCCCGAGGCCTATCCGGCCGCCGCGGCGGTGTCCCAGGCCGTGTCAGACGCGCCCCCCACGGCGTAACCCCATGGCCCGGCTGCCGCTTCGACCCGATCCCGCGCAGTTGTCGCTGTTCGTGTCGGCCGAGCCCACGGCATGCAGCGCGCCGCCGGTGGAGCCGGCGGGTGCTGCGCGCTCACCGCGCTTCGAGCCGGCCACCCCCATCGCGATGGCGCCCGCGGCGCAGGCCGATACGCCCGCTGCCGCCTTGCCGCCCGCGGTGTTTCGCCACCCGCAGGCCGCGCACGACATCGCGCTCGCCGGTCACACCGTGGGCTACGCGCTGCGTCGCTCGCGCCGGCGCAGCATCGGCTTCGTGGTCGGTGTCGATGGCCTGAGCGTGAACGCGCCGTCGTGGGTCGGCGTGCGCGACATCGAAGCCGCCCTGCGCGAAAAATCCAACTGGATCCTCGTCAAGCTGCGCGAGCAGCAAGAGCGTGGCCGCCGGCTGCAGTCGGCGCGTGTCGACTGGCGCGATGGCGCCACGATCCCGTTCCTCGGTCAGCCCGTGGTGGTGGTGCTCGATCCGCGCGCCGGCATCACCGCCTCGGGCGCCGTGCTCGATGCGTCGTCGGCCGACGCCAGCGCCCCACGCCGGCTGCACATCGGTCTGCCTGCCACCGCCACGCCCGAGCAGATCCGCGACGCGGTGCAAAGCTGGCTGCAGCGCCAGGCCCGGCGCGTGTTTGCCGAGCGCTGCGAGCACTTTGCCGAGCAACTGGGCGTGCGTCATGAGCGAGTGAGCCTGTCATCGGCGCAAACGCGCTGGGGCAGCGCGAGCGCCGATGGATCGATCCGGTTGAGCTGGCGGCTGATCCACTTCGGCCTGACCACCATCGACTACGTGGTCGCCCATGAACTGGCGCACCTGCGCGAGATGAACCACAGCGCGCGCTTCTGGGACGTCGTGCGCTCGGTGGTGCCCGACTTCGAGCACACCCGCCGCGCGCTCAAGACCGACGTGCTGCCGGTCTTCAACTGAGCGGGTCAGGCCGGCGAAAAACGCCAGACGCCGCGCGCATCGGGTCGCCGAACCAGCTGGCCCTGGTGCCACAGCGCATTCAGGTGCGCGATCGCTTCGCCCAGCGCAAAGGTGGTCTGGTGCACGTCGAGCGGCCGTCTGAACAGCACCGGCAGCAGTTCGGCTGCGCTGTGCGGTGCATTCGCGCAGGCGGCCATCACCTCGGCCAGCCGCTCGGCGTGGTGCGCAAAGAGCTGGTCGATGCGCGCGTGCAGGCCGCGAAACGGCTTGCCGTGCGAGGGCAGCACCAGCGTGTCGGCGGGCAGCGCGCGCAGCCGGTCCAGCGAGGCCAGAAACATCGCCAGCGGATCGGCTTCGGGCTCGTGGTGGCCCACGCTGATGTTGGTGGAGATGCGCGGCAGCAGCATGTCGCCCGAGATCAGCACGCCCAGCGCCTTGTTGTGCAGCGCGATGTGTTCGGGCGCGTGGCCGTAGCCCGCCAGGCAACGCCACGGGTGGCGACCTGCCGCCGACGCGCTGCTGCCCGCCGGCACGAGGTCGCCGTCCATCAGCCGGCGGTAGGCGGCGGGCATGCGCGGCACCATGCTCGCGAAGAACGCGGCGCGTTCGCGGATCTGCGCGATCGCGTCGGTGTCGGCCAGCCCGTGGCGCGAGGCGAAGTCGGCCGCGGCATCGCCGCCCATCGAGTTGTCGGCGCGGCTGCCCAGCACGGCGACGGCGTAGTCGGTGGCGCTCATCCACAGCCGGCAGTCGAAGCCGGGATCCGCAGGGCCCATGGCGCGGCTCCAGCACCCGGTCAGCCAGTGCGCGAGTCCGACATGGTCGGGGTGCATGTGGGTGGCGATCACCCGCAGCACCGGCAGACCGCCCAGCTGCGTGGCGAACACGCGCTCCCAGTGGCCGCGCGTGGCCGCGTCGTCGATGCCGCAGTCGACGATCGTCCAGCCCTCGGTGGTGTCGTCGACATCGGTGATCTCATCGCGCAGCAGCCACAGGTTGATGTGGTTCAGCGCAAAGGGCAGCGGCATGCGCAGCCAGCGCACGCCGTTCGCCACCTCGAGGCTGTCGCCGGGTGCGGGCAGCGTGTCGGCGTGGGGGTAGTTTGGCTCGTGCAAAAGGGCGTCCATGGGGCGGGGGTGTTGTGCGGCGCTGGACGGGCGTCGCGGTCAAGATCCTAAACTTGGCGGACTCTACCTGTGGCCACGCATGACCAGCGAACTGAACGAACTCCTCGAAAGCAACCGGATGTGGGCCCGCGCCACCGAGGCGCGCGCCCCCGGCTTTTTCACCGGCTTGCTCAAGCAGCAAGCGCCCCAATACCTGTGGATCGGCTGCGCCGACAGCCGGGTGCCGGCCAACGAGCTGGTCGGGCTGCTGCCCGGCGAGTTGTTCGTGCACCGCAACGTGGCCAACGTGGTGGCGCACTCCGACCTCAACTGCCTGTCGGTCGTGCAGTACGCCACCGACATGCTCCAGGTGCAGCACATCATCGTGGTCGGCCATTCGGGCTGCGGCGGCGTGGCCGCAGCGCTGCACAACCGCCGCGTGGGCATCGCCGACAACTGGCTGCGCCATGTGCAAGACGTGCGCGAGCAGCACCAGGAGTGGCTCGACAGCCTCGAGGCCGCGCAGCGCGTGGACGCCTTGTGCGAGCTCAACGTGATCGAGCAGGCGCGCAACGTGTGCCTCACCACGGTGGTCCAGGACGCCTGGGCGCGCGGCCAGTCGCTGGTCGTGCACGGCTGGTTTTACGGATTGCACAATGGATTTCTGGAGGACATGAAGATGACCGTTTCGAGTCTCGATCAGGTGCGCGGCGCCTATCAGGGCGCGCTCGCCGCGCTGCACGCCAGACGCCCGAGCGCCGCGGCCGCCGGCGAGGTGCAGCCATGACGCAGGCCTCGGGTTTTCCAGCGGCGCTCAACGACGTTGGCGCCTACGACATCGCGCAGGCCATGCTCGACGGGTTCAACCGCCACTACCGGCTGTTTCGCGAAACCAGCGCCGCCGCCAAGGCGCGCTTCGAGGCGACCGACTGGCTGGGCCAGCGTCAGGCGCAGCGCGACCGCATCGAGTTCTATGACCGGCGGGTTGACGAGGCGGCCGAGCGGCTGCAAACCGAATTCAAGGCCGGCGCTCTGAGCGCCAACGTGTGGCAGCAGGTCAAGCTGCACTACATCGGCTTGCTCACCAACCACCACCAGCCCGAACTCGCCGAGACCTTCTTCAACTCGGTGACCACCAAGATCCTCGACCGCAGCTACTTCAACAACGACTTCATCTTCGTGCGGCCGGCGGTGTCGACCGAGTACATCGAAGACGACGAGCCGACCTCGAAGCCGACCTACCGCGCCTACTACCCGACGCGCGAAAAGCTGCACGAGGTGTGCGAGCGCATCATCGGCAACACGGCGCTGACGCTGCCGTTTCAGGATCTCGAGCGCGACGTCGGTTGCATGGTGACGGCCATCGAGGGCCAGCTGGGCGACCAGTTGCCGCGCGCCAATTTCCAGATCCAGGTGCTGAGCTCGCTGTTCTTTCGCAACAAGGGCGCCTATCTGGTGGGCAAGGTGATCAACGGCTACCGCGACATCCCGTTCGCGATGCCGATCCTGCACACCGCCAGCGGCACGCTGGCCATCGACGCGATGCTGTTCGGCGAGGACGAGCTGCAACTGCTGTTCAGCTTTGCGCGCGCTTACTTCATGGTCGACATGGAAGTGCCGTCGGCCTATGTGCAGTTCTTGCGCTCGCTGATGCCGCGCAAGCCGCGCAGCGAGATCTACAGCGCGATCGGTCTGCAAAAGCAGGGCAAGAACCTGTTTTACCGAGACTTCCTCGCGCACCTGCGGCACTCGAGCGACCAGTTCCGCATCGCGCCGGGCATCAAGGGCATGGTGATGCTGGTGTTCGACCTGCCATCGTTTCCGTATGTGTTCAAGGTCATCAAGGACTACTACCCGCCGCAAAAGGACACCACCCGCGAGCAGATCAAGAGCAAGTACCTGCTGGTCAAGCAGCACGACCGCGTGGGTCGCATGGCCGACACGCTCGAGTACAGCAAGGTGGCCTTTCCGCGCGCGCGCTTCGACGACGAGCTGGTCGAAGAACTCAAGAAGTTCTGTCCCAGCCTGCTTGAAGAAGACGGCAACGATCTGGTGATCCGCCATGTGTACATCGAGCGACGCATGATCCCGCTCAACATCTACATCCAGGAAGGCGCGCCCGAGCAGGTGGCGCACGCGGTGATCGAGTACGGCAACGCCATCAAGGACCTGGTGGCCGCCAACATCTTCCCCGGCGACATGCTGTGGAAGAACTTCGGCGTGATGCGCCACGGCAAGGTCGTGTTCTACGACTACGACGAGATCGAATACATCACCGACTGCAACTTCCGCCGCGTGCCCGAGCCGCGCAACGAAGAAGAAGAAATGTCCGCCGAGATCTGGTACCACGTGGGCCCGAAGGATGTGTTCCCCGAGACTTTCGCACCGTTCCTGCTGGGCAACCTGCAGGTGCGCGACGTGTTCATGAAGCACCACGCCGACCTGCTCGACCCGGCCTTCTGGCAGCAGCACAAGGAGCGCATCCTGGCCGGCCATGTGCACGACGTGTTCCCGTATGACGCCGCCAAGCGGTTCAAGAACCAGCGCCTGTCGCCGGTGGACGCTCCGGTGGAAGCGGGCACCTCCTGATTCGCACCGCCCCCCGACCCATGGAAGCTGTCCCCAACCCTGCCCTGGTGGCGCTCGACGAAACCGTATCGCGCAGCGTGCGCCTGTCGCGCGCTGACATTGCCGACTTTGCCCGGCTCAGCGGCGATGCCAATCCGCTGCACAGCGACACGGCGATGGCCTCGCGGGCCCGCTTTGGCGAAATCATCGCCAGCGGCCAGCACAGCAGCGCCTTGCTGATGGGCCTGCTGGCCACGCACTTCTCGCGCAGCGATGATGGGCTGCGGCGCGAGATGCTGTGCCTGAACGTCAACTTCGCCTTCAAGCATCCGGTGTTCGCCGACCAGGACATCACCTTGCGCTGGCGCGTGTCCGGCCTCGAATGGAAGGACAAGCTCGGCGGCTTCGTGGTGCAGCTCGACGGCACGGCCGGCGTGGCCCGCACGCAGCCTGCGCTGGTGGCGCGCGGCACCATCCTCGTCAAGGAGTCCGTTGACGTGAAGGTGCCGGGGCGCGGCCCGCTTGAACCGGCGTGCACCGGTCCGTGAGTCGCGCGCCGATCGACCGGGTGCTGCGCGCCTGGCTGCAATCGGGCGGGTCGCTCAGCCGGCGGCTGGCTGCGGCCTTCGGCGGCTTCGAGGTGCGTGTGCTGTCGCAGCGCGTGGCTGCGGCGCGGCCCGATGAACTGGCGGCGTTGCGCAAGGCGGGCGCCGGGCTGCGCGTGCAGCGCTGCCTGGTGCGCGAAGTCATGCTGTGGGGCGACGGCCAACCGCTGGTGCATGCGCGCTCCGTGCTGCCGGCGGTCCAGGCGCGGCTGACCTGGCGCGCGTTGCGCGGTCTGGGCAGCCGCCCGTTGGCTGACTTGCTGTTCGGACTGCGCGCCGCGCACTGCGAGCGCCTGGGCCACACACGCATGGTGCCCTGGCGTGCCCGCCGGCTGGCGCAGCGGCTCGAGCGCTCGAGCGACTCGGCATGGCGCGGCGTGCCGCTGTGGTTTCGCCGTTCGGTGTTCACGCGGCGTGGCGTGCCGCTGCTGGTCACCGAATGGTTCGCGCCCGCGGTGCGGCAACGCGCGCCGGGCCCCTCACGTTGAATCGCGCCCCTGAAAGCCGACCGCATGAACACACCCGCTCCCATCGAGGCCTACCTCGACTTCTCGTCGCCCTACGGCTACCTCGCCTCCGAGTGGATCGAGGAGCTGGCCGCGCGGCATGGCCGCAGCGTCAACTGGCACGCCGTGCTGCTGGGCGTGGTGTTCCAGTCGGCCGAGTTGCGACCGCTGATGTCGTACCCGATCAAGAGCGTGTACTCGGTGCTCGACTTCGAGCGATCGGCGCGTTTTGACGGCACGCCGTTCAAGATGCCGGCGCGCTTTCCGATCGCCACCCACAACGCCGCACGGGTGTTCTGGTGGCTCAAGGGGCGCGATGCGGCCGAGGCCGCCCGCTGGCTGCATCACGGGCTGCGCGCCTACTTTGTCGACGGCATCGACCTCGGCGACACCGCGCAGCTGCGCGATCTGGCCAGCCGCTTCGGGCTCGATGCCGACGAGGCCGAGGCCGTGTGGAGCGATCCGCACTGGAAGGCACGCCTGAAGCAGGCCAACGACGATGCGGTGGCCGCGGGCGTCTTCGGCGCGCCGTACTTCATCATCGACGGCGAGCCGTTCTGGGGCAACGACCGTCGGCTGCAGATCGAGCGACGGCTGTCGCAAGGAGCGTTCTGATGCTGCCCGCACACGTCACCCTGGTCGAGGTCGGTCCGCGCGACGGGCTGCAAAACGAGCCGCAGCCGGTGGCCACCGCCGACAAGATCGAACTGGTGCGGCTGCTGCAGCACGCCGGCCTCGGCCACATCGAGGTCACCAGTTTCGTCAGCCCGAAGTGGGTGCCGCAGATGGCCGATGCGTCGGCGGTGCTGGCGGGCGTGCGCGCGCCCGGCGTGCGCGATGCGCGGGTGCGCCATTCGGCGCTGGTGCCCAACCTCAAGGGGCTGGAAGCCGCGCTGGCCGGCCCGCGCGAGAGCTGGCCCGACGAGATCGTGGTGTTCACCGCGGCCAGCGAATCGTTCTGCCAGCGCAACACCAACTGCAGCATTGAGGACAGCCTCGCGCGCTTCGAGCCGGTGGTGGCTCGGGCGCGTGCCGAAGGCCTGGGCGTGCGCGGCTCGATCTCGTGCGCGCTGGGTTGTCCCTACGAGGGCGAGGTCCCGCCCGAGGCGGTCTCGCGCGTGGCCGCTGGCCTCAAGGCGCTGGGCGCCGATCATTGCGGCGTGTCCGACACCATCGGCGTGGGCACTGCCCGGCGGGCGCAGGCCGCGATGGACGCTGCGCTGCGCCACTTCGATCTGGATGCCGTGAGCGGCCACTTTCACGACACCTGCGGCCAGGCGCTGGTCAACATCTACGCCTGCCTGCAAATGGGCGTGCACACCTTCGATGCCAGCGTGGCCGGGCTGGGGGGCTGCCCCTATGCACGCGGAGCGACGGGCAACGTGGCCACCGAAGAAGTGCTTTACCTGCTGCGCGGCCTGGGCATCGACACCGGGGTTGATCTCGATCGGCTGCTCGATGCGGCGTCCTTCATCTCGGGTCGGCTGGGTCGTCCGGTGCCCTCGCGCGCGGGGCGGGCGCTGCTCGCGGCACGCTGAGCGTTGTCGCGCTTCGGCGCCAGGGTGCGGGGCCCACAATGGTCCCAACCCAGCCCCCGTGTCAGCACCTGATGAATCGCCCCTCCGAGTCTGCCGTGCCCACTCCCTGCGTGGGCGTGTGCCGCATGAACGGTGCCACCGGCTGGTGCGAGGGCTGCCTGCGCACGCTCGACGAGATCGCGCTGTGGTCGCAACTGGCCGACCGCGACAAGCTCGCGGTGTGGAAGGTGCTGCCGCAGCGGCGCACCGAGTTGCCGCAAGCTGACGCCTGAGCCGGCGAGGCGGTTTCCGCAGCGTTCCCGACGGCCGGTGTTTCCCCGAAGATTTCACATCAAGAAATCAAAGCCTTGGGTTTCTACCGAGGTTGTCAGTCTCGCTTCAGCGCGGCGTCAGCACTCGGTCAGAGCCGCTCGTCATCATCGTGCTCAAGCGACCTCGCACGGAGCCGCTGCGAATCAACAGGAGACACAACATCATGGCAACAGCAGGAATGGACGCGAAAGGTGCGGATCACTCGTCACCGATGACACGAGAGGAGATGAAAGTCATCTTCGCCTCGAGCCTGGGCACGGTATTCGAGTGGTACGACTTCTACCTCTACGGCTCGCTGGCGGCGATCATCGCCAAGCAGTTCTTCTCGGGGCTGGATGCTGGCGCTGCGTTCATCTTTGCGCTGCTGGCCTTTGCGGCGGGCTTCATCGTGCGTCCTTTCGGTGCGCTGGTGTTCGGTCGCCTGGGCGACATGGTCGGGCGCAAGTACACCTTCCTGATCACCATCCTGATCATGGGCATGTCGACCTTCGTCGTCGGCGTGCTGCCCAACTTCGCCACCATCGGCTGGGCGGCTCCGATCATCCTGATCGCCCTGCGCATGCTGCAAGGTCTGGCGCTCGGCGGTGAGTACGGTGGTGCAGCCACCTATGTCGCCGAGCACGCGCCGGCCGGCAAGCGCGGCGCCTACACGTCGTGGATCCAGACCACCGCCACGCTCGGCCTGTTCCTGAGCCTGATGGTGATCCTGGGCACGCGCTTCGTGCTCGGTGGCGGTGCCTTCACCAAGGAGGGCGAAGAGGCCTTCGCCGACTGGGGCTGGCGCATTCCGTTCATCGTGTCGATCGCGCTGCTGGCGGTCAGTGTGTGGATCCGCATGAGCATGAACGAGTCGCCTGCCTTCAAGAAGATGAAGGAAGAGGGCAAGACATCGACGGCGCCGCTGACCGAAGCGTTCGGCCAGTGGAAGAACCTGAAGATCGTGATCCTGGCGCTGGTGGGCATCACCGCCGGCCAGGCCGTGGTCTGGTACACGGGGCAGTTCTATGCGCTGTTCTTCCTGACCCAAGCGCTCAAGGTGGACGGTCCCACCGCCAACATCCTGATCGCTCTGTCGCTGCTGATCGGCACGCCGTTCTTCGTGGTGTTCGGCACGCTGTCCGACAGGATCGGCCGCAAGCCCATCATCATGGCCGGCTGCCTGATCGCTGCGCTGACCTACTTCCCGCTGTTCAATGCGCTCACCGCGGCGGCCAACCCCGACCTGGCGAAGGCGCAAAGGGACGTGCCGGTCACGGTGGTGGTCGATCCGGCCCAGTGCTCGTTCCAGGGCAGCCCGATCGCCCGCGAAGTGAACTTCCACACCTCGTGCGACATCGCCAAGCGCACGCTGGCGCAAGCCGCGGTGAACTACTCGATCGTCGAAGCCCCGGCGGGCACGGTGGCGACCATCAAGCTCGGCGGCGTCGAAATCGTCGGGCTCAATGCGACGCTGACGCCCGATGGCAACTCGTTCGACGCCGAGAGCAAGGCCGGCATCGCCGCGTTCAAGAAGAGCGTTGCCGAAGCCACCAAGGCCGCGGGCTACCCGCCCAAGGCCGACCCCGACAAGATCAACAAGCCGTTGACGGTGGGCATCCTGGCGCTGCTGGTGATCTACGTGACCATGGTCTACGGCCCGATCGCCGCGATGCTGGTCGAGCTGTTCCCCACGCGCATCCGCTACACCGCGATGAGCCTGCCGTATCACATCGGCAATGGCTGGTTCGGTGGCCTGTTGCCCACGATCGCCTTCGGCATGGTGGCGCAGTCGGGCAACATCTACAACGGCCTGTGGTACCCGATCATCATCGCCAGCATCACCTTCGTGATCGGCATGCTGTTCGTGCCGGAGACGCATGGGCGTGACATCTACGAGCACGACTGATCCCGGTCGTCAAAGTTGAAAAGCCGGCGGGTCGCAAGACCCGCCGGCTTTTTTCATGGGCGCTCGCGTCGAGCGCTCAGGCCTGGAACAGCGCGCGGTGCTGCTCGCGCAGCAGGGCTTTTTGCACCTTGCCCATCGCGTTGCGCGGCAGCTGGTCGACCACGATCACCTGCTTGGGCACCTTGAAGCCGGCAATGCGCTGCTTGAGCGCGGCGATGCACCCGGGGCCGTCGACGCTGGCACCCGAGCGGGCCACCAGCACCGCCACCACCGCCTCGCCAAAGTCGGGGTGCGGCACGCCGATCACGGCGCTTTCATCGACGCCTGGCAGCTCGTTGAGGTAGCCCTCGACTTCGGCCGGGTAGACGTTGTAGCCGCCGGTGATGATCAGGTCCTTGCTGCGCCCGACCAGCGTGAGCCGGCCGAAGGCATCGAGCTGGCCGACGTCACCGGTCTTGAACCAGCCCTCGGCGGTGAATTCCTCGGCGGTCTTTTCCGGCATGCGCCAGTAGCCCTGGAAGATGCTCGGTCCGCGCACCTCGATCGCCCCGATCTCGCCCGCCGGGCAGGTGGCGCCGCCCGCATCGCGGGTGCGCACGCCAACGCCGGGCAAGGCAAAACCCACCGTGCCGGCGATGCGCTTGAGCTGCGCTGCGGTCGTCGATTCGGCATACGGGTTGGAGGTGAGCATCACGGTTTCGCTCATGCCGTAGCGCTCGAGGATGGTGTGGCCGGTGCGCTCGCTGAACTGGCGGAAGGTCTCGGCCAGCAGCGGCGCCGAGCCGCTGATGAACAGGCGCATCGTGCGGCACGCCTCGGCGTTGAACGCAGGCTCGGCGAGCAGCCGCACGTACAGCGTGGGCACGCCCATGAAGACCGTGGCCTCGGGCAGCCGCGCGATGACGGCGCGCGCATCGAACTTCGAGAACCAGATCATCTTGCTGCCGTTGAGCAGCGCGCCGTGCACCGCCACGAACAGACCATGCACATGGAACAGCGGCAGCGCGTGGATCAGCACATCACCGCCTTCGGCTGCCGAGCGCCAGCCCCACAGCATTTGCAGCACCCGCGCGTTGTTGAGCAGGTTGCCGTGGCTGAGCATCGCTCCCTTGCTGCGTCCGGTGGTGCCGCTGGTGTAGATGATGGTGGCCAGGTCGCTGGCTGCGCGCACGGCGGGGATCTGCTGGTCGCCGTGGTGCGCCGCGCGCTGCAGCAAGCTGCCGGTGCGGTCGTCGTCGAGCGTGAACACGTGGCGCGTGCCGGCGCGAAAAGCGATCTTCGACACCCAGCCGAAATGCCTGGCCGCGCACACCACCACGCAAGGCTCGGCGTCACCGATGAAGTACGCGAGCTCGCTGGCCTGGTAGGCGTTGTTGAGCGGCACGTAGACCAGCCCGGCGCGCAGCACGGCCAGATAGAGCATCAGCGCTTCGACCGATTTTTCGGTCTGCACCAGCACGCGTGCGCCCTCGGGCAGCTCGAGCGAGCCCAGCAGGTTGGCGATCATCGCGGTGCCGCGGTCGAGGTCGTGCCATGTGTAGCGCAGCGGCGTGCCGTCGGCGGTTTCGATGGCCGTTTGGCTCAGGTCTTCGGGGTAGGCGGCCCGCAGGGCGAGGTAGAGGTTCTC
The DNA here is from genome assembly GCA_947451035.1 of Burkholderiales bacterium. Lineage (GTDB taxonomy): Bacteria > Pseudomonadota > Gammaproteobacteria > Burkholderiales > Burkholderiaceae_C > PBB1. Next base: position 17,528 of record CANFXR010000051.1, read on the forward strand.
GTTCATGGTCGGATCACAGGGACGGTGAGCGAAAGCGCGGTGCGCGCTTGTCGATGAAGGCCATCACGCCTTCGCGGTGTTCGGGGCTGTCGGCGTAGGCGAAGTGCGCCTCGCGTTCGGACGGTGTCAGGCCCCCTGCGGCCAGCTGGCGCAAGGTGCGTTTGTTGAGTCGGGCGGCCTGCGGCGACAGCGTGTCGGCGATGCGCTCGCAGCGCGCGCGCACCTGCGCGGCCACGGCGTCGTCGGCCACCACGTCGTGGACGAGGCCGCAGCGCCAGGCCGCTGCGGCGTTGTACAGCCGCGCTTCGAGCAGCATCTCGCGCAGCGCCGCTTCACCGAACACGCGCCGCAGCAGCGCCACCTCGGAGTGCGCCATCGGAAAGCCCAGCTTGGCGATCGGCGCGCCGAAGCGGCTGGCCTCGCCGCAGATGCGCACGTCGCAGCACGCGGCGATCTCCAGCCCGCCGCCCATGCAGGTGCCGTCGATCTGCGCATACAGCGGCACATCGCACTCCAGCATCGCCTGAAGCGCGGGCGCCACGACGTCTTCATGGAAGTGCTGCAACCGCGCCGGGTCAAACCGGAAGCCGGCGAATTCGGCGATGTCGCCGCCGGCCGCGAAGTGCCCGTCCGCGCCGCAGATCACCACGACCGCCGGGGCCTGGTCGGCGGGCATCGCCTGCAGCTCGGTGAACACCTGGCGCAGCGCGTGCCACATGGCGATGTCGATCGCGTTGAGCTTGCCGGCGTTGCGCAGCGTCACGCGGGTGATGCGCGGGGAGAGGGAAACTTCAACGGAGCCGGGCATCGAGAAATCCTTGGGGCAGGGCCTGAGCCACTGCGGGCAAGCCGCGATTTTGGCTGATGGATCGGCCGTCTTGAAGGGGGGCTTGCCCGACGCGGACCGCTCCTAAAATCAAGGCCTTGCCGCACCGCCTGTCTGAAAGTCTCCGCATGTCCTCAGGTGCCCCACGCCCGCCATCGGGCTTGATCAGAATCCGCGGCGCGCGGCAACACAACCTCAAGAACCTCGACCTCGACATCCGCACCGGCGAGATGACGGTGGTGACGGGCCCCAGCGGGTCGGGCAAATCGAGTCTGGTGTTCGACACGCTGTACGCCGAGGGCCAGCGGCGCTATGTCGAGACCTTCAGCGCCTACGCGCGGCAGTTTCTCGATCGCATGGACCGCCCGGCGGTCGATCGGGTCGACGGCGTGCCGCCGGCGATTGCCATCGACCAGACCAACCCGGTGCGCACCAGCCGCAGCACGGTGGGCACGATGACCGAGCTCAACGACCACCTCAAGCTGCTGTTCGCGCGCGCCGCCGATTTGTTCGACGCGACCACCGCGCAGCGCGTGCGCCACGACACGCCCGAGACCATCTACGCCGAGCTGCAGGGGCGCAGCCGCGAGGCCGACCCGCGCCTGGTGCTGACCTTCCCGGTCGAGCTGCCCGCGGTGAGCACCGCCGACGAGGTCGCGCAGTGGCTGTCGGCCAGCGGCTTCACGCGCGTGCAGGCCGAGCGCGAGGTGGCCAGCCCCAGCGGGCCGCGCAAGGTGCTCGATGTGGTGGCCGATCGCTTTCGCATCCAGGGCATCGAGAAGGTGCGCGCCATCGAGGCCATCGAGACCGCGCTCAAGCGCGGCGGCGGCCGCGTCGACGTGCACGTGCTGGGCGAGGAAGGCACGGCGGCGATCTGGCGCTTTTCGACCGGGCTGCACTGTCCCGAAAGCGATGCGCGCTACACCGATCCGCAGCCGTCGCTGTTCAGCTTCAACTCGGCGATGGGTGCGTGCGAGACCTGCCGCGGCTTCGGCCGCGTGATCGGCGTCGACTACGACCTGGTCATCCCCGATCACCGCAAGACGCTGCGCTCGGGCGCCATCAAGACCTTGCAGACGCCGGCCTGGAAAGACACGCAAGACGACTTGCTCAAGTACACCGGTGACGCCGGCATTCCGCGCGACACGCCGTGGTCGCAGTTGAGCGCCGAGCAGCGCGACTTCGTCATCCACGGCTCGCCCGACTGGCGCGGCAACTGGAACAAGCAGTGGTACGGCGTCAAGCGCTTCTTCGAGTACCTCGAGAGCAAGGCCTACAAGATGCACATCCGCGTGCTCTTGTCGAAGTACCGCAGCTACACGCCGTGCGGCAGCTGCGGCGGCGCGCGGCTCAAGACCGAATCGCTGCTGTGGCGGCTGGGCACCCAGGCTGATGCCGATGCGGTGATGGCGCCTGCTGCGCGCTTCATGCCGGCCGGTGCAGCGTGGTCGCGCGCGCA
>CANFXR010000052.1 GCA_947451035.1 Burkholderiales bacterium
GGCTTTGCGGTGCTCAACGCCACCGATCCGCACGTGGTGGCCATGGCCGCCAACTGCCCGGGCGAGGTGATTTACTTTGCCGCCGACCGCCAGCATCCGGTGATGGTGGCGCACCGCGCCCAGGGTCACCGCACGGTGTGCGTCGAAGGCGAGTGGCTGGTGGCCGCACAGGGCGCCTGGCGCGAGCGCATCGCCTTGCGCGATGTGCCGCTGACGCGCAACGGCGCCATCGGCTTCCAGGTCGACAACGCGATGGCTGCCGTGGCCGCCGCGTGGGGCGTGGGCCTGACCTGGGACGCCATCCGCCGCGGGCTGGCGACCTTCTCGAGCGACACCGACAACGTGCCGGGCCGCTTCAACATCATGAATTTCCGCGGTGCCACGGTGATCGCCGACTACGGCCACAACCCCGACGCCATGCGCGCGCTGGTGGCGGCGGTCGAGGCGCTGCCTGCGCGCCACCGCTCTGTGGTGATCAGCGGTGCGGGCGACCGGCGCGACGAGGACATTCGCGAGCAAACGCAGATCCTGGGAGGCTGCTTCGACGACGTGGTGCTGTTCCAGGACGCCTGCCAGCGCGGCCGCGCCGATGGCGAGGTGACCCGCCTGCTGCGCGAAGGGTTGGCCGGCGCCAAGCGCACCCGGCGCATCGACGAGATCCGTGGCGAGTTCGTGGCGATCGACCTCGCGCTCGATCGGCTGGAGCCGGGCGACTTGTGTCTGGTGCTCGTCGATCAGGTCGACGAGGCGCTGGCGCACCTGTCGCAGCGGGTGGCCAGCGCCACCACGTCGGAGGCCTGAGTCCGGCGCTTCAGCGCCGCAGCACGCTGAACCACTCGCGCTGAGCCGGCGTGAGTTGGTCTTCGGGTGTCATCACCGCGTGCTCGAGCGCGTTGCGGATGTCGGGCTCGGGCGCGGGCAACGGCCCCGACAGCAAGGTCTCGAGCAAGGCGCGAGCCGAGGCGATCGTTTCCTTGTAAAGCGCCAGCATCGCCGTCATGGTGACGTGCTTGCTCGGATCGTCCATCCAGCAGTCGTAGTCGGTCACGACGGCCACCGTGGCGTAGGCCATCTGCGCTTCGCGCGCCAGAAACACCTCGGGCACGTTGGTCATGCCCACCAGCTGGCAGCCGGCTTTTTGCAGGAACAGGCTTTCGGCGCGGGTGCCCAGGCGGGGGCCCTCGACGCAGGCGTAGGTGACGTCGCGGTGCAGCGTGATGGGCGGCTGCTGCGGGTGGCGCACGGCGTGCTCGCTCACCGCCCGAGCCACCCAGTCGATCAGTGCGCGACTGACCGGCTGCGCGGTGGACACATGGGCGGCCACGCCCTCGCCGAAGAAGGTGCGCGAACGCCCGCCCTTGGTCCAGTCGAAGTACTGGTCGGGCATCGCCAGATGCCCGGGTGCGATCGCCTCGGTGAGGCTGCCCACCGCCGAAAAACTGAGCACCTGCGTGGCCCCGGCGCGCTTGAGGGCGTAGATGTTGGCGCGGTAGTTGATCTCGTGCGGCAGCAAACGGTGCCCCGTGCCATGGCGCGCCAGAAACAGCAGTTCGTGACCCGCCAGGCGGCCCTTGCTGATGGTGCCCGAAGCCATGCCGAAGGGCGTGCTGGCATCGAGTTGCGCGTCGATCTCCATGCCCTGCAGTTCGTAAAGGCCGGTTCCGCCCAGGATGGCGAGCATGGATTTCCTTTCAGAGCAGCGGCAGTTGCTGCGTGGGTGCGAGATGGGTTTGCAAGAACAGGTCGTACAAGGCGGTGAACTCGTCGAGGCGCTCGAAGTAGGGCATCGCACCGGTCGACATCACGTCGAAGGTCCAGCGCGGCTGATGCGCGTAGGCGGTCTTGTGGCGGTAGTCGATGAAGTCGCCACGCACGCCATGGACCATCCACACCGGCATCGTGAGCGACTGATAGACGCGGCTGATGTCGGCGCTGAACAGAAATGCGCTCACGAACCAGTAAGGCGCGAACTTCGCGCCCGGCTGCTGCGTGGTGACGGCGGCGTACTCGAGCACGCCTTCGTCGATCACCGGGCCGCCCCAGGTTTTCTTGAGGAAGAAGCGGATCACCGATCGCCGGGTCAGCAAGCGGTAGAGCGCATCGCTCCACAGCGGGTTGAAGAAGAACTTGCGCAGTCCCGCCATGCCCCGGTTGCTGCCGGGCGGTCCGTCGAAGGGCGCGCCGCGGTTGAAGCCGGTCGGGCTGACCAGTGCGACGCTGCGGTAGTGCGACGGCAGCTCCAGGGCGGCGCGGGCGGCGAACTCGCTCGACAGCGACACACCCAGCACGTCGATGGGCACTGCGCCGTGGTTGCGGCGGATGACGGCGGTCATCGCGTGCACCGCGTCGGTCATCAGGCGTGGCAGGTAGGGGCGCTCGCTGCGCTCGGAAAACCCGTAGCCGGGCATGTCGAGCGCGTAGACGGGGCGCTGTTGGCGGTAGTGCTCGAAGACCGGGCGGATTTCGTACGCGGATCCGGCTGCGTTGATGCTGTGCAGCAGCAGCAAAGGCGTCTGATCGCCCGGCGCGTCGTCTGCGGACGGGCCCGCCGTGTAGTACGACAGCCGTCCCGCCAGGCTGTCCATCTCGATGCGCTCGCCCGACAAGGCGGCGGGCAAGACCGGATGCGGCGTGCTCTCGTTGGGTGGCGTGGGCATTGCTGGATTATCCCGACCGTGCGAGCCGCATCCGCGTTTCGATCGTCGTGCGCGGCGGTTCGATGCGGGCCGTCACCGGTTGTGCCGCCGCTCGGGCTGCACGTGACCGCTGAAAAAACGCCACATCTCGCGCGAGGCATCGGGGCCGCTCGGGTCGGTGTACGAGCCTCGCTCGCTGCCGCCCGACCACGCGTGGCCGGCACCGTGCACCAGCCAGTGTTCGGCCTGGGCCGCAGCGCTCTCGGTGCCTGGATGGGTGATGCGGGTGTAGCCGCGCCCCTGTGCCGACACGCCTTGCTCGATCACCGGCGCCGGGCTGGGGCCGGCCATGGTGGCCAGTTCGCTGCGCCGCACGGCCACCTCGATGGCGCGCGCGCCGTTGTCCGGGTGAACAACGGCATCGCTGTCGCCGTGGAACACGATCGTGGGCACCGGATCGGCCACGCCGCCCACCGCGGCATCCGCTGCCTGCCCGTGCTGCATGGCCGACAAGGCGGACATCAGGTCATCGGCGGCGCCGCTGGCCAGGCCTGAATGAATGCCGACGGCAGCGTACAGGTCCGGATAGGCCTGACCGAGGACAGCCGCCATCGCGCCGCCGGCCGACAACCCTGCCACGTAGATGCGACGCGCATCGAAGCCGTGCTCGGCCATCACGGCGTGCGTCAGGCCGGCCAGCACCGCCGGCTCGCCATGACCTCGCTGCTGATGACCTTTCTCGAACCAGTTCCAGCAGCGACCCGCATTGGCGTCTTGAGACTGCGCCGGGTAGAGCACCGCAAAGCCCTTCTCGCGCGCGAGCTCGTTCATGCCGGTGCCCGCGGCGAAGTCTTGCGGGCTTTGCGAGCAGCCGTGCAGCATCACCACCAACGGCAGCGGCTCAGCGCCCGCGGCTGGCTGGGGTGGCAGATACAACTCGTAGCCGCGCGTCAGGCCGAGCTCGGTGTGCTGGCCGGTGTGGGTCAGGCCCAGGTGATCGGCCGGCTCGAGCACCGGGCGGGCGGCCAGACCGACCTCGGTGGCTGCTGTGGTCGACGGCGCAGAGGCCTCGCGCACCACGCCTTCGACCACGATGGCCCGGTCTGGCGCGGCCGGCGCGGTGACCAGCGATTGCTGGATGAACTGTGCCACCCGGCCAAGGCGGCCGGACTGTGTGATCCGCGCCACTTCTTTCATCCAGCGTTGAAGCGAATCGGGCATGGTGACTTTCGGGTGGTGGTGGCGTGCGGCGCCACGGCCTTGGGCAGGCAGCGGGCCATGGCGTGCGCGATGGGTGATTGTGGCCAGCCGCGCTCGCCGTCGGGTTGCTATTTGCCATGGTTCGTTGATGGCCTGGCGTCGTCACCGTGCGCGCTCAGACCTTGAAGCGTGCTCGCCCGCCCCCACATCGCCTGAGAGTTGACGGTTTCCCGAGCGGGAACCTCACCGGAGTTTTGGCAAGCAACCCACGATCATCGAAGCGACCATGAGCAAACAAACCCTTTCCTTCCAGGCCGAGGTCAAGCAGATCCTGCACCTCGTCACCCACTCGCTGTATTCGAACAAGGAGATCTTTCTGCGCGAGCTGGTCTCCAACGCTTCCGACGCCTGCGACAAGCTGCGCTTCGAGGCGATCAACCAGCCCGAGCTGTACGAAGACGCACCGAACCTCGAGGTGCGTCTGAGCTTTGACACCGAAAACAAGACGCTGACCATTTGCGACAACGGCATCGGCATGAGCGCCGAAGAAGCCGTGGCCAATCTGGGCACCATCGCCAAGAGCGGTACGCGTGAATTCATGTCCAAGCTCGAAGGCGACCAGAAGAAGGACGCGCAGCTGATCGGGCAGTTCGGCGTGGGCTTTTACAGCGGCTTCATCGTGGCCGACCGCATCACCGTCGAGACGCGCCGCGCCGGCGCGAAACCCGAAGACGGTGTGCGCTGGAGTTCCGAGGGCACGGGCGACTTCGAGGTCGAAACCATCACCCGTCCCGAGCGCGGCACATCCATCATCTTGCACCTGCGCGAGGGCGAAGAAGAGTTCCTGAGCGGCTGGAAGCTCAAGTCCATCGTCAGCAAGTACTCCGACCACGTGTCGCTGCCCATCCTGATGCAAAAGGAAGAGTGGGACGCCGAGCAAAGCAAGCAAGTCACCCGCGACGAATGGGCGCCCGTCAACAAGGCTGCAGCGCTGTGGACGCGCAGCAAGAGCGACATCACCGAAGAGCAGTACCAGGAGTTCTACAAGCAGATCAGCTACGACACCACCAACCCGCTGGCCTACACGCACAACCGCGTCGAAGGCCGCAGCGAGTACACGCAGCTGCTGTACATCCCGGCCAAGGCGCCGTTCGACCTGTGGAACCGCGACAAGCGCGGCGGCGTGAAGCTCTACGTCAAGCGCGTGTTCATCATGGACGACGCCGAAGCGCTGATGCCGGTGTACCTGCGCTTCGTCAAGGGCGTGATCGACAGCGCCGACCTGCCGCTCAACGTGAGCCGCGAGTTGCTGCAAGAAAGCCGCGACGTCAAGGCCATCCGCGAGGGTTCGACCAAGCGCGTGCTGAGCATGCTCGAAGCGCTGGCCGACAGCGAAGACGACGCCGACAAGGCCAAGTACGCGGCGTTCTGGCGCGACTTCGGGCAGCTGCTCAAGGAAGGTGTGGGCGAAGACCATGCCAACGCCGAGCGGCTGGCCAAGCTGTTGCGCTTTTCGACCACGCACGCCGACGAGGGCGTGTCGTTCGCCGACTATGTGTCGCGCATTAAAGAAGGCCAGGAGGCGATCTACTACATCACCGCCGACAGCCTGGCCGCCGCCAAGGGCAGCCCGCAACTCGAGATCTATCGCCAAAAGGGCATCGAGGTGCTGCTGTTCACCGACCGCGTCGACGAGTGGATGCTCAGCCACCTGTCCGAATTCGATGGCCACACGCTGCAAAGCGTCGCCAAGGGCTCGGTCGACCTCGGCAAGCTGCAAGACGAGGAAGAAAAGAAGCAGGCCGAGCAGGTGGCCGAAACCTTCAAGCCGGTGCTCGATCGTCTGAAAGAGGTGCTCAAAGACCGCGCCAAGGACGTGCGCGTCACCACTCGGCTGGTCGACTCACCGGCGTGTCTGGTGGTCGAAGAAGGCGACCTGAGCGGCCACCTCGCGCGCTTGCTCAAGCAGTCGGGCCAGGACGCTCCCGCATCCACGCCCATCCTGGAAGTCAACGCCAAGCATCCGCTGGTGAGCAGTTTGGCGTCGAGCGAGCGCTTTGACGATCTGGCCCACATCCTGTTCGACCAGGCCGTCCTGGCCGAGGGCGGCCACCTCGAAGACCCGGCGGCCTACGTGCGGCGGGTCAACGCGATGCTGATCGGCTGATCGGCTGATCGGCTGGAAGACGAGCGGCCAGATCGGGTCGCTTCAGAAAACAAAAAACCGGCCAGATGGCCGGTTTTTTCATGGGTGGCTTGTTCCTGGCACGTCTCAGTCGGTCAGCACTTGCTGCTGCAACTGCTGCGTGATCTGCCGCCAGTAGGCCTCGGTGCCGAACCACGGAAAGCTCGGCGGAAAGGCCGGGTCTGACCAGCGCTTGGCGAGCCAGGCGCTCTGATGCACGATGCGCAAGGTGCGCAGCGGCTCGATCAGCGCCAGTTCGCGGTCGTCGAAATCGCAGAATTGCTCGTAGCCCCGAAGCAACGAGCGCAGTTGCTGCTTGGCCGCCACCGCGTCGCCCGACAGCAGCATCCACAGGTCCTGCACGGCGGGGCCGGTCAGGCAGTCGTCCAGGTCCACGAAGTGCGGGCCGGCATCCGTCCACAGGATGTTGCCCACGTGGCAGTCGCCGTGCAGCCGAAGTCGCTCGCTGGCGCCGACTCGCTCAAACGTTTCTTGCGCCAGGTTCAGCGCGGCATCGACGGCGGCTTTCCACTCAGCCTGAACGGGTGGCGGGATGTCACCGTGTTCAAGCAGCCAATCGCGGCAATCCCAGCCGAACTCCTTCATGGACAGCTCGCGCCGGCAGACGAAGGGTTGGCGTGCGCCGACGAGGTGCATGCGGCCGATGAAGCGGCCTATCCATTCGAGCGTGGCCGGGTCTTCCAGTTCAGGGGCGCGGCCCGCACGACGGTCGGTGACGCAAAACCGATAGGCCCCATCGGGCGTCGAGATCTCGGCCAGCGTGGCTGGCTCGCCCATCAGCCTGGCCGCCACGCTGGAGTCGCCGTTGATGTGCAACGCCCAAGGCGCGGCGATGGGAATTTCCTCGGCCATCAACTCGCTGGCAAACGCGTGCTCCTCCAGGATTTGCAGGTCGGTCCAGCGGTTGGGCCGGTAGAACTTCGACACGACGGCTCGGCCGTCTTCCAGAAAAAGCTGGAAAACGCGGTTCTCGAAAGAATTCAGTTGCAGCAGCCGGCCATCGGCGTACAGCCCAACGCTGTCCATGGCGTCCAGAACGGTCGCGGGCGTCAACCCCGCGTAGGGAGTCTGCTGCGGGGCAGCGGGGGGAGGGAGTTCGTTCACCGACCCATGGTAAGCGGCAGGCCAGGCGAGCCGACCTGGGACGACTCCATGCGCGTTGCAGCAGACTCTGGTGGCGCGTCTCTAGAGGCCGGCCGTGAAATCACTTCGGCAGCGCAGTCCGGGTCAGCACCGGAAGAAAAAAACGAGTCCTGGAACAGGCTCGACTCCTGCCATTTGGGTTTGCGTTGTGCCCTGCGCGCAGCAACCGTGGTCGCCAGAGTGGTCCACGCGGCATTCAGCAGGGGTGTCGGATGCAGTTCCTGCGAAGCATTGCCACCATCTGCAATGGCACCAGACGGCAAGACCGATCTCAGTTCGGACATGTCGGGCAACTGCTGCGTGGCCACCCGCAGGTGCTTGATGCCGCAGGCGTCCAGAACCGACTGCCGCACCTGCAGGCTGCGCCTGGACCGGGGTCGATCACCCTCCAGGTCGACCGCCAGAAGAACACGCCCGTCGGCGTCACACACGGCAAAGGTCACATGACTGGATCCCAGCAGGGTGTACCAGTAACGGACCTTCGGCACCTCGTTGGGCTGGCAAAAACGCACCAGAGCCAGCTTGGGCACGATGAGATGCCGAGGAAACGCGTTTTGAAGGTGCTTGTACATGCGGCGCTCGTGCGCGCCCAAGATGGCACGAGCCGACACCGCCCACTCCTTCGGCAAGGCGGGGGCGGCGTTTTTCGACCGCCGCGCCCAAGCGCCCAAGAGATAGCCCAACAGCACAGCCACAAGGACTGTCAGGATCAAATCGGCCAGGGTGAGAGTCGGGTTCACTCGTCGGATGTTAATCAACCGACTGTCGCGATGCGCAACTTTGACTGCGCCGGTTCGGTTACACTCGCGGGCTTCCCCCAAAGTTCGTCTTTGAGGGTGGCTTTTGGACGGGCTTTTACCTGCTCCAGAAAAGCTCGAGAGGCTGCCAAGTCAAGAAGCAGTTCCGAGAGCAACTCGATCCCAGTGGTTTTGCCACTGGTCAATTTTTTAGTCATTTATCTGGATAAAAACCATGAAAACCTTCAGCGCCAAACCGGCTGAGGTGACGCATGAGTGGTTTGTGATTGACGTGACCGACAAGGTTCTCGGCAGGGTGGCCAGTGAAGTCGCCCTCCGTTTGCGCGGCAAGCACAAAGCCATTTACACGCCACACGTCGACACGGGCGATTTCATCGTCATCGTCAATGCTGACAAGATTCGCGTCACTGGCAACAAGGCCAACGACAAGATCTACTACCGTCACACGGGTTACCCGGGCGGCATCTACGGCACCAAGTTCAAGGACATGCAGGCCAAGCACCCTGGTCGGGCGCTGGAAAAGGCTGTCAAGGGAATGCTGCCCAAAGGCCCGCTCGGCTATGCCATGGTCAAGAAGCTGAAGGTCTACGCAGGCGATGCCCATCCGCACGCTGCGCAGCAACCCAAAGTTCTGGAACTCTAAGGGGACACGTGATGATCGGTAATTGGAACTACGGCACAGGCCGTCGCAAGTCATCCGTGGCGCGCGTCTTCATGAAGAAGGGCACCGGACAGATTCTCGTCAACGGCAAGTCCGTTGAAGACTACTTTGGCCGGCAAACCTCGATCATGATCGTCAAGCAGCCCTTGATGCTCACGTCGAACGACGCTGCCTTTGATGTGAAGGTGAACGTTCACGGTGGTGGTGAGTCCGGGCAGGCTGGAGCCGTGCGCCACGGCATCACCCGCGCCTTGATCGACTACGACGCCGCGCTCAAGCCTGAATTGAGCCGCGCCGGATTCGTCACTCGTGACGCCCGTGAAGTCGAACGCAAGAAGGTCGGTTTCCACGGTGCTCGTCGCCGCAAGCAGTTCAGCAAGCGTTAATCGACGCTGTCTGTGGATCGCAAGAAGCCGCCTCCGGGCGGCTTCTTCGTTGTGGGGCGAGACACAACGCAATACCCTGACAGTTAGAAGGTTGTGGGGCACCGGCTGATAATCGGGCCAGCTTTTTGTCAGTCGGGAGATGCCACACCATGAGTTCAGTCGCACAAGCCATAGTAGACCCGTCAGCATCGCACGAACCACCACCGCCGCTGGTCTTCACTGACAGCGCCGCCTCCAAGGTGAAGGAACTGGTCGATGAAGAGGGCAACCCCGATTTGAAACTGCGCGTGTTCGTTCAGGGCGGGGGCTGCTCGGGCTTTCAGTACGGATTCACTTTCGATGAAGTGATGAACGAAGACGACAGCCGCATGGACAAGAACGGTGTCACCCTGCTGATCGATGCGATGAGTCTGCAGTACCTGATGGGCGCCGAGATCGACTACAAGGACGATTTGCAGGGCGCTCAGTTCGTCATCAAGAACCCCAACGCCTCGACGACTTGCGGTTGCGGATCGAGTTTTTCAGTCTGATCTGAACCGTCTGGACTTTCGCTCCAACTGCCGCCTGCGGGCGGCAGTTGCATTTGGGGCGAACCACAAGCGTCAACGGCCCGCCGGATAGATGGCGCCCAGCACCCTCGGCCCTGTGGCGCCGGTGGCGGCGGGCAGGTTTCCCGGGCGGCGGTCAACGCACAGTTGGGCAAGCCACGCAAAGGCCACCGCTTCGACGCCGTCAACCGGGATGCCGTGAGCGGCAGTCGACTCGACCTTGACCTGCGGCAGGCGCCGGGCCAGAAGCCGCATCAGGTGATCGTTCTTGGCGCCGCCGCCGCAAACCAGCAGGCTGCGGGTGTCTGGCGCATGACGGCGGAGAGAGTCTTCACAGGCCCAGGCCGTGAGCTCGGCAAGACTGGCCTGAACGTCTTCGGGCATGAGTGCGCTGGCATCCCCCCGTTGCAGGCAGTCTTTCAACCATTGCTCATTGAACAGGTCACGTCCCGTGCTCTTGGGCGGCAGCATCGCGAAGAATGGCTCGTCTTGCATCACACGCAGCAGACGTTGGTTGACTTCACCCGTTGATGCCCAGTGGCCGCTCCAGTCGCAGGGCTGCTGCAAATGCACGGTGGCCCAGTGGTCCATCAGCACGTTGCCGGGACCGCAGTCGAATCCGATGGTGAGGCGATCACTCGCCAGCACCGACATGTTGCTCATGCCCCCGAGGTTCAAGACAGCCACGGTGTGCTCGCCGGAGCCCAGGAAGACCGCCCGGTGGAATGCCGGCACCAGCGGCGCGCCCTGGCCACCCGCTGCGACATCCCTGGAACGGAAATCAGCGACGACATCGATGCCAGTCAGCTCAGCCAGCAGCGCCGCATTGTTGATTTGCAACGTGTAACCCGTCGCGTCAAATTCGCGGGGGCGGTGGCGCACCGTCTGCCCGTGGGCTCCGATGGCGCTCACCTCGCGAGGGGCTACTTGGGCTTGCTCCAGCACGGCCGCGGTGACTTCGGCGTAGACGCGAGCCAGCGCATTGCCCGCGAGGGCCGCGCGGTGCAGTTCATCCGGACCAGACACGTTGAGGCGCAACAACTCCTGCATCAACTCGGGCCGGAAGGGGCGATGCGCATGGGCCAGGATGTCCACGGACAAGGGCAGATCGGTGTCGCTCAGACGCACCAGCACCCCGTCGGCGCCATCCAGCGACGTACCGGACATCAACCCGATGAAGATCCGCCTCATGGTCTGACCCTGCAAATGCAAAGGCCCGCTTTCGCGGGCCGCCACAGGTCGAAATCCGTCATCGTCGTCGATCAGTCGAAATCACTCGAACGAAGAGACGGATCCCCCCGCGGTTTCAGCGGCATCCAACTGGAGCCGAACCGACTGCGTCGTTTTGGCCAGCTCGCGGCTGGAAATTGGCGTCAGCGCCAACGTGTCTGCCAGGGCCGCGATCGAGGCAGGATCCTTTTGAACTCCACTCACCTTGAACTCGAAGTGCAGGTGCGGCCCGGTCGCCCAACCCGTGGCGCCGACAGCACCGATGCGCCCACCTTGTTCTACGGACTGGCCCCTGCGCACATCGATACGGCTCAGGTGGGCATACACGGTGCAACGATCCTTGGCGTGCTTGACGCTCACCACGTTGCCGTAGCCGTTTTTCCAACCCGCGAAATCGACCAGACCGTCGGCGACCGTGCGCACTGGAGTGCCTGACGGCGCACCGTAGTCAACGCCCTGGTGCTGACGCCAGTTTTGAAGAATGGGATGGAAGCGCATCGCAAAGCCCGATGTGATGCGTGAAAACTGCATGGGGCTGGCCAGAAACGCGCGTTGCTTGCCACGCCCGTTGAAGTCGAAGTAGGCGCCGCGGCCGCCCTTGTCGGAAGCCTGAAACCAGATGGCCGAATGGGCACGGCCCCGATTCACGAACTCTGCCGCAAGAAGCCGCCTGGCTGACTGGTTCCAGGTCACCGGTTCGCCATCCGCCAACAAGGCCTCGTAAGACACGGTGAAGCTGTCGCCACGCCTCAGGTCGCGGTGAAAGTTGATTTCGGTCGCAAACACTTCAGACAGTTGCACGGCAACTGAATCGGGGATGCCCGCTTCATCGGTCGCGCTGAACAGCGAGTCGCCGACGATCCCGCTGCGCAACTGGACGCTGGCTTCCAGCGGGGCGGTTTCCACGCGAACCACGAAGCGCTCGCCCTCGCGCAGGATCCGCAAGCGTGTGAAATGGCTGTCGATCTGCTCGGCGCGCCGGGTGGGGTATCGCGCGATCAGTTCTTCGAGCGCCCCGGACCCATCGGTTCGCACTTGAACCATCTTGCCGCCGCGCCCGACCAACAACTCCCGCGCCACGCTGTTGCCACGGATGAAGGCGACGGCCTGAGCGTCGTCGACATTCAGCCTGCGCAGCAGGCTCTCGGCCGTGTCGCTTTGACGGGTGACGTCATTGCGAAACAAGGACAGGCCGATGTTCGATAGCGATTGGACCTGAGCGCTCAGGTCGTCAGAGGCGACCGATTCGGTGATCCAGGTCTGCGGCTTCGCGGTCGGGTCAGCGCCCGGCGGAGCCACGCCGAAAGCCGTGGCGCCAAAGCCCGCCAGCGCCAGAACCACCGCCGCTGCCAAGCTGCGCGGATGCCGCTGAACCAGGCGCTTGGCGCGCAGGCTCAATCGGGTAGCGGCTTGATCAATGAAGTCGTCTGAACTCAAGGTGTCGGGCGTCATGCGCTCTGGTTGGATGCCAACATCTGGCAACACCAGACGATCATTGACGAGGTAGCGAACCCATAAAATAGAGGGCTGCCCTCTATTCCGAAAACCAGCCCGGAATCCGAGCAGGCTTTGACTCACACCCCTTGGGGCGGTCTGCCGGAGTATACCGACAGGGTCCCGCCGATTCGCCGTCCGAATTGTTTCGCTTTGTCTCGATAACCCTCATCCTTCTCCTATGACGCAGACCCTCCCCTTTGATTCGTCGCGCGTCGAAAGGCGGCCGCACCCTGTGACGGACAGTGTGCTCGCGGCCTTGAGTGCCACGAAGCGCGGTTGCGACGAGTTGCTGCCCGAAGCCGAGTGGCTGACCAAGCTCGCCCGGTCTGAAGCCACGGGCGTGCCGCTGCGCATCAAGCTCGGACTCGATCCCACGGCGCCGGACATCCACATCGGCCACACCGTCGTTCTGAACAAGCTGCGGCAGCTTCAGGATCTGGGCCACACGGTCATCTTCCTGATTGGAGACTTCACCTCGACGATCGGTGACCCGTCAGGCCGCAACGCCACCCGTCCCCCGTTGACCCGCGAACAGATCGAGGCCAACGCGCAGACCTACTACCAGCAAGCCAGCCTGGTGCTCGATCCGGCTCGCACCGAGGTTCGCTACAACTCCGAGTGGTGCGATCCCTTGGGTGCGCGCGGAATGATCGAACTCGCCGCGCGCTACACGGTGGCTCGGATGATGGAGCGCGACGATTTCTCCAAGCGCTTCAAGGCTGGCACGCCGATCAGCGTGCATGAGTTTCTCTACCCGTTGATGCAGGGCTATGACTCGGTCGCCTTGAAGAGCGATCTGGAACTCGGCGGCACCGACCAGAAGTTCAATTTGCTGGTGGGCCGCGCGTTGCAAAGCGAATACGGGCAGGAGCCGCAGTGCATCCTGACGATGCCGCTGCTCGAAGGGCTCGACGGCGTCGACAAGATGTCCAAGAGCAAGGGCAACTACATCGGCATCAGCGAAGCGCCCAACGACATGTTCGCCAAGTTGCTGTCCATCAGCGACACGCTGATGTGGCGCTACTACACGCTGCTGAGTTTCAAGTCGGAAGCGGACATCGCGCAGATCAAGGCCGAAGTGGAGGCCGGTCGCAATCCCAAGGACGCGAAGGTGGCGCTTGCCAAGGAGATCACCGCGCGGTTCCACAGCGCGGCGGCGGCCGAATCGGCCGAAGAAGACTTCAACTTGCGTTCGCGCGGTGGCATTCCCGACCACATTCCCGAGATGGCGATGTCCGGCGCGCCGCTGGGCATCGGTGCGCTTTTGCGCGAAGCCAACCTTGCACCATCGAGCAGCGAGGCTTTGCGGCTGGTCGATGGTGGTGGCGTGCGGGTCGACGGCAATGTGGTCGCCGACCGCGGCCTGAAACTTGGCGCTGGAACCTACGTCTTGCAGGTCGGCAAACGCAAGTTCGCGCGCGTTACCCTGAGTTGAGCCGACACATCGCTCGGTAGCCCTCCTTCGGGTCAGGCAGTTGCGTCAGCGGTTCGCGATGCCCGAAGCCACCAAGCCCGCGGGCACATGGGCCGAGGCGTTTTCGATGTGACCGGTCTGATCGTCGAAGAAGAAATCGGGCTCGAACTCGCGCAGGAACTCGCCCTTTTGCAGGCCGCCCAGGAACATCGCCTCGTCGATCTCGATGTTCCAGTCCATCAGGGTGCGGATGGCCCGTTCGTGGGCGGGCGCACTGCGCGCCGTGACAAGCGCCGTTCGGATGGCCATGGCCGGTGACGCGGCCTGCTGCAAGCGCTGCAGCGCTTCGAGCAACGGCTTGAAGGGGCCCGCAGCCAGCGGCTTTTCGGCGCGTTCGCGTTCGTGGGCCTGAAAGGCGTCGAGTCCGGCGCTGCGAAACACCTGCTCGGCCTCGTCGGAAAACAGCACCGCATCACCGTCGAAGGCGATGCGCACCTCGTGCGGGTGAGCCACCGATGCGCGCGCCGAGTTGGGATAGACCCGCGCGGCCGGCACGCCGGCCTCGAGCGCCGATCGCACATCGGCCTCGTTGGTCGACAAGAACAGGTTCGCGTTGAGCGGACGCAGATAGCGCCAGGGTGGCGCCCCGCGCGAGAACACGCCGCGCTGGATCGGCAGCCCGTGCTGCTTGGCCGAGCGGAACACACGCATGCCCGACACCGGGTCATTGCGCGACAGGATCACCACCTCGACCCGTTGCGCGGCCGATGCGTTGTCCGTGTCCGGGCCCGCGGCGCGGTTGAAGGCCAGCAGTTTGTTGACGAGCGAAAACGCCACGCCGGGCTTGGCGGTGACATCGAGCCGCTCGAGTTGCAGCCGCATGTAGGCGTGGTCGTCGGCCGCTTCGAAGACCTCGTTTTCCTCCTCGAAATCGAAGAGGGCACGCGAGGAAATCGCAACGACCAGTTGACCTTCGAGTGAGACAGGCATGGGCTTGATGATAGGTGGCGTGCCCGTGCCGGAACGCCTGCCGGTCGCTACTGCATGAAGCCCATCGGGGTGCGCCGCAGGTTGGCGTCGGGCAGGTCGACCGTGGCCACCACACAGCGATGAGCCAGCTTGGCGTTGCCAAACGCCGCCATCCAGGCGCGGCGCATTTCGCGCGGTGCCATCTCGCTCATGCGCTCGAGCACGTCGGCACCGGGCTGCTCGTCGAAGCGCTTGCCCCAGTCGTGCGCGGCACGGATCGACGCGTAGAGCTTGGC
This sequence comes from Burkholderiales bacterium, assembly GCA_947451035.1. Lineage (GTDB taxonomy): Bacteria > Pseudomonadota > Gammaproteobacteria > Burkholderiales > Burkholderiaceae_C > PBB1. The sequence goes on from CANFXR010000052.1 coordinate 14,945, forward strand.
AGCGATGTACCGAGCGGCATCGCGATCCGGCGCGTGGACTTCGTAGACGTTCATCCGGTTCAAGATGGGGTCGGGGATGCCGCGCGCGTCGTTGGCGGTGGCCACCCAGATGACCTGGCTGGCGTCGATCGGCACCTCGGCGAATTCGTCGGTGAAGCTGCCCGCGGTGTCGTGCTCGAGCAGGCTGTAGAGCGCGCCGAGCGGGTCGTAGGCGTGTTCGCCGCCGGCCTTGTCGATCTCGTCGACCACCATCACCGGGTTGGCGTACTGGCCGTCGACCAGGGTCTCGAACACCTTGCCCGGGCGCGCGCCCTTCCACTGACTGGAAGCACCCGAAAGCACCCAGCCGGCGGTCATCGAACTCATCGAGATGAAGCCCATGCCGGTGCCCAGCAACTGTGCGAGCTCACGCGCGAAATGCGTCTTGCCCACCCCCGGTGGCCCGAGCAGCAGCAGCGGCGTGATCTCGAGCGCATCGCGGCTGTCCTCGCACAGCGCGAGCTGCCGCTTGATGTCATCGAGCACCTCGCTGAAGTTGGGCAACTCGTCGTAGAGGTGGTCCATCACCGGCAGCCCCGACGGCTTGACCTGGAATCGCTCGGAGCCCTTTTCGAGCATGCGCTCGTAGGTCGAGCGCAGGTTCTCGTGCTCGCGTTGCGGCAGCTTGTCGAGCTTGCGGCCCACCTCGTCGATGCGGTACAGGCTGCGCATGCGGGCAATTGGGATGCCGCCGCGCAGGCAGCCGACGTTGACCAGTTCATGGGAAGCGACCATGGAGCCCTCCGGATATCGAAGCTGAGTGATTTCATTCAATCACTCGGGCCCGCAGGGAAAGGCTGGAGAAGCACCCCTTTGACCCGTCAGATGGAGGTCATTTCGGAGGCGGGGAAAAGCGACTTTGTGGCGTTATTTCACCCAGGTGTTGAGCTGAATGATCGGCAGCAAGACCGCCAGCACGATCAGCATCACCACCGCACCCATCGCCACGATCAGCAAGGGCTCAAGGATGGTCGCCATCTGCATGGCGCGCCGTTGCACTTCGGCCGACAACTGCTTGGCCGCGCGGTCGAGCATCTCGGGCAGCTGACCGGTCTGCTCGCCCAGACGGGCGAACATCGCGAGCAGGCCGGGAAACCGCTTCTTGCCGGCCAGCGCCGAGGCCAGTGGCGCGCCTTCTCGCACGCGCACCAGCGCATCAAGGGCATCGGAGCGCATGGCCCGGTTCGACAGCGTTTCGGCAGCCGCCTGCAGTGCTTTCAAGATGGGCACGCCGGCGCCGGCCAGCATCGCCAGCGTGCCGGCAAAGCGCGCGGCGTTGTAGCCGCGGCTGAGGCGGCCGACCAGCGGCAAGTTGAGCAGCCCCGCATCAAAGCGCTCGCGAAAGGCCGGGTTGCGCAGCATCAGCATCAAGGTGCCCACGCCGGCGCCGATGGCCAGCAGCAGCAGCCAGCCGTAGTGGCGCAAGAAGCCGCTGATGGCCAGCATCGCCACGGTCAGTCCCGGCAGGGCGCGCTTCGAACTGGTGAACACCGAGGCCACCTGAGGCACCACGTAGGTGACAAGAAAGATCACGATCACCACGGCGATCAGCGACACGATGGCCGGGTACAGCGTGGCCCCGATCAACTTGGCCTTGAGGGCTTGGCGCTCCTCGAGGTCATCGGCCAGCCGCTCGAGCACCTGACCGAGCGCGCCGCTTTGTTCGCCGGCGGCCACCACGCCACGGTAGACCTCGTCGAATTCGCGCTCGGCGCTGCCCAGTGCGCGCGCAAACGACGATCCGGCGTTGACCTCGGAGCGCAGGTGCGCCACCAACTCGCGCTGCTTGGGGTCCTCGGCCTCATCGCTGAGTGCCGTGAGGGCGCGCTCGAGCGGCAGTCCGCTGCCAACCAGCCCCGCCAACTGCCGCGTCCACACCGCGAGCGTGGTCGATGAAAAAACGCGCCGGGTGAAGTTAATGCCCTTGCCGTGGGTGCCCGCCGAGCCGACCTGCGTGACCTCGAGTGGCACCAGCGCCTGCGCGCGCAACTGCGCTCTGGCGGCACGGGCGGTGTCCGCTTCGACCAGACCGGTCGTGGTCTTGCCCGCGGCGTTCAGGGCTTCGAACTTGAAGGCGGGCATGTCAGGAGCGAGGTGAATGGGGGGTCAACTCTGCCAGGCGCCCGGCCGCCCGAAGCCGGGGCAGCGCCCCTTGGGGGCAGGAGCGTAGCGACTGGGGGGTCAAGTCTGCCCGGCGCCCGGCCGCCCGAAGCCGGGTCAGCGCCCCTTGGGGGCAGGAGCGTAGCGACTGGGGGGTCAAGTCTGCCCGGCGCCCGGCCGCCCGAAGCCGGGGCAGCGCCCCTTGGGGGCAGGAGCGTAGCGACTGGGGGGTCAACATCACTCCCGCGTGACCCGCATCACCTCTTCGGCCGAGGTGACGCCTTCTTCGACCAGCCGCTCGCCATCTTCGCGCATGGAGCGCAACCCGGCTTGCTCGGCCGCCACGAACAACTGCGACTCGGCTGCGCGGCTGTGGATCAGCGAGCGCACCGCCTCGTCGGCCACCATCAGTTCGTACACGCCGGTGCGGCCCTTGTAGCCGGTCTGGCCACACTCGGCGCACCCCACCGGGTGGTAGCGGCCCTGGTCGTCGACTTTCTTGCAGGCGCCGCACAACTTGCGCACCAGCCGTTGGGCCAGCACGCCGAGCAGGCTCGAGCTGAGCAGGAACGGCTCGACGCCCATGTCGGTCAGCCGCGTCACGGCGCTGGGCGCGTCGTTGGTGTGCAAGGTGGCCAGCACCAGGTGGCCGGTCAGCGAGGCCTGGATGGCGATCTGCGCGGTTTCGAAGTCGCGGATCTCGCCGATCATGATCACGTCGGGGTCCTGGCGCAGGATGGCGCGCAAGGCCTTGGCAAAGGTCAGGTCGATCTTCGGGTTGACCTGCGTTTGTCCGATACCGCCAAGTTCGTATTCGACCGGGTCTTCCACGGTCAGCACATTGGTGGTGGCGGTGTCGACGCGGCCCAGCGAGGCGTACAGCGTTGTCGTCTTGCCCGATCCGGTGGGCCCGGTCACCAGCACGATGCCGTGCGGCTGCTGCACCAGGCGGTCGAAGCTGGTCAGCACGTCGCCGCTCATGCCCAGCCCTTCGAGCGTGAACTTGGTTTCACCCTTGTCGAGCAGCCGCAGCACGGCGCGTTCGCCATGTGACGAAGGCAGCGTGCTCACGCGCACGTCAACGGCACGTCCGCCGATGCGCAGCGAGATGCGGCCGTCTTGCGGCAGGCGTTTTTCAGAGATGTCGAGCTCGGCCATGATCTTCAGGCGCGAGATCAGGGCCGCGTGCAGCGCCTTGTTGGGCTGCACCACCTCGCGTAGCGTGCCGTCCACGCGAAAGCGCACCGAGCTGCTGCGCTCGTAGGGCTCGATGTGGATGTCGCTGGCGCCATCCTTGGCCGCTTGCGTGAGCAGCGCGTTGAGCATGCGGATGATGGGCGCGTCGTTCGAAGCCTCGAGCAGGTCTTCGATCGCCGGCAGGTCTTGCATCATGCGACTGAGGTCGGCTTCGCTTTCGACCTCGCCGATCACCGTGGCGGCGTTCGATTCGCTGCCGGCGTAGGCCACCGCGATGCGGTTGACGAGCGTTTCAGCCGGCTCGCGCTCAAGCGCGTCGACGTCATACAGGCGCAGCACCTCGGCGAGCGCGGGCAGCGATACGTTGTCGGGCGCCCACAGCACCAGCCGGTCGCCCTCGTCGTCGAGCAGCACCGTGTGGGCTCGCGCGTAGGCGTAGGGCAAGGGGTGGCGGCTCGACATGGTGGTGACGCCGTATCAGTTCGGAGACGGTGCAACGGCCGGCTCGACCGTTTCGGACAGTTTGCGGCTGTTGGGCGCGGCCAGCGGCTTGGTCAGGTCTTCAACAGAGCGCAGCGGCGGAATGACCGGAACGGTGCCGATCGGCATCAGCGGGCTGGTGGGCATGCGCACGTCTTTTTGTTCGCCGCGAATCATTTCGTAGCGATCGACCGAGAGCCTGTTGGCCGAGGCGGCGTCGCGCATCACCACCGGTCGCAGGAAGACCATCTGGTTGGTGCGTTTCTTGGTGCGGGTTTCGGTGCGGAACATCGCGCCAAAGAACGGAATGTCACCCAGCACCGGCACCTTGGATTTGTCCACCGTCACCGTGTCTTCGATCAGGCCGCCGAGCACGATGATCTGACCGTCATCCACCACCACCGTCGACTCGATCGACTTCTTGTTGGTGGTCGGGCCGGCGCTCGAGGTGCCCGGTGCGGTGCCCACGGCCAGGCTCGATGACTCCTGGAACAGCGTCATGCGCACCGTGCCGTTCTCGCCGATTTGCGGGCGGATGCGCAGCGTGATGCCGACGTCCTTGCGCTCGATCGTCTGGAACGGGCTGGTGGTGGACGAGCCGGTGTTGGTGTACTGCCCGGTGATGAATGGCACGTTGCTGCCGACGATGATCTTGGCTTCTTCGTTGTCGAGCGTGATCAGGTTGGGCGTCGAAACGATGTTGGTGTCGGCGCGCGATTGCAGTGCACGGGCCACCGCCGACAGGCCGAACGAGCCGCCGTAGTTGCGGATCACCCCGATGTTGAAACCTTCGCCCACGCCCTTGGCCGCATTGACGGCCGAGGTGGCGCCCTGACCGGCCAGGATGTTGGTGGTTGTGCCGAAGTTGGTGCCGACACCACCGATGTACTTGCCGTTGGTGTTGCCCAGCGCTTGCCACTGGAAGCCGAAGTCGGCCGTGTCGTCGCCCGA
>CANFXR010000053.1 GCA_947451035.1 Burkholderiales bacterium
AGTGCGGGTTCCCGTGTGAAAGTAGGACATCGTCAGGCTACTATTAGAAACCCCCCATAGCTTACGCTGTGGGGGGTTTCGCTTTTGGGGAATCACTTATTCGATATTGGGCTGAGTGTCAGGTCGAGCGCCGGGGGCGGTTTCCCGAAAAAATCGGGCAAAGCCACAGCGAGCCGGGAAGCTCTGGCACAGGGTTTTCACTCTGTTGAATCCCGTGCCTAAACGCAGTATTCGGCGACGAACTTCATGGAAATCGAGTGATAGAAAAAGCAGAAGTGTTTTTACGGCATCCCGTCAACGGGACCGCCCTTTTCATGCCGCCCACCGGAGGATCTTCTCGCGTTGCTGGGGGATTGTTCCTCCCCTGTGACGCCTGAGTTGATGGCAACCCGCATAGCTAGGCGCAGCGCGTGGTGGGCGCTGGTCGTTGTCTTGAGTTGCAGAGCCGCGCCATCGGTGGATGCTGAGGTGACTCCGTCCGATGCCTCGCCGCGGGCCCTCGCGCTGCACGCACGCGTCATTGCGACCGGTCTGCCCGGCGCGCATGGAATCCGCCAGGTTGGACGCTTCCACAGGGGCGGACCGATCACCAACGACCCCGAATTCCTGCTTCAGACAGAACCCGGCCGGGTGCTCGACCCCGAACGCGTTTTGATCGCGATCGAAAGCAATCTTGGCGCGCCGCTGGGCAACCGGGCGCATGCGGCCGGCAGCGTGTTGTCCATTGATCCACGGGCTGCAACCGCTGGCCGCCCGATTGTCGTGCCGGCGAATCGGGGTTTGTTTCCACAGCGCACCGACGGCGACGCGCTGCAGATCTACACCGCGCAGACCGCTGACGCGATGAACCGCGTCCACAACTCAAGCGCACGCACGGCACGCTTCACGGCGTCAGCCGGGCCGCGTTACCTGTCGATGAACAACGGGTTCGGTCGACCATGGATCGCGAACGCACCGTTCGGGTTGCTCGGTGACGGCAGTGAAAGCGTGGTCGATCCTGATGGCAAACCTCTTGAGCATGCGCCAGATGACGCTGCAGGCGGTGTGTTCGTCGGTGCGGCTACGCAGCGCGAAAGCGTTGCAAAGAAGGTGCGCAGCGGACTGTTTGCGTCGGTCGGAAATCGCACGCCGAGCGTACAACTGACACCGGGTGCCATCCGCAAGGGCGCGTTGGGTACCGCGCTGCTCGGCACCTCGCCGGACGGCAGCGGGTTTGCCGTCTTTGCCATCGTCACTGGCGAGGGCGCTGTGGTGCAAGCCCATGTGCAGGATGGCCTCGACGGCCTCGCGCCTGCCGGCACCATTGCGGTGGGAGACGCCGACCCCGGCCTGATCGGCATCGTGTTCAATTGGATTCCGCAACGGGCGCTCTACGTGGCTGACGCGCTGCGCGACCGCCTCGTGGTGTTGCACCTGAGCGACGACACACGCCAATTCACGGTAGCTCGCAGCAGCAGCATCGTGTCGCCATGGCTGCGCCAGCCGGTTGACCTGGCCGCAGCGATCCCCGAGATCGCCAACGCGCGCTTCGCCAGTCACACGACGCTGGCTGGTGGCGCCGATCTGTACGTGGTGAACCGTGGCGACGGCTCGTTGCTGCGCGTCGGGCAAGACGGCACCGTGCGCGCGCGCGCCGTGATCGACATTGCCGGCGAAGGCCGCCTGGGTGCTGGCCGGCTGCGCAGCATCGCCGTCTCGGCCGACGCACAGCGTGTGTGGCTGATCGCGCAGCGTGTGGGCAGCGACGAATCGATGCTGATCGAAGTCGACGGCTTCGACGCGGCCGGGTCATTCGCGTCATCTGCACCGGCGGCGACTGCGGCCGCGCGCGAGTCATTGGCGGTAACCGAGTTGGTGGCGCAGGGCGCACGCGCCTTTCGCACGGTGTTCACGCCGGCCACCGGGCTCGCCCCGCTGTTCGACGCCAACTCATGTGTGGTGTGTCACCCCGGCCCAGGTGGCGCAAGTGCGCAGGAAGAACACTTCGTCCAGCGGGTGACTCGCATGGACCCGTCGAGCGGGCGCGTCATGTCGATCTACGGCCAGCAAAACATCGTCGCACCGCGCTTGTCTGCGCCGTCAATGGGGCAGACCGGCGCCCAGGCAGCCGATCTGCCACGGGGTGCCAACGTGGTGTCGCTGCGCATGCCGCGGCCGCTGTTCGCGATCAGGGGTCTCGACGACATTCCTGATGCGGTGATCGAGGCGCAGGCTGTATCCAAGGGCGATGGCATCAAGGGCAGGGCGAATGTCGTGACAGCTGCCGACGGCGCGCGACGCGTTGGCCGCTACGGCAACAAGGCCGATATCGCGAATCTCGACGAGCAAGTGGGCCGATCGTTCCGCAATATGGGCTTGCCGATCAAGAATGACGACAGCCTCGTGCGCGCCGTCAGCGCCTATTTGCGCACTCTCGCGCCTCCTGCGGAGACAGCGAAGTGAAAGCGGCGCTGATGTCGGTTCGCGGCTGGGCTGCCGCACCTTGGGGCGTGCGCGACAAGCTGCCCGGCATCATGGTGGCCGGCGCCCTCGCGCTGGTCGCGGGCTGGATCGCCGGCGGGCTGGGCGATCCGCTGGCACGCAATCCGGTGCTGGTGGCGATGCTGTTCGGGCTGCTGCTCGGAACGTGCCTGGAGTGCCCTGGGGCGCTGCGCCCGGGAATCGACTTCACCAAGCGCTACCTGCTGCGCTTGGGCGTGATGCTGCTCGGCTTTCGCATCACGGTGGTGTTGCTTGCCGATCTGGGCATCGTGCCGATCACGATCGCGGCGATCGAACTGGTGACGGTTTTGCTGGTCGTGCGCATCGTCGCCACGCGGGTGTTCAAGCTCGATTCGGGCTTGGCGCTGCTCATCGCGGTGGGTGCGTCCATCTGCGGTGGCGCCGCGATCATGTCGATGGCCGCCCTGACACGCGCTCGCGAGCAGCACGTCGGCGTGGCCATCACCGTGATCACGCTTTCGGGCACGCTGGCGCTGCTGCTCTATCCGGTGGCGTTCATGGCGGGCTTGATGCCGGGGCTGGACGATCGCAGTTTCGGCATCACCGTGGGTGCCAGCATCTTCGAGCTGGCGGCGGTCTACGGCGCGTCGTATTCGGTTTCCGAGGGCGCGCTGAACGTTGCGACGCTGGTCAAGCTGAGCAAGGTGGTGATGCTGGTGCCGCTGCTCGTGGTGTTCGGTCTGATTCAGTCCCGGAGCAAACCGGGCGAGGCCAAGGCGCGCGTCCCGGTGCCATGGTTCGTCTTCGGGTTCATCGCGGTGCTGCTTTTCAACTCGGTCATCAAGGTGCACCCCCAGGTGCGCCGGCTGATTCTCGAAGGTGACCAGTTCTTGTTCCTGATGGTCATGGTCTCACTCGGTCTGACCACGTCGCTGGCGCGGCTGCGTGAGGCCGGTGGGGCCTGGCGGCTGATCGGTGTCGGCCTGCTAGCGATCATGGTGTCTGCGGGCACGGCCTATGGGCTGGTCTCGTTGGCCGGGCTCAATGCCAGTGCCGGTGCTTCGCAGCGCGCCGCGCCGGGGCAGCCGGAAGCGGCGGCAGGTTCGGGCCTCGCCGAGGGTGGGGACGGCGCCCGGCTGTTCAGTGCGGTTGGCTGCGAAAAGTGCCACGTGCGGTCCCTGCAAGGTAGCGCGGGCGACGTGCTGCTGTACTCGGACCTGTTGCTGCACGACATGGGCGCCGCACTCGACGACAAGATCGTCCAGGGAGACGCCACCGGAGCTGACTGGCGCACGACACCGCTCATCGGCTTGGGTCTGCGACAGCGATTTCTGCATGACGGGCGTGCCTCGACACTGCGCGCCGCGGTCCTTGACCACGGCGGCGAAGGCAGCATCGTTCGTGATCGGTTCTTCGAACTTACCGAGGCAGATCAGCAGGCGGTCTATCGGTTCCTGTCGAGCTTGTGAGGGCGTGCGGTGGCCCTGGACGGCCTCAGTTCGGGCAAACCCATGTGATCGGTCTGCCTGAGCATGGCTGAAAAAATGGGTCGTGTCCCACGCGGTTGTGCATGTCCACAGCCCCCCAGCGGCGCTTCGATCTGCGCTCAGCGCGCGTTGACCCCCTCGAATGACTTGCCCTTGTTGCCCGCCACCATGGTCGAGAACGCCTGATTGACCGAGTCCCAACTGTTGAGACTTTTCATCTTCGACAACCAGCGGCTGACGTTGGGAAACTGGCTCAAGTCACAGTCAATCAACTCGGCCAGCGTGACCGCGCAGGCGCCGAAGTAGTCCGCGATCGTGATCTCGTCGCCGCACAGGTACGCCTGACCGGCACCGAGCCAATGCTGATCGAGCAGCAGCAGCCATTTTCTGGCGCCGTCCTGCCCCCAGGCAATGGCTCCGGCGTGAGCTTCATCGCTGCGACGCTTGTGGTGCGGATAGAGCTGTGGATACACCAGGTTGTAGCCCAGGTCGCGCATGAGCCCGGTGTTGAGCCAGTCCATCATCTCGTTGACCTTGGCGCGCTTTTGAAGGTCCTTCGGGTAGGCCGGCGAGTCGTGCTTGTCGGCCAGGTATTTCATGATCGCCGAGCTCTCCGTGAGCCGCATATCGCCATCCACCAGCAGCGGCACCTGACGACTCGGGTTGAGCGATGCGAAAGGCTCCTTGTGGTGGGCGCCCGTGAACAGGTCCACCACCTCTTCGTCAAGCACGATACCGCTCTCGGCGCAGAACAATCGCACGGGGCGAGACGTGGTGGATAAGGGGAGCATGTAGAGCTTCATCGGGTGTCGTCCTTGGTGGGTTGGCGGCTGACAAGAAGGATGGAACCGCAGGCCTTCCATGCTCGGCACGTTGGTGGGCCGCCTCGCGAACATGGCTGCCCGCCCGCGCGAACGATACCCCCTGGCGCGCAGGTCTGCGCAACCGGCAACTGAAGCTGCCGCCGCGAAGAAAAAAGCCGGCCAAGGGGGCTTTGCCCCTTCGGTGAACTGACGGGTTTGCTTCGCCTTGCGCCGGCGGGCCATGAAGCCCACAACACCCAGACCGCCCAGCATCAGAGCGTAGGCTTCGGGTTCGGGGACAGGGGCGAGGACATCGCCATGGCGCACCGGATCAAGCAGACAGGACGCCTCCATCTATTCGATGGCACCCGCCACCATGATCACTTGCGAACCAAGTATCTCTTGTTCGATGCCACCTTTGATCCCATTCAACACCACCTGAATGTTCCCGATTGAAGTGTTTGGATGAAAATTCAGGAATATCTCAATGAAAACATCGCCCCCCGACGTTCGCGATCGAACCTTATCGAACACGTCCCACTCATCCAAATACTTCACCAAGTGCCTGTTGATGATTGATTGCTGACCGCAGGCCAAGGCCTGATCCGACAAACATCCCAACGAGCGGCGAACCATCCCGAACCCCACGGCGGCCGTAAAGACAAAAAGAACCACCGCAATCAAGATATCCAAATAACGGACCCAGTCGGCGGTAAAAATCAATGAACACATCAGTGGTATGGAAACCCCAATCGCAGTCAAAAAACCGATGCGTTGGACGTGCATTTGGGTGATCAGCATCACAGATGGGGTACTCCGAATCCGTCGTTTGAGCTGCCACCAAAGTCGCCCAGAACAAATGCTGATAAAACAGCACCCGATAAGCCCAGACCAGATGCCCGTACCAGACAGGGGCTGTGGATGGGCCAGCATCTCAAAAATGTCGTACAGAACAAAAGCTGCGCCGCCGCCAGAGAGCAATCCGACGAACAAGGTCGCGAGAGTTTCCAGTTTGCCGACGCCGTAATCGAGCAAAGCGCGATATGTACCCCGCTCCAGACGAAAAGTCCCATAAGCGAGCAGGCAGGCCGCTAGATCAAGCAAGGCAGATACCGAATCGGCCATCAGAGTCACCGAGGTACTCGTGGCTGCCGCCACGACACACCACACCACGGCGAACGCCTGCACCCACAAAGCAGTACGCGCCAGCTTCTCATTTTCCTTCTGCGGTTCCATCACCACCGCCGCTTTGGCCGCCCCGCCGCCAGTGGACGGGTCCGACTTCAGGTCAGTTGCAAAGCGTTCGATCTCGGTCATGGTGGTGGCCTTTGTGGCGTCGTGTCGGCGTGTTCTGCGTACGGCCCAGTCGGATCGGCCATGAAGTAAATCTTGCAACGATAGCCAGTTCTGGCCTGACTCTCGGGCACCGGCCCAAGCCCTAAACGGCAACGGCTGAAACAGCGAAGCGCACGCAGCGGTATGTTTTCGCTGGCATTGGCACTTTGCACCGCTGGGGCGCAATTGAAGTCCCGGCGAGCGCGCCGAGTTTGTGGTTTCCAGTGGGCAGATTGCCTGTGCCAGCCGCCACATGGTGGCCACATGACCGACCAAACCGCCAGGGCAAGAAAAAAGGACCTAGCCGCGTTTGCGTCTAAGTCCTTGATTCTTCTAGCGTTTAAGTGGCTCCTCGACCAGGGCTCGAACCTGGGACCTACGGATTAACAGTCCGGCGCTCTACCAACTGAGCTATCGAGGAACAGCCCAAAATTATAGCCAGCTTCGGGTGGTTTGGGGCACCCCGTTTCAATCAAAGACGCGGCAACAACGTCAGCGTCTGGCCAGCCAGCCCATCCAGTCGGCGGCGACGAGTTCGGGCTGTTGCGCGTTCACCAGCGCACGCACCACGGCGACCGACCCCACCCCACTTTTCAGCACCTGCGGCAAACGCTGGGCATCAATGCCACCGATGGCGACCAGCGCATGGTGTTGCATCAGGCGCGCGTAGGCCGCCAGCCGGCCCGGCCCTTGGGGCACGGTGGCCATCTGCTTCAAGGTGGTGGCGTAGACCGCACCCATGGCGATGTAACTCGGGCTGATGCGATCGGCGCGCAGCATCTCGGCGTAGCCGTGGGTGCTCAGGCCGAGCCGCAAGCCGGCTGTGCGGATGGCATCGAGATCGGCCAGGTCGATGTCTTCCTGTCCGAGGTGCACGCCATAGGCGCCGGCGTGGATCGCGGCTTGCCAGTGATCGTTGATGAACAGCCGCGCGCCAGTGCCTCGCACTGCATCGATCGCCGAATCGACTTCGCGCTGAACGGCATCAGCATCGTCAGACTTGAAGCGCAGCTGCACCGTGGGCACGCCGGCGCGCGCCATGCGGCCGACCCAACCGGCGTCGGGCAGCACTGCATAAAGACCGAGCGAGGCCGGGCAGGGCGCGAACCCCTGAGCACGCGGGTGCGGTGCCAGGCCGAAATCTGGCGGTTCGTCGGGCCACGCCGTGGCGTCGAAGGCGCCGGTTCTTAGTGTTCGGGCCTGCCACGCGCCGGCGATGCATTCGGCATCGGCTTCGATGAACCCCAGCTCGCGGCTGGCCTGCTTGGCGGCGCGGTAGACGGGGTCATCGTGACCCTGTGCGGGCGCCGAGTCGTCAGATGAAGCCAGCCCCAACTGCGCGCGGTGAGCCTCGACGATGGTCGCTGCCATTGCCATGACGGACGTCGTGTTCATTCGTGATGCCAGAACGGGGTGCCCAGCACCGGCGTGCTGGGCTGCGCGGCATGCTGCTCGACCATCGCGCCGGCGTGGTGGGCGCTGCGCCCGGCCTGCACCGCATCGGCAAAAGCCCCGGCCATGACCACCGGGTCTTGAGCCAGCGCCACCGCCGTGTTGAGCAGCACGCCGTCGTAACCCCACTCCATGACCTGGCAGGCGTGCGAGGGTCGTCCGAGTCCGGCGTCCACGATCATCGGCACCGCGAGACGTTCGCGCAGCACCTGCATCGCGTAGGGGTTGATCGGGCCCTTGCCGGTGCCGATGGGCGCGGCCCAGGGCATCACCGCCTGGCAGCCCACGTCCACCAGCCGCTGGCACAAGACCAGATCCTCGGTGCAGTAGGGCAGCACCAGAAAGCCGTCCTTGATCAGCCACTCGGCGGCCTCGACGAGCTTGAGCGTGTCGGGCTGCAGCGTGTAGTCGTCACCGATCAGTTCAAGCTTGATCCACGACGTGTCGAACACCTCGCGCGCCATCTGAGCGGTGGTGATGACCTCCTGAATGCCGTGGCAGCCGGCCGTGTTGGGCAGCACCGGCACGCCGAGCGTTTGCAGCATGCGCCAGAAGTCGCCGCCGGCCTCGGCGTTGGACGCGCCCTGGCGGCGCAGCGAGGCGGTCAGCATGGCCGGGCGCGCGCGGCGCACGGCATCTTCGAGCACCTGCGGCGACGGGTAGCGCGAGGTGCCGAGCATCAGCCGGCTCTGGAAGGTCTGGCCGTAAAGAACCAGAGCATCGGCTGCGGGCGGGGTGTGTGGGGCGTTGTCCATCAAGGGCCAGTCAGTTTCAGCCGCCGGTGATCGGCGCGATCAGTTCGATGCGGTCGCCCGCATTCAGCGGCGTGTCGTTGTAACGCGTCCTGGGCACGAACCCCATGTTGATGGCCGCCGCAAAGGGCGCACGCGGTTGCAGCGCGGCGATGGCGTCGGCCAGCGTGGCGCCCTCGGGCAGCTCGTGCTCAATGAGGTTGATCAGCACCTTCATCGCTCCGGCACCTCGGCATGCTCGACGCGCAGCGCCATGCGTTCAGCCAGCTCGCTGCGGCCGGTGGCCACGCATTCCATCGTGGCATCAAGCATCGCGGGGGCGATCAGAAAACCGTGCCGGTACAGGCCGTTGATCTGCAGCCGCCGAGGCCCCAGCCAGCGCAGCGCCGGCAGGTTGTCGCGCAGCACCGGGCGGCACTGCGCGGCGATTTCCAGCACGCGCGCCTCGGCGAAGCCCGGGTGCACCGTGTAGGCCGCGCTCAGAAGCTCGAGCGCCGAGCGCACGCTGACGGGCGACAGGTCGTCCGATTCAATTTCGGTCGCGCCGATCACGAACACGCCGCCCGGCTTGGGCGCGATGTAGATCGGATAGCGCGGGTGCAGCAGCCGCGTCGGGCGTGTCAGCGTCACCTCAGGCGCGTGGATGCGCACCACCTCGCCGCGCACGCCGCGCAGCGCGGGCCAGTCGCCGCGCGCGCCCAGTCCTCGGCAGTCGAACAGCCAGCCGGTGTGGCCCGCGTCGAAATCGGCCGGCGCGCGCGGGCTGTTCCAGTGCAGCGCAACGCCCAGCGTTTGCAGCCGCTGCAGCAGCGCCGACAGCAAGCCGCGGTTGTCGAGCTGGCCTTCGCCGGGCAGATACAGACCTTGCGAGAAGCGCTCGCCCAGCGCAGGTTCCAGTTGCGCCACGCCCCTGCCGTCGAGCACTTCGACGGCGGGCAGTTGCGGCATCGAGCGCGCAGTGGCGGCGAGTTGCTGCTGGAAGCGTGCGGCCTCGGCGGCATCTTGCCGGTGCCACAACACCAGCGTGCCTTGCTGCTGAAAGTAGACCGGTTGACCCAGCGCGGCGATCAGTTCGGGCCAGCGCAGCAGCGAGTGGAGCCCCATCTCGACGACGCCCAGTTCGGTCACCGCCGATTCGGCCAGTGGCGCCAGCATGGCAGCGGCCACATGGGCGGCGGACGCCGGCGCGTCGGGCGTGCTGGCATCGTGGATCTCGACCTGGTGACCGGTGCGTGCCAGCTCGCAAGCCAGCAGCCGGCCCATCAGGCCGGCGCCCAGCACCACCGCGCGTTGGCTGACCGTCGTGGTGCTCATGGGTTGATCCTTGTCGTGTGGGCAGCGCGATCAGCGTCAGCCAATTGCGCGGTGCCGCACCGCCGATAATTTTTCACATGAGCACCCTGAACGAGTCTGACCGAGCGCATTGGCGCTACCCCCGCGTGCTGTCGATTGCCGGCTCCGACAGCGGCGGCGGCGCGGGCATCCAGGCCGATCTGAAAACCTTCAGCGCGCTGGGCTGCTACGGCATGACGGCGATCACCGCGATCACCGCGCAAAACACGCTCGGCGTCAGCGCGATCCACGGCGTGCCGGCCGACATCCTGAAAGCACAGATCTGCGCCGTGATGGACGACATCGGCGCTGACGCGCTGAAGATCGGCATGCTGCATTCGGCCGAGGTGGTGCGCGTGGTCGCCTGGGCGATCGACAACTACCGCATCCAGCATGTGGTGCTCGACCCGGTGATGGTGTCCACCAGCGGCCACCGGTTGATCCAGCCGGACACGGCGCAGGTGCTGGTGAGCGAGCTGTTTCCCCGCGCGACGCTGGTCACGCCCAACCTTGATGAGGCCGCGCTGCTGCTGGGGCGCGCCATCCCGGACAAGGATGAACTCGATGCCGCCGCCGCGGAGCTGTTGGCGCTGGGGGCTCACGCCGTGCTGCTCAAGGGCGGGCACCTGCCGGGCGATGAGGTGGTGGACTTGCTGGCCTGGGGCGCCCAGCGGCTGCGCCTGCAGTCGCCGCGCATCGACAGCAGCAACGTGCACGGCACCGGCTGCACGCTGTCGTCGGCCATCGCCGCGCACCTGGCGCTCGGCCTTGAACTGCCGCAGGCCGTGTCCGAGGCGCGCGGCTACATCTTGCAGGCCATCGCCAGCGGGGCCGATGTGCGCACCGGTGGCGGCCACGGCCCCTTGAACCATGCACACGCGCCGCTGCCGATGCGCTTGCTGGCGCGGCGCTGACGCAGCGTGCTGTTTGTCGGGGTCACCCGTGTTGAAAACCATCATTGGATCCATGCCCATGTCGGCAAGGAAACGCGGCCGGAGCAGGCGGCGTCGAGGACTGTGACGATGCGCTGAACCGGCGTGCTTCCCTGCGCGAGGATTACCTCTATCAGGTTCAAAGGGACTGTCTCAGTCGTGCGTTGCGGGTTTGATCCGCGACGCGCAACACCCCCAGCGCTGGTGCCGTTTCAGGCACTCGAAGAAGTATAGGTGGCGGGTGCCGGCCGGTCCCGATAATCGCAGGCTCTCCCACCCCCCAGTCAAAGGCTGAACATGCCCGTCCAGTGGTTTCCAGGGCACATGCATTCGACGAAGAAAGCGATCGTCGAGCGCGTCAAGGGCATCGACGTGGTCATCGAGATGCTCGATGCGCGTCTGCCAGGTTCCAGCGCCAATCCGTTGCTCGCCGAGTTGACGCGGGGCAAGCTCGCCGTGAAGGTGCTCAACAAGCAGGATCTGGCCGATCCTGAGCGCACCGCGCTGTGGCTCGAGCATTTCAACTCGCAACCGGGCACCCGCGCCATCGGCCTGGATGGGCGCGCCGGGGCGGCGGTCCACCGCATCATCGACGCCTGCCGCGAACTCGCGCCGCACCGTGGCGGCATGGTCAAGCCGCTGCGTGTGCTGATCTGCGGCATTCCCAATGTGGGCAAGTCCACCGTCATCAACTCTCTGGTGGGTCGCGTGGCGGCCAAGACTGGCGATGAGCCCGGCATCACCAAGACCGAGCAGAAGATCATTCTGGCCAACGACTTCTATCTGTTCGACACGCCCGGCATGCTGTGGCCGCGCATCGTGGTCGAGCAAAGCGGCTACTGCCTCGCGGCCAGCGGCGCGGTGGGGCGCAATGCGTTCGACGAGGAAGAAGTGGCGCTGGAGCTGATCGCGATGCTCAACCGCGACTACCCCGGCGCGCTGACGCAGCGCTTCAAGCTGGGCGATCTCGCGGGCAGCCCCGAACAGGACTGGCTGGCCGCCATCGGCCGCAAGCGCGGCGCGGTCATGACGGGCGGGCGCATCAATTTGCAAAAGGCCGCCGAGATCGTGCTGCACGAACTGCGCTCGGGCAGCCTGGGCCGCATCACGCTCGAGACCCCGCAAGACATGGCGCGCTGGCAGGCTGAAGCCGTGGTGAAGGAAGCCGAGCGCGATGCCCGCAAGGCGGCTCGGGCCAAGGGGCCGCGAGTGGCTACGCCGAAGGTGCCGCCGGCTGAGGATTGAGCCAGCACGCACGCCGCTCATGGCGCTCGGTTCTTGCCAGCGAGGTGTTCAGCACCCGGGCCAGATCGACCTTCAGAAGGTCGATCAGCAGCGGCTTGAGCCAGTACTCGAGCACCCCCAAGCTCAACGCCTTGACGATGTCGATCGAGAACGCCTCTGTGGTGAGCGCGATGACCTGGCACGACCCATCGGCCATGTCGGGTTGCAGTGAGCGCACCACGTCCATGCCACCCATGTCGGGCAGGCTCATGTTGAGCACGATCAGGTCCGGCATGGCGGTGCGCACCGCCCGGATGCCACTGTGACCGTTGACGGCGATGCGCAGGTCAATGCTCGGGTATGAGACCAGGGCCAGCTTGAGCATGGCGTGGTTGGCTGGGTCGGCATCGATGCACAGCACGCGACTGCAGACGTCTGGGCGATCGGTGTCAGCTGCGTGCATGTTCATGACGTATCCCTTGCTCTGAAATCTCGATTCGGGAACTGCCTGCGAAAAGTTTGCAAGTTCATCGCCACGCCGTCCATTGGTGCTTGCCCGTTATCCTTGCCGCCCGGTGGCTGTGCGCCTGGCACCGTCCCACTGGAGTTTGAGCATGACGGCAGGTTCCTTCAAACAGCGGTTGTGCTCGCTGCTGGCCGTGTGGCTCGCCTGTGGGGTGTGTCACACCAGTGGCGCTGTCGAGCTGACTGCGGCCGTGAGCCACGCCGCCCGGCACCTCGAGCAGCGGCAAGCCTTCATGCAGCAGTTGCGCGACGCCCCCGCGGCAGCGCTTGCGTCGGCCGACAAGCTGGCCCAGCGTGCGAAGCCGCTCGCGCTCGACGACCCCCGCCGTGCCGATGCGGTGGAGTTGCTCAGCCTGGCCCAGCTCGAAGCTGCGGCCTTTGACAAGGCGCTGCCACTGGCCACCGAGGTCGTGCGCATTCGTCGAGCCGGTCGGCCGGTCGAGCCGCAGTTGCTGGCGCTGGCGCTTGGCACGCACGCGGCGGTGCTGTTCGCGTCGGGCCGCAGCGCCGAAGCCGATGAGGCCCACACGCAGTCGCTGGAGGCCTGGCACCGCGCCTATGCCGCCGACGATGTCGAACTGGCGCCTTGGCTCGAAGCGCAGGCCGATGGTGTGCAGCGCGGCTGGGGCCGGCCGCAATGGGCCGTCGGGCTGCTGCTCGAAGCCGTGCGTTTGCGCGCGCTGCATCCCGAGTTGTCAGGCGGGCGGCTCGCGCAGACGCTGGAAGATCTGGCCATCCATGAGATGCGCCTGACGCAGTTCGGCCAGGCCGACGCCCACCTCGACGCTGCTGGCAGGTTGCTGGCCATTGAGTCGCAAAGCGACCCCGCGCGCGAGGAATTGAAAGCCGCCGTGGCGCAGATCCTCACGATGCGTGCGGGCATCGCCGGCGCGCTGGGCAACAAGACGCAGGTGCGCGAACTGGCCGGGCAGGCCTGGGCGGTCAACCTGACCGATCGAAAGCTGCAGGCCGAGACGCAGCTGCTGTTGTCGACCTCGCTCGCGAGCGTGCTGAGCGGCACGGGCGACGTCGACGGCGCCATCGCCGCGCAGCGCCGCTCGCTCGCGGTGTTCGAGCACCATCAGGATCTGCTCGACAGCGGCGCTCTCGAGCGCGATGGGCTGGGCGGCACGCTGGTCTCGCTCGCGAGCCTGTACCTCGAGCACCAGGAGCAGGGTCCGGCACGCCAGACCTTGAGGGCGGCGCGCATGGCGCTGGGCGACACGCCCGAAATCCTCTTCGCGCAGGCCGAACTCGAGCGGCAAAGTGGCGACGAACCGCTGGCGATCTCGCTGTACGAGGCGGCCTTGCACAAGCGCGAGGTGTCGTCCGGCGAGGTGGCGGTGCTGTACGGCAGCAGCACCCCCGTCTTGGCCGCCGATGCCGCGGCCAGTTCAGAGCGCACGCCGGCCGGCAGCCTGGCGTGGGGCCAGGCGACGGTGCGCGTGCCCAAGATCACGGCGTCGGTGGAAGCGGCATCGACCTCGACGCGCACTGTGCCTTTGCCGCCCGGTTTCGCCAGCCCCGACATGCCGTTGCTGATCCGCTCGCGGCGCGTTGTCGACGTCGCCTCCTGGAGCACGCAGGCCCAGGCGCTCACCGCACGTGCGCGGCGTCAGGCGAAGTCGGCGCTGGTGTTCGTGCCGGGCTTCAACGTGTCGCTCGACACCGCCTTGCAGCAAGCCGCGCAACTGGCGAGCGACACCGACTTCGACGGCTCGGTGTTCGTGTATTCGTGGCCGTCGCAGGGTGTGGCGCATCGACTGGCTGCCGATGCAACGGGCGCCGAGCGCGCGACGGCCGGACTGGTCGAGTTTGTCGATCAGATCGGGCGCAGCAGCGGCGCCGACAAGATCCACCTGATCGCCAACGGCATGGGCAACCAGGTGCTGCTGGCGGCGCTGGCGCGCATGGCCGCTGATCCCTCGAGTCGGCTGCGCACCTCGCTGCGCGAGGTGGTGCTGCTGGCACCCACCGTGCCGGTTGACGACTTCAGGCGCTGGCTGGATGGGCTGGCCCCTGCGGGTGCCGCGTTCGGTCGGATCACGCTGTATGCGCACTCGCCCGACCCGGCGCTGTGGGCGGCCTGGCAACGCGAGGGGGCGACGTCGCTTTCGGGCGCGGCCTCGGCCGGTGTGCCGCTGCTGCATCCGCGCGTGCAGACCATTGATGTGGCCCATCTGCCCGAGCCTGGCTTGCTGCAGTTGAACCGCGACCCGTGGCCTGTGAGCGCGGTGGTTGCCCAAGACATCCGCGCGCTGTTGCAACCCGGCCCGCTGCGATCGCCCGATCGGCGCAGCGCGTCGTTCAAGCCGGTGCGCGGTGTCGACGCTGGCGTGCCGTCCTGGTCGTACGAGCCGCCGGCCGTTTCGCGACGCTAGTCTTTGCGAGCGGCCACGCCCAGCAACTGGTGCAGCCGGGTGCTGGTCGTCGTGTACTGCAGCTGAACCGGCCGTTCTGGATGCACCCGCGCGGCAGCGCCATAGGCGGCCAGCGTGGCCTCGTGAAAGCCACAGACGATCAGCTTTTTCTTGCCCGGATAGGTGTTGACGTCGCCCACGGCGAAGATCCCCGGCACGCTGGTCTCGAAGGTTTCGGTGTTGACCACCAGCTGCTTGCGTTCGAGCTGCAATCCCCAGTCGGCGATGGGCCCGAGCTTCGGGCTCAGACCCCACAGCACGGCCAGCACGTCGGCGCGCAGCGACTGCGTGCTGCCGTCGGCAAGCCCCGCGGTGATGTGGGTCAGCGTGTCGCCGCTGGCTTGCAGCCCGACGGCCTGACCCGCCACGAAACGCATCCGGCCGGCGGCGCAGGCCGCGCGCAGGCGCTCGACGGTGGCGGGCTCGGCCCTGAAGGCGTCTCGGCGGTGCATCAGCGTGACGCTGGCCGCACGCTGTGTCGTACCAGCGGCGTTGGCATCGGTGGCGTGGCCAGGGTCGCCGGCCAGCGCCAACGCGCAGCCGAGCGCCGCATCGTCGTCGCCGAGCACCACCACGTGGCGCCCGGCGGTCGATGACAGGGTCTCGCCGCTGTGAAAGACCTGCCGCCCGAGGTGACGTTCGATGCCGCCCAGCACCAGCTGGCGCGGCTGGAACGAGCCCACGCCGCCGGCGATGACGATGGTGCGGGCCAGCAACCGCGTGCCCGCCGAGGTGCTGACCTCAAAGCGCCCGTCAGGCTGTGTGGCAATGGTGGTGACCTGCTGCGACAGGTGGAAGGAGGGCGCCATCGGCGCGATCTGCGCCAGCAAGCGCTCGACCAGTTCGCGTCCGGTGCACACCGGCAGCGCGGGAATGTCGTAGATGGGCTTGTCGGGGTAGAGCTCGATGCACTGGCCGCCAGGTGCGCTCAGGCTGTCAACGACGTGGCAGCCGATTTCGAGCAGCCCGAGCTGGAACACCTGAAACAGCCCCGCGGGACCGGCACCGATCACCAGCGCGTCGGTGCACAGAGGTTCGCTGTGAAGGTCGGACAAGGTGCGCGCCGCGAGCGGGGTGGGCCGGGCGCGGGATCGATCAGCGGATCAATTCAGACAGCTTGCCGGTGCGGTCTTTCCACTCGTCGGCGTCGGGCAGCGCGGGCTTGCGCTTGGTGATGCTGGGCCAGCCGATGACGGAAAGCTCGGCGTTGAGCTTGATCATGTGCTGCTGGTCGCCGGGCACGTCTTCCTCCGGCATGATGGCGTTGACCGGGCACTCGGGAATGCACACGGCGCAGTCGATGCACTCATCGGGGTCGATGGTCAGGAAGTTGGGGCCTTCGCGAAAGCAATCGACGGGACACACATCCACGCAGTCGGTGTATTTGCAGCGGATGCAGGCTTCGGTGACTACGTGGGTCATGACTCAGGCTCGGTAGGACTGCTGTTGCAGGGTTGAGAAAACGGCGGGCGACAAGCCCGGTCGACGGTCAAATTTTACGTGCTCGCACCCACCCTCTGCGGCACAGGGATGTCGGTTGGGGCGGCTGGGGGCGCAGCGTTCAGCGCGCTGGCGCCGGCGCCGATCACCACCACGGTCGGACGGCCCGCGTGCAGCATGCTCGCGCGGCCCAGCGTGGCCAGCTGGTGGTCGCTGCGCAACTCGTCGGGCCAGCCGGCGCGCGAGGTGACGCATGCGGCGGTGTGCGCAGGCCATCCGGCCGCCATCAGCTTGCGCGCCAGTGCGGCCAGTTGCTTGCCGGCCATGTAGAACACCTCGGTGTCGGCGTGGCGGCTCGCAGCCGGCGAGTCGCTTGCATCGTTCGTCGTGGCCGTCATCGCGGTGGCGAAGCTCACGCTGCGGCCTGTTCCGCGGCGGGTCAACGGACGCTGCGCCGACGCGGCGGCGGCCAGCGCGGCGGTCACGCCGGGCACCACCTCGCAGGCGATGCCCGCGTCAGCCATGGCCTGCAGTTCTTCTTCGAGCCGGCCGAACACGCTCGGGTCGCCGCCCTTGAGGCGCACCACCAGGCCACCGGCACCGACTTCGAGCGCGCACTTGACGAGCAGCGCGTTGATGGCTTGCTGGGTGGTGCTGTCGGTGTAGCCGCGCTTGCCCACGTGCAGCCAGCGCGCCTTTGGCGCCAGCGCGCGCAACTCAGGATCGACCAGCGCGTCGACCAGCACCACGCTGGCCTGAGCCAGGCGCTGGGCACCGCGCACAGTGATCAGGTCGGCCTGGCCCGGGCCGGCGCCGACAAAGGCGACGCGGCCTGCGCTCGGGCAGGGCTGGCTCGTCATGGCCGGGGCGGTGCCACCAGCAGCGCGCCGCTGGTGCGGTTGGTGGTGGGGTCGACGATGATCAGCGAGCCGCCGCTGCGGTTGGAAACGTAAGCCTCCACCGGCAGCGGCTGCTGCGTTTCGATCACCACGCGGCCGATCTCGTTGACCGCCAGCTCGTTCGCATCGAGCGCTTCGAGCGTGTGGATGTCGAGCCGGCTTTCGATGCTGGCAATGCGCGCTTGCACCCAGCGGTTGCCGTGGCGCACCCAGTACTTGCGCCCGACCACGGCGGGTTCGGTGTCCAGCCAGGCCAGCGTGGCCGCAAAGCTGGCCGTGGCGTGGATGCTGGCCGGCGTGGCGATCCAGTCGCCGCGCGACACATCGAGCTGGCGATCGAGCACCACCCCGGCCGACTGACCGGCCTTGACGGAATCGACCACGCTGCCGGCCAGCCGCACTTCGGCGACCACGGCGCGCTCGCCACTCGGGAAGATCTGCACGTCGTCGCCAGCCTTCACGCTGCCGTGGGCGATGCGGCCCCACAGCGTGCGCGGCTGGTTACCGGTGCCTTCGCCTTCGCGTGCCACGTACTGCACGGGAATCAGCAAGTCACCCTCGGTGTGCTCTTGCGCGGCGGGCAAGGACTCGAGCAACTGCAGCAGCGTCGGACCCTGGTACCAGGCGTCCCAGCCGGTATCGAGCACCTGCGTCACGTTATCGCCGCGCAGGGCTGACACGGGCACGATGCCCGCCACCGCAATGCCGGACTGCTGGGCAAACGCGCGCAGCGCCACGCTGACCGATTCGAACGCCTGGCGCGGGTCGGCCACGGCGTCGAGCTTGTTGACGGCGAACACGATGCTCGGCACGCGCAGCAGGTGCGCGAGCAGCGAGTGGCGGCGCGTTTGCGCCAGCAGCACCAGCGGGGTGGCGTGCGTGTCGAGCTTGGTGACGTCGACCAGCACCACCGCGGCATCGCTGCCGGCCGCAGCCGTCACCATGTTGCGCGTGTACTGCTCGTGGCCGGGGGCGTCGGCGATGATGAACTTGCGCCGCCGCGTGGCGAAGTAGCGGTAGGCCACGTCGATCGTGATGCCTTGCTCGCGCTCGGCTTCGAGGCCGTCGGTGAGCAAGGACAGGTCGATCGGCGCGCCGGCGGCTTTTTTCTCGAGCGTGTCGAGCTGGTCGGCGAGGATCGCTCGGCTGTCGAACAACAGCCGGCCGATCAGCGTGCTCTTGCCGTCATCGACGCTGCCGGCGGTGAGAAAACGCAGGGCGCGGTGGTCTGCCACGGGGGTTGCTGAGCTCATCAGAAATAACCTTCTTTCTTGCGCCGCTCCATCGAGGCTTCGGAGGTGCGGTCGTCCATGCGGGTGGCGCCACGTTCGCTGACGGTGACTTGCAGCGTCTCGGCCACGATCTCGGTGGCGTTGGCGGCCGGGCTTTCGACCGGGCAGGTGCACGTCATGTCGCCCACGGTGCGAAAGCGCACCACGGCGGTTTCAACGGTCTCGCCGGCTTCGGGTGGCGTGACGTCGGTCAGCGGCACCAGCAGGCCCTTGCGGCGGATCACCTGGCGCTCGTGCGCGAAGTACAGGTTGGGCAGCGGGATGTTCTCGCGGGCGAGGTACAGCCACACGTCGAGCTCGGTCCAGTTGCTGATCGGGAAGGCGCGCATGTGCTCGCCCGGCTTGATGCGCGTGTTGAACAGCGTCCACAGTTCGGGGCGCTGCTCCTTGGGCTGCCACTGGCCGAAGCTGTCGCGGTGGCTGAAGATGCGTTCTTTCGCGCGCGCTTTTTCCTCGTCGCGCCGCGCGCCGCCCATCAGCACGTCGAAGCGATGCTCCTCGATGGCCTCGAGCAGCGCCACCGTCTGGTGGCCGTTGCGCGACTCGAGCGGGTGGCTCAGGCGCACCGTGCCTCGCTTGATGGAGTCTTCGAGGTGGCCGACCACCAGGCGCTCGCCCATCTCGGCCACACGCCGGTCACGGAACTCGATCACCTCGGGGAAGTTGTGGCCGGTGTCCACGTGCAGCAGCGGGAAGGGCAGGCGGCCCTTGAACTCGCCGCTGGTGCCGGCCACGCGCGTCTTGAAGGCCTTTTCGGCCAGCCGCAGCACCACGCACGAATCCTTGCCGCCCGAAAACAGCAGGGCGGGGCGCTCGAAGGCGGCCACGGTTTCGCGCAGGATGAAGATGGCTTCTTCCTCGAGCCAGTCGAGGTGTGTCTGGTCGAGTTCGGGCAGCAGCTGCTGCACGCTCACGGGGGCATTCATGGTCGGTCTCCGATCATCGATACGGCGCCTTCGGGCGCGGGTTCCTTGACGTGCAGTCCGCACTCCTTGGCTTTTTCGTCTTCCCACCACCAGCGTCCGGCGCGGAAGTCCTCGCCCACCGCGATGGCGCGCGTGCACGGCGCGCAGCCGATGCTGGGCATGAACTCGTCGTGCAGCGGGTTGTAGGGGACGTCGTGGCTGGCGATGTGGTGCCACACGTCGTTCCAGCTCCAGTCGGCCAGCGGGTTGAACTTGGTGCGGCCCTGG
>CANFXR010000054.1 GCA_947451035.1 Burkholderiales bacterium
GGAAGCGAACCCAGATGTCGGCCTGGATGTACTCCATCATGTGCCCGACGTGGAACGGCGCGTTGGCGTAGGGCAGGGCGGTGGTGACGAAGAGCTGGCGTGGCATGCGTGGGACTCGGGTTTGGCGCTCGCCGCCGAGATGCACGGCAGTCGCGGGTTCGATTCGATTCTAGGCGGCGTCACTGCGCCGGCCGCAGGGCCAAGACCCCCTGCGCTAGACTGCGCCGCCACTGCGTTGCGCGCCCGTTCGGCCGCACACGGCAGGCCTTTTTGTCCCCTTTCGGAACCCCCATGGCCGTCACTGAATCCGCGTTGCTCGAAGCCCTGAGGGCCGTGGTCGATCCGAACACCGGCAGCGATTTCGTCGGCACCAAGCAGCTGAAAAACCTGCGCATCGCTGGCGGTGCGGTGTCGTTCGATGTGGAACTGGGCTACCCCGCCCAAAGCCAGTTCGCGCTGCTGCGCGAGGCGCTTGTCACGGCGGCGCGCGGCGTGGCCGGCGTGGAGGTGGTCCACGTGAACATCAGCAGCAAGATCGTCGCGCACGCGGCGCAGCGCGGCGTGCAGCTGCTGCCCAACGTCAAGAACATCGTCGCCGTGGCCTCGGGCAAGGGCGGTGTGGGCAAGAGCACCACCGCGGCCAATCTGGCGCTGGCGCTGGCGGCCGAAGGCGCGGCTGTGGGCATCCTCGACGCCGACATCTACGGCCCGAGCCAGCCGATGATGATGGGCCTGTCGGGCAAGCCCGAATCGAACGACGGCAAGACCATGGAGCCCATGCGCAACCACGGCGTGGCGGTCATGTCGATCGGCTTTCTGGTCGAGGCCGACAACCCGATGATCTGGCGCGGCCCGATGGCCACCCAGGCGCTCGAGCAGCTGCTGCGCCAGACCAACTGGGGCGATCTCGACTACCTGATCGTCGACATGCCGCCGGGCACCGGCGACATCCAGCTCACGCTGTCGCAGCGCGTGCCGCTGACCGGCGCGGTGATCGTGACCACGCCGCAAGACATCGCGCTGCTCGACGCCAAGAAGGGCATCCGCATGTTCGAGAAGGTCGGCGTGCCGATTCTGGGCATCGTCGAGAACATGGCCGTGCACGTGTGCGAGCAGTGCGGCCACGCCGAGCACATCTTCGGCGCCGATGGCGGCAAGCGCCTCGCCGAGCAGTACAAGACCGATTACCTCGGCGCGCTGCCGCTCAATCTGAGCATCCGCGTGCAGGCCGACAGCGGCCAGCCCAGCGTGGTGAGCCACCCCGACGGCGAGATCGCCGGCCTGTACAAGGCCGTGGCGCGCCAGGTCGCGGTGAAGATCGCGCAGCGCACCCGCGACTTCTCGTCGAAGTTTCCGACCATCACCATCTCCAACGACACCTGAGGCCCCGCCCATGAGCATCAAGAGCGACAAGTGGATCCGCCGCATGGCCGAGAGCACCGGCATGATCGACCCGTTCGAGCCGGGCCAGGTGCGCCAGTCGGCCGATGGCCAGAAGATCGTCAGCTACGGCACCTCGAGCTACGGCTACGACATCCGCTGCGCGCGCGAATTCAAGGTGTTCACCAACATCTACAGCACCGTGGTCGACCCGAAGAACTTCGACGAGAAGAGCTTCGTCGACATCGAAGGTGACGTGTGCGTCATCCCGCCCAACAGCTTCGCGCTGGCGCGCACGGTCGAGTACTTCCGCATCCCGCGCAACGTGCTCACCATCTGCCTGGGCAAGAGCACCTACGCGCGCTGCGGGATCATCGTCAACGTCACGCCGTTCGAGCCCGAATGGGAGGGCTACGTCACGCTCGAGTTCAGCAACACCACGCCGCTGCCGGCCAAGATCTACGCCGGCGAAGGCTGCGCGCAGGTGCTGTTCTTCGAGAGCGACGAAGTCTGCGAGACCAGCTACAAGGACCGCGGCGGCAAGTACCAGGGCCAAAAGGGCGTCACCCTGCCCAAGACCTGAGCGGCTGTTTTTGTGACGTGGTGGTTGTTTTTGGCGACCATGGGTGCGAATACCCCCTGAACAGGGGGGTGTGCGGCGGGAGGGCGGGGGCTAGCATCGGCGCCTTGATCATGAGATCGGAGTTAGGGCCATGAAACGTTCACTTGCACTCATTGCGGCTTGTCTGGCGCTGGTTGGTAACGCCCATGCGGTGGATAACTATCTGTTCGGCGACAGCACACATGACGTTGGTAACAAGCTAACCGCTACGAGGACCGACAACTCTACTTTTGAGTTCTCAATCATCGACTCCGGCTCTTACGAATCTATGGGGTTCTCTAACCCTGACGAAACCAACTACATCGTGGGCCCATGCAGTTCCTGTGACCCAAGCGGGGAGTACCACAACTGGTTCGTTGTAGATTTGACGGGATTTACCGGAACGATCAAGGCACTTTCGCTGACATTGCAGTCCTTTGCCGTTGATGGTTCGGGTATGTACACCCTTTGGGACTACACCGGCTCGATTGACGCATTGCGGGCTGGTGGCGATGCCACTACCGGGATCTATGGGGATTTGGGAGACGGCTCCGTTTACGGAACGCGCTATTACCAGCCCGGCGATTCAGTGGACCTCCCGACATTCGACGGTTACCGGTCTATCGCCCTCAGCAAATACGCGATCGATGATTTGAATGCGGCTGTCGTCGGCCAACAAAATGAATGGGCGCTGGGCGGCTCGTTCGATGCCACCGCCCCGATCCCCGAACCCGAGACCTACGCGCTGATGCTCGCCGGTCTGGGCTTGGTGGGCTGGATGGCGCGGCGCCGCAAGGCCTGAGTTTTCAGCGCTCGCTGCTCCAAAGAAAAAGCCGCCCCAGGGCGGCTTTTTTCATGCTCAACGCGTGATGTCGCGGTGGCGCAGACCGCCGCGGGGCAGCGGTCGGTATGAGAGGTCAGGCGTGCACCGAGCCGCTGCGACCGAGTCGCTCGGCGGCACCGTAGTTGCCGTACATGACAGGTGCGTCGCGCGGCAACAGCACGTCGATCGCGCGGTCGAGCGCGGCGGTGGCGCGCGCGAGGCTCTCGCGTTGGGCGGCGACCGAGCCGCCGGCATCGACCAGACGACGGCGCAGCGAAGCCGGCAGAGGTCCGCTGCGGGCGGCGCGTGAAAAGTGATCCACCGCGTTCGACAGCGCGCGGTGCAGTTCGCTGGCGTGCAAGTCGATGGACGGCAGGTCGCGTGCGCGCAGCGCTTCTCCCAGCGATGACAGCCGGCTTTCTACCGCGCTGAGCGTGGACTCGAGCACCGGGTCGGCAATCTCGGCGGCTGGCGCCGGTGACGAACGGCCTTGCGAGAGCATCAGGTTCATGGGATCTGCGGTGGGTGGTCGGTCATGGAGAGGGCTTGCGCCAGTGAGGCTCAGGCCTTGGGCGCACCGCCAGACAACAACTCGGCCGCATTCGCGATCAACTTGTCGGCGATCACCCCGGCGTTGACGGTGAATTCACCGCGGTCGATCGATTGCGACACGCTTTCGACCTTGGCGGCGTTGAATTCGGCATCGCCCGCAGACAGCAGCGACGTGGCCGTGCTGGACAGCGCGACCTGGGCGCTGGCCTCGGCGGGTTGCCCGGGCGCGCTGGCTGCGGCGTTGGTGGTTGCAGCGGTCGACGCAGGCGTTGCGGCCGGCGTCACGACGGGCTTGTCAGCCGGATTTCCGATTTTCATGATGTTCTCCCTACAGGCCGCAGAGTGAGCGGCCGTTTCAACATGAAAGTTTTTTCGGCCGAACCACCATCGACTTTAGGCTTTTTCGGCTGCTTTTCGGGCTGAATTCGGGTTGCCGAGGACGGGCGCACGAAACTCAAAGCGCCACCTCGAGCTGTCTTGCGGCCACCGGCATGCCTGTGACAACCTGTCCACCGTCGGTGCGCACACGGGCGCTTTGACCCTCGAAGCCCGGGCTGAGCGCCGTGCCCGCGCCTGCCACGCTGAAGCCGTTGCCTACCGCGAGCACCTTCACGGTGTCGCCGGCGGCAAACCACTGTCTGGATTTGAGATCGGCCTGGCGCACGCCCTGACCGGCGCTCAGCGAGCGGGTGAGAGCGCGGCCGATGGCCAGTGCTTCGGCCACGACCACGGGGCTGTTTTCTTCAGCCAGGTCGACCTCGGCGTAGGCCAGGTCGCCGGCTTGCAAGGTGGCGCCCAACGCCAGTGGCTGCGCGGCCACCAGGGCCTGGCCGTAGACGTGCACGGTGATTGGCAGATAGACGTTCCACGCCCGCTCGCCTTGCGTGCAGCGCAGCCCGATGCGTGACTTGCCCCACAGGCGCACGCCGGCGGGCAAATAAGGTTCGATGCGTTGGCAAGGCGCCAGCTTCAAGTGCGAGTCGAGTGCGCCGACCGCCACATCAAAGCGCAGCGGCATCGACTGGCCCACACCCGACACGCGGGACTGCTGTGAGGCGATCAGGGCCAGATCGTGCACCTGGGCGATCAGCGCGGCGTCGACCGCCCCGCTGGTGGATTGAGCGTGTGCACGCGGCGCGGCGCACAAGAAGGTCAGCGCCAGCAAGGCGCACCACGCCGCGCGCCACGGCAGCGACGGCCGGCTGGCTTGCGATGGGGCGTGACTGGATTTCATGCCTCCACTCTAGGCGGCGAGCACGCCGTTCAAAGCGCGGAAATGGCGTCCATTCAGGGCTCTCTTCTCGCTTATGTATTGGGAGTCGCTGTCCACAATGAATGCAAACCCGCCCCAATGGGAGCGACACATGATCAACAACCTCACCAGCATCCTCGACTTCCAGGCCCAGGCATTGACCCTGAGGTCGGAGCGTCAGCGTTTGCTGGCCAGCAACATCGCCAACGCCGACACGCCGGGCTACAAGTCGCGTGACATGGACTTCGCGGCGGCCTTGCGTGAGGCCACCGGTCAGCAAGGTTCCAGCCTGGGCCTGAACCGGCCCACGGGTGTGGCCTCCACCGGTCGCCTGGGCACCACGCAATCCGGTCACATCGGCGCCAGCACGATGGCGTCGGGCGAGACCCGGCTGCTGTATTCGACCGCCAGCCAGCCCAACCTCGACAACAACTCGGTCGACATGGACCGCGAGCGGGCCAGCTTTGCCGACAACGCCATCAAGTACGAGGCCACGCTGGGTTTCATCAACGGCAGCGTGAAAACGATGCTCGAAGCGATCAAGGGGCAAGCATGAAGACACTGCAAATTGAGGTGCAG
This sequence comes from Burkholderiales bacterium, assembly GCA_947451035.1. Taxonomy (GTDB): domain Bacteria; phylum Pseudomonadota; class Gammaproteobacteria; order Burkholderiales; family Burkholderiaceae_C; genus PBB1. Next base: position 5,188 of record CANFXR010000054.1, read on the forward strand.
CCATGAGCATGTTGAACATCTTCAATGTGGCGGGCAGCGCGATCAGCGCGCAAAGCCAGCGACTCAACGTGGTGGCCTCCAACCTGGCCAACGCCGACACCGTGGCCGGCCCCGACGGCAGCGCCTACAAGGCGCGGCAGGTGAACTTCCAGACCCAGATGATGGGCGCGAGCGCCGACAACCCCGGCGCGGCGGGCGTGACCGTCAGCACGATCAGCGAGAACCAGGCGCCGGGTCGCCGGGTGCACGACCCCAAGCACCCCTCGGCCGATGCCGATGGCTACGTGACCTACAGCAACGTCAACGCGGTCGAGGAGATGGTCAACATGATCTCCGCGTCGCGCTCGTACCAGAACAACGTCGAAGTCATGAACACGGCCAAGTCGCTGCTGCTCAAGACCCTGCAGATGGGCAACTGAGCCCGACACCCTAGGAAACCGCCATGGATTTCTCGACCCTCAACGCCACGTCGAAGAGCGCCGCTGCCGCCGCTTCGTCGACCACGCTGGCCGCCGACAGTGCCTCTGCGGCGGGCTCGCAGGACCGCTTCCTCAAGCTGCTGGTCACGCAGATGCAAAACCAGGATCCGCTCAGTCCGATGGACAACGCGCAGCTGACCACGCAGATCGCGCAGATCAACACCGTCACCGGCATCGACAAGCTCAACACGTCGGTCGGGGGGCTGTCCGGCCAGCTCGCCCAGATGCAAGCCCTTCAAGGCGCTTCGCTCGTGGGGCGCGATGTGGTGGTGCCGGGCAATGTGCTCGACATCGCCAACGGCGTGGGTCAGGGCGGCTTCGAACTCAGCGGTCCGGCCGACAACGTCAAGGTCGAGATGCTGGCGCCATCGGGCCAGGTCATCGACACGCTGAACCTGGGCGCGCAAGGCACTGGCATGCAAGGCTTCGAATGGCCCACGTCCACCGCCACCAACGACAGCGGCCTGACCTTCCGGGTGACCGCGACCAGCGGCAGCACGAGCAGCTCGCCCACCCCCTTGATGCGCGATCACGTGAACGCCATCACCACGACCGGCAACGCGCTCAACCTCGAGCTGCAAAACGGCGGCCTGGTGCCCTACAGCACCGTGCGCGCCGTGAACTGACCCCTCCCCACAACTTTCTGCCCCTCACCTCCTAGGACACATCATGAGCTTCCAACAAGGTCTTTCCGGATTGAACGCCACGAGCAAGAACCTCGAGGTGATCGGCAACAACATCGCCAACGCCAACACCTTCGGTGCCAAGGGCTCGCGCGCCGAGTTCGCCGATCTCTACGCGGGTGCGCTCAACGGTGCGTCGGGCAGCGCTGCCGGCATCGGCGTGAGCATCTCGTCGATCGCGCAGCAGTTCAACCAGGGCAACCTCACCACCACCTCCAACCCGCTCGACATCGCGATCAACGGCCGCGGCTTTTTCCAGCTGCAGGCCAGCACCGGCGAAACGGTCTACAGCCGCAACGGTCAGTTCAAGCTGAACCGCGACGGCTTCGTGGTCAACGGCGAGGGGCTCAAGCTGCTGGCACAGAAGTGGGACGATGCCGCCGGCGGTGGCGTGGGCGATGCCGCGCCGATCCAGTTGCAAAGCGGCCTCGGGTCCCCCGTGAAAACCGGCCAGGGCGGAACCACCGCGCTGCAAGGCGTTCAGATGTCGCTCAACCTCGATGCGCGCAAGGCCACGCCCGCGGTGGCGATGGACTTCACCAAGCCCGACAGCTACAACTACTCGACCTCGCAGACCCTGTACGACGGGCAGGGCGCGGGTCTGACGATGGACTACTACTTCCGCAAGTCGGCCACCGACAGCTGGGATGTCTACGCATCGATCGATGGCAAGGACTGGCAGGGCACCGCAGGTGCTGCCACCGCGCCCAACAAGCTGACGTCGCTGTCGTTCGCCACCGATGGCTCGATGACCACCACGCCAGCCAGCATCACCTCGAACATCATCGATCCGCGTGATGGCACCAGCACGCTGTTCGCGCAGCTGCCGGTCAATTTCGCCGGCACCAGCCAGTACGCCGCCGGCTTCAGCGTGTCACAGCTCAAGCAGGACGGCTACACCTCGGGTGAGTTGACCGGCATCGGCTTCGATGACACCGGCGTGATCAAGGCGACTTACTCGAACGGCCGCTCGACCAACATGTCGCAGCTGCAACTGACCGACTTCTCCAACCTGCAAGGCCTGCAGCCGCTGGGCGGCAACCTGTGGAAGAGCACCTACGCCTCGGGCGACCCGACGCGCATGGGCAATCCGGGCAGCGGCGTGCTGGGTTCGGTGACCGCCGGTGCGCTGGAGGAGTCGAACGTCGACCTCACCGGCGAGCTGGTCAACATGATCACCGCGCAGCGCTTGTACCAGGCCAATTCGCAGACCATCAAGACGCAAGACCAGGTGCTGCAGACCCTGGTGAACCTGCGTTAAGCCACCCGCCAACCCGCCTGAGTTGAGCCCACGAGGAGTCACCCATGGACCGCATGATTTACCTGTCGATGTCGGGCGCCAAGGCCACGATGCAGCGCCAGGAGACCCTCGCGCACAACCTGGCGAACGTGTCGACCAACGGCTTTCGCGCCGAGTTGCAGGCGTTTCGCGCCGTGCCGGTGCAAGGCAGTGGCGCGGCCTCGCGGGTCTACACGCTCGAATCGACGCCGGGCTACGACGCCACGCCGGGCACGGTGTCGGCCACCGGTCGCAACCTCGATGTGGCGATGAAGGGCGACGCCTGGCTGGCCGTGCAGGCGGCCGACGGCACCGAGGCCTACACGCGCGGCGGCTCGCTCGATGTGTCGTCCGACGGCACGTTGACCACGCGCGGCGGCATCACGGTGCTGGGTGACGGCGGGCCCATCCAGGTGCCGCCCAACAGCGAAGTGAGCATCGGCACCGACGGGACCGTCAGCGCACGCACCAACAACGCCAAACCGACGCCCGTGGGCCGGCTCAAGCTGGTGACGCCCGAAACGCCGCTCGATCGTGGCGATGACGGACTGTTTCGCGCGGCCAGCGGCGACTTGCCGGCCGACGCGACCGCCAAGGTGCAAGACGGCGCGCTCGAGGGCTCCAACGTGAGCCCGGTCGAAACGATGGTCGCGATGATCTCTGCGGCGCGCCAGTTCGAAGCCCAGATCAAGATGATGCAGACCGCCGAGGCCAATGAGAAAGCTGCCGCGCAGCTGCTCACGCTCAACTGATTTTCTGAACAAGGACTACCGCCATGATGCGCTCCCTGTGGATTTCGAAGACCGGCATGGAAGCCCAGCAAACCCAGCTGGACGCCATCTCGAACAACCTCGCCAACGTGTCGACCAACGGCTACAAGAAGTCGCACGCGGTGTTCGAGGACCTGATGTATCAAAACCTGCGCCAGGCCGGTGCCGCCAGCACCGACCAGACCGCCTTGCCCACCGGCTTGCAGCTCGGGCTGGGCACGCGTGCGGTGGCCACTTCGCGCAGCTTCAGCCAGGGCAACCTGCAGCAAACCAGCAACCCGCTCGATCTGGCGGTGCGCGGCAGCGGATTCTTCGAAGTCCAGATGCCTGACGGCACCACCGGCTACACCCGCGACGGCTCGTTCCAGGTCAGCGCCACCGGCCAGCTGGTGACCAACAACGGCGCGCCGGTCAATCCCGGCATCAACATCCCGGCCAACGCCACCAGCGTGACCGTGGGCAGTGACGGCACGGTCAACGTCGCGCTGCCCGGCCAGGCCGCGCTGCAAAGCGTCGGCCAGGTGCATCTGGTGAACTTCGTGAACCCGGCCGGCCTCGAGCCCAAGGGGCAGAACCTGTACGGCGAAACCGCGGCCTCGGGCACACCGAATGTCGGCACGGCAGGACAAAACGGACTGGGCTCGATCTCGCAGGGCTTTGTCGAAACCTCGAACGTCAACGTGGTCGAGGAACTGGTCTCGATGATCCAGACGCAGCGTGCCTACGAGCTCAACTCGAAGGCCATCTCCACGTCGGATCAGATGCTGGCCAAGCTGGGACAGCTGTGATGCGTGCGGCTCGTGTGATGCGCGCCGCCAGGCGCAGCGCCGCGGTGCTGGCCGTGCTGGCCTTGTGCGGCTGCGAGGCGCTCGCGCCGCGCCCGAAGGTCGAAGTGGTCACGCCGACCTTCGCGGTGCCCGTGCCCGTGGCCGCGCCCGCCAATGCCGCCAACAGCGGATCGATCTTCCAGGCCTCGCAGTACCGGCCTTTGTTCGAAGACCACCGCGCCCGCCTGGTGGGCGACATCATCACGGTGCAGATCGTCGAAAACGTCTCGGCCAGCCAGAAGAGCAAGACGGGCATCGACAAGGGCGGCACCGTGTCGGCCAGCGTCACCGCGGTGCCGTTCCTGCCTTCGAGCACGCTCAACCGGGCCAAGGCGAACGGCACGTCGAGCAACAAGTTCGATGGCACCGGCACCACCGAGAACACCAACGACTTCACCGGCACGATCACCGCCACCGTCACCGGCGTGCTGCCCAACGGCCACTTGCTGATCTCGGGCGAAAAGCAGATCGGCGTGAATGACAACGTCGATGTGCTGCGCTTTTCGGGTCAGGTCGACCCGCGCTCGATCCAGCCGGGCAACACCGTGCCGTCGGCGCAGGTCGCCAATGTGCGTCTGGAGCACCGCGGTCGGGGTGCGCAGGCCGATTCACAGGTAATTGGCTGGTTAGCACGGTTCTTTTTGAGCGTTCTACCGATTTAAGTTTCTCCAGAATCGGTTGCAACAGGGAGTGCAATCGAGATGGACAGGATCGGCAGACTCACGCAAACGGGATGGTTCTTCGGCTGGTGCCTCGCACTGGCCGTCGCCGGCTGGCCCGTTGGCGCCCACGCCACCCGCATCAAGGAAATCGCCTCGGTGCAAGGCGTGCGCTCCAACCAACTGGTGGGCTACGGCCTGGTGGTGGGCCTCGACGGCACCGGCGACCAGACCACCTCGGCGCCGTTCACCACCCAGAGCATCAACTCGCTGCTGCAGCAAATGGGCGTCACGGTTCCGGCCGGCGTGTCGATGCAGCTCAAGAACGTCGCAGCGGTCATGGTCACCGCGCAACTGCCCGCCTTTGCGCAGCCCGGCCAGCCCATCGACGTCAACGTCTCGTCGCTGGCCAACGCCAAGAGCCTGCGCGGCGGCACCCTCATCGTCACGCCGCTCAAGGGCGCTGACGGCCAGATCTACGCGATCGCGCAGGGCAACCTGATCGTCGGCGGTGCCGGTGCTTCGGCCGGTGGCTCCAAGGTGCAGATCAACCACCTGAGCGCCGGTCGCATCCCCGAAGGCGCCACGGTGGAACGTGCCGTGGCCACGCCGCTCAATCAGGGCAGCATCTTGCAGCTCGACCTCAACGCCAGCGACTACAACACCGCGCGCCAGGTGGCACGCGCCATCAACACCCGCATGGGCGGCAGCGTGGCGCAGGCCGTCGACGGGCGCCGCGTGCAAGTGGCCATGCCCGAGTCGCCCGACGATCGCGTGTCGTTCATGGCCGAGATCGAGAACCTCAACGTCGAGCTGGCCAGTCCGGCCGCGCGCGTGATCATCAATGCGCGCACCGGCTCGGTGGTGGTCAATGAGTCGGTGACGCTCAGCGCCTGCGCGGTGGCGCACGGCAGCTTGTCGGTCACCATCAACAGCACGCCTGTCATCAGCCAGCCCGGTGCGTTTTCGCAGGGTCAGACGGTGCAGTCCGAAAAGGCCGACATCACCATCCGTCAGGAGCCCGGCTCGCTGATCCAGCTGCCCGCGGGCACCAAGCTCGCCGATGTGGTGAAAGCACTCAACTCGCTGGGTGCCACACCGCAAGACCTGGTGGCGATCCTGCAGGCGATGAAATCCGCAGGCGCACTGAACGCCGAACTCGAGGTGATCTGATGAACCTCAGCTCGCCAGTGACCAACCCGCTGCTCACGCAGGGGCCGTCGTCGAGCGTCGATGCTCGATCGCTGGCGGCGTTGCGGACCACCAGCGAGCGCGACCCGAGGGCCGCCATCAAGGAAACCGCCAAGCAGTTCGAGGCGATGTTCATGCAGCAGCTGCTGAAAAGCATGCGCGAGGCGCAGTCGGCCATGTCCAGCGGGATGATGGACAACTCGGGCACCAGCCTCGGCAACGAAATGCTCGACGGCGAATACGCCAAGCAAATGAGCGGCACCACCGGCGGCCTGGCCGACGTGATCGCCCGCCAGCTCGAGCGCCAGATGGGCACGAGCGCGACCGGACCGGTGCCCCTGCGGCCGTTTTCCAACACACCCGGTGCGGCGCTGCCGCCTGCCGGCGCCGCGGGCTCGCCTGCCGTGTCTGGCACCGCCAAGCAGGCCGACTTCGTGCGCAGCCACACCGACGCGGCGCGCGCTGCCGAGGCCGAAACGGGCATTCCGGCCGGCTTCATGGTGGCGCAAGCCGCGCACGAATCGGGCTGGGGCCGTCACGAGATCAAGAACGCCGACGGGTCGACCTCGTTCAACGTGTTCGGCATCAAGGCCGGCAGCCACTGGAAGGGCCCGGTCGCCGAGGTCACCACCACCGAATACACCGCCGGCGTGGCGCACAAGGTGACGGCCAAGTTCCGCGCCTACAGCTCCTACGAGGAATCGTTCAAGGACTACGCCCGCATGATGAAAGACAGCCCGCGCTACGGCCAGGTGATTGCCAGCGCCAGCGGCGACAACGCCAGCGCGGCCGGCTTCGCCCAGGGCCTGCAGCGCGCGGGCTACGCGACCGATCCGGCCTATGCCGACAAGCTCACCCGTGTCATCAACACGACGCTGCGCCTGCAGCGCGTGATGAGCACCTGACCACAAGGACGGCGTCATGGGAACCGGTGCATTGATGTCTCTGGGCGTGCGGGCCATGGCGGCCAGCTACGCCCAGCTGCAAACGACCAGCAACAACATCGCCAACGTCAACACCAAGGGCTACTCGCGCCAGGAGGTGCAGCTCGCGACTTCCGGCGGGCAGTTCACCGGTGCCGGCTTCTTCGGGCGTGGCGTGGACGTGACCAGCGTGACGCGCGCGCACGATGACTTCCTGACGCGCGAAGCTGCGCTGTCAAGCTCGCTGGCCGCGGCGGACACCGCGCGCAGCGATCAGCTGCTGCGCCTCGAAAAGGTCTTCGGTACCGGCGAGTCGGGCCTGGGCTACGCCACCAACCAGGTGTTCAACGCCTTTGCCGATGTGGCGAGCAAGCCGCAGGATCTGTCGTCGCGCCAGGTGGTGCTGTCGCGAGCGGGCGAACTGGCGGCACGCTTCACCACCGCAGGGCAGCAGATCGACGAATTGCAGGCCGGCGTCACGGGCGACATGCAAGCCGCGGTGTCGCAGGTCAATGACCTGACCAGCCGGATCGCGGTGTTGAACCAGAAGATCGTCGACTCGCGCGGCACCGGGCAGCCGCCCAACGACCTGCTCGACCAGCGCGACACCGCGGTCCAGGATCTGAGCAAGCTCGTGCAGGTGTCGACCATCACCGCCGACGACGGCTCCGTGTCGGTGTTCATGGGCGCCGGGCAAGCGCTGGTGCTCGGCAGCACGACCACCCAACTGGCGGCGATGCGCGACGCCTACGACAACTCGCGCGTGGTGCTGGGCATCTCCACGCCGGCCGGCAACCGGGAGTTGCCGACGTCGCTGCTCACCGGTGGCAGCCTGGCCGGACTGATGCGCTTTCAAAGCTCCGACATCACCGACGCACGCAACCTGCTGGGCCAGATGGCGCTGGCGGTGGGCCTGCAGGTCAACGAACAGCAGTCGCTGGGACTGGACCTCAACGGGAACACCGGTGCGGCGATGTTCCGCTTTGGCGCTGCTTCCGGGCTGCCGGTGCTGGCGGCCAATCCGGCGTCGACCAACAGCGGCAGCGCGGTCATTTCCGTCACACCGCAGCCGCCCGCTGTGCTCACCGCCGCCGGCGTGAGCAGCGTGCAGGCCAGCGACTACCGACTCACCGCCGATGGCCTCGGCGGCTTCCAGCTCGCGCGGCTCAAGGGCGGCGAGATCGACCCCGACTTTGCTGCGCAAAGCGTGGCCAACGGCGACCTGGTCGACGGCTTCAAGATCAGCATCAGCGGCGCCGCCGCCGCGGGCGACACCTTCTTGCTGCGCCCGGCGGGCAGCGCTGCGCGCGACATGCGGCTCGACATGACCAACCCCAAGCTGATCGCCGCGGCCTCGCCGCTCAGCGCGACCCTGGGGTCCACGAACACGGGCACCGGCGCGGTCGGGGTCATCAGTTACGCCAGCACCGATGTGGCGTCGTACGCCAACTTGCCGGTGACCTTGAAATTCCAGACCACCGCGACGCCGGGTCAGTTCACCTACACCTGGACCGACAGTTCAGGCACCACGGTGCCCAACACCTGGTCTTCAGGCCAGCCGATCGCCTACCCCGGCACCACGCCCACCAACGGCTTTTCGGTGCAGATCAACGGGGTGCCCACGGCCGCCAACAGCAGCGCGTCGCCCGCGGTGTCCAGCGACACCTTCGTTTTCAGCGCCAATGCGTACCCCAGCTCGGACAACCGCAACGCCAACGCCTTGCTGGCCTTGCGCGACAACCCGTTCGTGGGTGCGATCTGGAACAGTGGCACCTTGCAGCAAGGCGCCAACGTGACCGACGCCTTTGCGGGCATCGTGGCCAGCATCGGCGTGCGCGTGCAAAGCGCGAAGTCGGCGTCCGACCAGTCGACCAGCGTGGCCGCTGACGCCGCGCTGGCCCTCTCGTCCAAGTCGGGCGTCAACCTCGACGAGGAAGCCGCCCGGCTGATCCAGTACCAGCAAACCTATCAGGCGGCGGCCAAGATGCTGCAGGTCGCGCAAACGGTGTTCGACACCTTGCTGCAGACCGCCGCACGCTGAAACCCGTACCCCATCCGCCTGTGTTGACCTGACCGAGCACTGCCATGCGAATTGCCTCCGCCAACAGCTACGAAGCCACCATCGATGTCTTGCAGCGCCGACAGTCGGACCTGAGCGACATGCAAACCCGCCTGACCAGCGGCAAGCGACTGCTCAAGGCCAGCGACGATCCGGCCGCCGCCGCGCGCGCCGAACGTGCCATGGCCGCCGAGATGCGCAGCGACACCTCGCAACGCAGCGTGGACGCCAGCAAGGTCATCATGAGCCAGACCGAAAGCGCTCTGGGCGATGCCGGTGATTTGCTGCAGCAAATGCGCGAGGCGCTCGTGTCCTCGGGCAATGCGACCTACTCCGACGCCGAGCGCTCGCAGCTGGCCGCCAGCCTGAGCAGCATGCGCCAGCAGTTGCTCGGCGTGGCCAACCGCTCCGACGGCTCGGGGTCCTACCTGTTCGGCGGTCAGGGCTCGTCGCAGCCGCCGTTCGTCGACTCGCCCACGCCCGCCGGCGTGCAGTTCCGCGGCACCTCCGGCCAGTTGCAAACCCCGTCGGACACCGCGCTGCCGCTGAGCACCGACGGCGTTGCCGGCTGGTTGAACGCCAGCACCGGCAACGGCGTGTTCGTCACCCAGTCCACCACCAACAGCGTGAGCGGTGCACCGGTCACCGGCGCCTGGATCGACGCCGGCAGCGTGACCAATCCGTCGTCGCTGTTCCCGGTGGCCGACACCGGCTACCGCGTGCACTTCACCAGCAGCACCGCCTACGACATCGAAAGCTATTCGCTGTCGTCGCCCGCGACGCCGCCCACCGTGGAAAGCTCGGGCACCTACCAGTCCGGCACGGCGATCGCCATTCACGGCATGGCCGTCACCGTCAACGGCACGCCAGCCACGGGTGACCAGTTCAACGTGGCGCCATCGACGCCCACGCTGAGCGTGTTCGACACCATCGATGCGGCCATCGCCCAGTTGAAGACGCCCAACCGCACACCGGCCCAGCGTGCGCAGTCGACCGCCGATGGCCTGCGCAACATCGACTCGTCGATGGCCTCGCTGAACCTGGCCCGCTCGGCCACCGGTGGCGCACTCAACCTGATCGACAACGAGACCACCCGGCTGGGCACGCAAAAGCTCGCGGCCCAAACCGAGCGCTCCAACGCCGAGGACCTCGACTTGCCTCAGGCGCTGTCCGAGTTCCAGAACCAGCAGACCGGCTACGAAGCGGCGCTAAAGTCCTACTCGATGGTGCAGAAGATGTCTCTGTTCCAGTACATCAGCGGTTGAGCCGGATGCCGGCGCGACGCCGGGCTTGCAGTTCTGGAGACCTTGTGACCGACGACGACATCCTGGCCCGTGTGGCCCTGGGCTATTCCGCTTTCATCGACCGCACCCGCTCGGTCACCGCCACCCGACTGACCGTGTTCGCGCTGCACCCCGACGCCGTGCTCGACGCGGCCCAGTTGCTCAGCGCCGTGGCCGCCGTGTGGCCGGCCGAGGGCGGCCGTGTGTCGCTCAACATCACCAGCGAAACCCTGCTGCACGATCTGCTGTGCGCCACGCCGTCGCAAAACCTGATGATCGAAGTGCCCGCCTTCATGGCCGCCGATCCAGTCAACTCGCCGGCCATCCTCGCGCTGCACGCCCGCGGCAACACCTTGCTCATCAAGGGACGGCCGCTGCGCGAACTGCCGCGCGAGGTGCTGCCGTGCTTCAAGCATTCGATCATCGATCTGGTCGATGACCGGCGCATCACCCCGGCCGCCCAGGCCGCTCCGGTGGGCATGACGCGCAGCATTTCGCACATGCTCGCGGGCATCCACTCGGTGGCCGACATGGACGGCGCGTTCGAGCGTGGCGCCGCGGCGGTGCTCGGCTGGCCGATCGGCGATGAGGTGGGCGCGCGAGCTGCCGGTTCGCGTGCGGCTCCCGCCCCGGTCGATCTGCAATCGGTGGTGGAGCTGATCCGTCAGGTCGACCAGGAAGAGCCGGCCGAAAAGATCGAGCGCACCCTCAAGCGCGACCCGTCGCTGGGCTTCAAGATCCTGCGCTACATCAACTCGCCGGCCTTCGGCCTGTCGGTGGAGGTCAGCTCGTTCAGCCATGCGGTGATGCTGCTGGGCTACGGGCGGCTCAAGCGCTGGCTGGCGCTGCTGCTGGCCACCGCCAGCAAGGAGCCGAACTTGCGCGCGGCCATGTTCGCCTCGGTGCGCCGCGGGCTGGTCATGGAAGAACTCGCCCGCGACAGCGGTGACAAGGAACTGCTCAACGAGCTGTTCATCTGCGGCGTGTTTTCGCTGCTCGATCGCCTGTTCGGGCAGCCGCTGTCCGAGCTGCTGCAAACCATCCCCGTGCCGCAGCGCGTGCACGACACGCTGGTCGATGGCAGCGGCCCTTACATGCCGTATTTCAATCTGGTGCGCGCCATCGAGTCGGAGTCGCTGTACGACCTGCGCGAATGTGCCAATGCGCTGATGATGGGCATGAAGGAAGTCAACCAGGCCACGCTGCGTGCGCTGGCGCTGGCCGCGCAACTCGACTGAAACCGGCGGCTCGCGCGCAACGCGATAGATTCGCGGGCATGAACGATCCCCTCCACGGTCGGTGAGCCGCATGGGCACTGCCGCCAACTTGCCGTCGCTCGAACAATTCTTCGACCATCTGTCCGAGGGCGTGCTGCTGTTTGACCGGCGCGCGCAGGTGAGCTTTGCCAACACCGCGGCGCTGCGGCGCCTGAGCGCGGTGGTGGGCGCTTCGGTTCAGGAGTGGCAGTCGGTGCTCGGCGCGCCGCTGGTCGAGTGGATCGGCCAGGCGGTCGGTGCGGCACCGGGGGCGTTGCGCTTTCCCGGCTACGCGGCGGTGCGCTCGGTGTTGCCGCCGCGCCGCCATGTCGAGTCAGCGCCGCCGCCGGCCGCGCTGGCCGATGGCCGCTCGGCGGCTGCCGCCTGGCAGGTCCTGGGCCCCGGGCTGTACGCGCTGCGGCTGCACTGGAGCGACACCCCGTCAGGGGCTGCGGATGCATCGCCGGGCGCGGCCCCCTCGTTGCCGCCCACCATCGCCGGCCCGGTGATCGCCGAACTCATGCATGTGCTGTGGGAGTCGCCCTTTCCGGCGCTGCTGCAAGACACGCGCGGGCGCATCGTCGACGTCAACGCCGCCTTCGAGGCCTTCAGCGGCCACCCGCGAGACCGGCTGATCGGCATCGACGCCATCCAACTCGAACCCGAGGCCGACCGGCAGGCCGGATTCGATGGCTGCGAGCGTTGGCAGGGTGACGCTTCACGCGCCAGCGAGCGCACGCTGACCAGCCGCCGGCTGGTGGCCGCCGACGGGCGTGAACGCTGGTACCGCGAGGCGCGCAGCGAACTGACCGACGAGCTCGGCCGCGTGTTCGCGATGTCGGTGCTGCAAGACACCACCGCCGAGCATGTGGCGCGCGAGCGTGCCGACCGCTCGGCGCGCGAGATCGACGACTGGTTCGACCTGAGCCCGATCGGCATGGTGCTGTACGACGAAGCCGGCTTGCTGGTGCGCAGCAACCCGGCTTTCGAATCGCTCATCGGTGCGGCGCCGGCACTGCTGGGCGAGGCCTCACCGGCACTGCGCGAGCTGCTGGGCTGGACCGACCTCGGGCCGGCTGCGGGCCTGCAAGCCGACGCCCCGGCGGTGGTCAGCGAAGGCTGGATGCCGCAGCCCAACGGCGCGCCGCGCCGCTTGCGCTCGATCGTGCGCGGCTACCTCACGTCGAGCGGCCAGCGCCGCCACATGGCCATCCTCGAGGACCGCAGCGTCGAAGAAGAACGCGATCTGGCGCAAATGCAGATCGGCGCGCTGATGGACACCGCCGGCGTCGGGCTGGCCACCTTCCAGGAGACCTCGGGCTGGGTGCGCCGCGGCCGCTCGCCCTCCGGGATCGAGCCGTCGCTCAAGGCGCCCGCCTCGGCCGACCTGCAATCGATCAGCCGCGACATCGTGCTTGAGGAGTCGCGGGCCGATTACGACCAGCTGCAGCACGCCTTGCGCACCGCCACGCGCGCCGAGGTGCGCTACGCGATCCGCCACCCCGAGCTCGGTCTGCGCTGGCTGCTGACCCGTGTCGAGCCGGCCATCCTGGCCTCGGGTCGGCGCACCACCTCGGTGGTCACGCTCGACGTCACCGAACAGCACCAGACGCAGCTGCGCAGCGAGCAGTTGCTACGCGATCGCGAGCTGATGTTCAGCCTGTCGGAAGTCGGCGTGGCGTTCTTGCGCGACGGCGTGCTGCAGCGCGCCAACGACTCGCTGGCGCAGCTGGCGGGCTATCCGGCCGCCCAGCTCCAGGGGCTGCCGCTGGCGGTGCTGTTTGGCGATGCCGAGGAGCACGAGCGGCTGGCCGCCGAAGAAACGATCGCGCTGCGCGAGACCGGCCGCTGGATGGGCGAGCGCCAGCTGCTGCAGCGCGGCGGCCAGCGCGTGTGGGTGCAAGTCAGCACGCGGCTGGTGGGCGACGAGCTGTCGGGCGGCGTCATCACCTCGTTCGTCAACGTCGACGCGCGGCACCGCGCCGAGGATGCCGTCGCCTCGCAGGCCCTGCGCACCCGGGCCATCCTCGATTCGGTGCTGGTGGGCATCGTGACGGTGGGCCCGGGCGGCATCGAGTGGATGAACCGCTCGGCACGCCGCATGTTCGGCGCCGATCTGGACGACTTCATGGGTCAGCCCATCAGCACGGTGGCCACGCCCGAGGCCGACCATCCGTTCCGGCGCACCCAGTACCTCGAGGACCTGGTCGAAGGCGAAGCCGAGACCTTCGAGTGCCGCGTCAAGGCGCGCGACGGGCGCGAGTTCTGGGTGGTCGGCAACGCGGTGGTCACGGGCCACGAATCGCACGGCCGGCAACTCACCTACGCGCTGCTCGACATCGAACGCCGCCGTCAGGCCGAGGCCCGCATCGCCGAGGCGCAGGCCTCGCTGCAACGCATCATCGAAGCCGCGCCGATGGCCATTGCCGTGTGCGATGCGCGCACCTTGCGCGTGCTGCAGGCCAA
>CANFXR010000055.1 GCA_947451035.1 Burkholderiales bacterium
CACCCACCCCCCCACCTCACACACCGCGCGCTGTTGTCAGCGCAGCCCTCGACTATAGCTCATGTTTGAGCACAACAGAACACCGCCTCAGGCCTTTTGCACCCGGCGACTACGGGGACGCGCCCGAAAGGAGCGTAAGTGCATGTCGCAGGCGCTCGCACCCCCCCCAAATGTCTTCCCCTTTGAAGGTGGCGCGCACCAGTGAGGCAAGTCGTCTGCTGTCTGTTCTAAGGACGTTTTGCTTGATCGATGCGATCTGTGAAGGATGCATCGAGAAACTTCGCAGACCCATTGCAATCAGCACCTCGGTGAAGGCGGGATCGCCAGCCATCTCCCCGCAGACGCTGACGCTTTTTCCGGCAGCGCGCGCTTGGCTGATGACCCCTTCGACCAACTTCAGAATGGCCGGGTGCCACGGGTCATAAAGGTGTGCGACCGACTCGTCTCCACGATCGAGTGCCAGCGTGTACTGAATGAGGTCGTTCGTACCGATGGATACGAAGTCGAACAGACGGAGAAAGCTGGGGAGGATCAACGCGGCCGCCGGCACCTCCACCATCGCACCGATGTCAACCGAAGAAAACGGCTTTCCAGCGTCCATGAGTTGCTGCTTCGCACGCTCCACCGCTTCCAGGACCTGTACTGCCTCGCTCACGTGCGTCAGCATTGGGATCAACAGCTTGACTTTCCCGAAGGCGCTTGCCCTGAGGATGGCCCGGAGTTGTTGTCGAAACATCGCCGGCTCGGACAAACTCCAACGGACGGCTCTCAACCCGAGGGCGGGGTTCAGTCCGTGTTCGTGCCTGAGTTCGCCTGCAGACAGTCGGTCAAGCGGCTTGTCGGCGCCGATGTCGACCGTTCGGATGGTCACGGGCGAGCCGTTCATGGCAACGACGACTGCACGGTAGGCATCGAACTGCTCGTCCTCGGTAGGCAACTCACCGGCGCGGTTCATGAAGAGAAATTCGGTCCGAAAAAGTCCGACGCCTGCCGCCCCGGCGGCGACAGCGGCCTTGGCGTCTGCGGGCAACTCGATATTTGCCAGCAACTCGATGCGCTCTCCATCCATGGTCACGGCCGGCGTGTGCCTGAGGCGTGTCAACTTCTCGCGTTCTAGCTCGCTTTGCCGCTGCCGGAACCGGTACTCCTCCAGAACGATGTCGGATGGATTCACGATGACCAGCCCCGCGTCACCGTCGATGACCAACAGGTCGTCCTGTCGGATCACGCGGCTGCCCTCCCGCGCACCCACCACCGCAGGGATGTCCAGGCTGCGCGCGACGATCGCCGTGTGCGAGGTCTTGCCCCCGACATCGGTCACGAACCCGGTGAAGACACTTCGCTTGAAGTGCAGCATGTCCGCGGGTGCGATGTCGTTCGCCACCAGCACGAGAGGTTCGGCACCCGCGGCGGTCGCGCGAATCGGCACGTCACTTTCCGCCCAGCCCGAAGATGTTCCTCGCGCCATGGCGCGCAACATCCGCTCCACGACCTGTTCGACGTCTGCCTTGCGCTCTCGCAGGTAGTCGTCCTCCATCTCGTCAAACTGGCGGGCCAGTACTTCAAGCTGGGCGGACAGGGCCCACTCTGCGTTGTAGTGCCGCTCGTTGATCCACTGTTTGGTCGCGGAGATCAACGCCTCATCATGGAGCAGCATCAAATGCACATCCAGCAGCGCCGACAACTCGGGAGGCGCATCTGCGGGAAGGTCCCGCTGCAGCGCACTCAGTTCTGCCGCGACATCGTCGCGGGATTGACGCAAGCGCGCGATCTCATCGCCGACCTGAGCCTCAGCGACGAAGTAATGATCGACGTCAACGCGACTGGAAGAAACCAGCACCGCGCGCCCGATGGCAACGCCACGCGACACAGGCAAACCGAAGACTTGGAAACTCATTGGGTCATGCTAGCAGCGCCCCCCGAGGCCACGCATGGGGTTGTCACCGCCCGCGTATGGACGCGGTGGGGGCTGGCCTCGCTGCCGTCCGACCCGGCGCAGTTCGTGATGCACACGAGTGACTGCGCTCACCAAGGACCTGGCGGCCGTCCGCATCGATTCACACATGCCAGAGGCTCACCCTCTGAGCCACCCGCTGTGCCCAACGCCGGCCTACTCGCCCTCGCCGAACTTGTCGCTGATCAATGCGATCAGCGCATCCATGGCGGCTTGCTCATCCGCGCCTTCAACTTCGAGTTGCACTTCGGTGCCATTGCCAGCAGCCAGCATCATGACTCCCATGATGCTTTTGGCGTTGACGCGCCGCTCACCACGAGCCATGAAGACCTCGCTGCGAAATCCGCCCGCCAGTTTGGTGAGCTTGGCCGACGCTCTCGCGTGCAACCCCAGCTTATTGCTGATGGTGATGCTGGTTCGAATCATTGGAGCCCAAATTGGACGTCTGGTTTTGCGGCCGTGAGAAGGTGACTTGAATCGCGCCCTGCGCCGCACCGGCCACCGCGCGTTCAACCACCGTGTCCAGACCCGCTTTGGCGTAGCACAGGGCACGCCAAAGCATCGGAACGTTGACGCCAGCAACCACCTTGACCACCTTGCCGTCGCATTCGGCCGCCAGCCGTTGGGCGATGTTGCAGGGGGTGGCTCCGAACACGTCGGTGAGTATCAGTACCTCACTTGCGGAAATCTTCGCCAGCAACGTCCGGCCCTCAGCCTCGGCCTGTTCGACCGAGATCTGCGTCGAAACGTCGAGCGTCTCGACGGTGACGGCGCAATCGGGGAAGGTGTGCTGCGCGACCGACTTCAGCGCCGAAGCCAAAGGTGCGTGAGCGATGATCAACATTCCAAGCATGTCAGACCATTATCGGCAGTTCGAAGCGCCTCGACGGCACTCGCCGCCGTCAGATCCACGCGGCGTTGCAAAAACTCAACCGCGGACCAGTCAGATGCCTGGCAACGTCGCGAGCAAGGCACACAGGTCTACTCGGCTTTGAGCGAAGCGAAGAACGTGTCCGCGGCTTCCTTGTCAACATGGCTGCCCACCAGCGTGGCCTGGTAGACAAACGACCCGCGAGAAAAATAGATCGCCTCGGCCTCGATGGCTGCGCCGTCGCCGCGCACGCCCTTGACTGCAAGCCGCCTAGCCAGAGGGCTTGGCGTCATGCCGGGCACGTTGCAAGGGCCTGTCACGGTCGGCGTGCCGCCCATGTTGGCGGCAGTGAGCGATTGCAGTTGCTCCAGTGCCAGCCCGGCCTTCACCGGATCACCGGCGTCGAGGTGACTCAGGGCGAAATTGGAGCCGCTCGCCGTGCACGATGCCAAGTGCATCTGCACCGCCATACCCGCCAGATTGACTTGTCTCACCCGGTTTTCAGGGCGGCACGGAAACAAGGCGCTCACCCCGCTGCCTTCGACGTTGAGTTCGCGCCAGTCGAGGCTGGGCGTGCAGCCCGCCAAGATTGCGAGACAGGCCAAGCACAGCCAAGCCGGAAAAGCCTGGGCGTGGCGAACCGACAGTTTCATCGTTTGAATCATGAGGCAGATGCGTGGACGGGTGTGCCGGCGCAGCCCATCGAAAAGGCGTTGTCTAAAGCGTGTCTGCCACGCCCGCAGCGTGCGCTTGCTGATCGGCGTGATAACTGCTGCGCACCATCGCGCCGACCGCAGCGTGGGTGAAGCCCATCTTCAGCGCCTCGGCCTCGAACATGCGGAAGGTGTCGGGGTGCACGTAACGGCGCACCGGCAGGTGATGCCCGCTGGGCGCGAGGTACTGGCCAAGGGTCAGCATGTCGATGTCGTGCGCTCGCATGTCGCGCATGGCCTGCAGGATTTCTTCATCGGTTTCGCCCAGACCGACCATCAATCCGCTCTTCGTGGGCACGTCGGGTGCAAAGGCCTTGAACCGCTTGAGCAGATTCAAGCTGAACTGGTAATCCGATCCCGGGCGCGCTTCCTTATACAGGCGCGGCACGGTCTCGAGGTTGTGGTTCATCACATCGGGGGGCGCCGTCTTCAGGATGTCGAGAGCGCGATCGAGGCGGCCGCGGAAATCAGGCGTCAGGATCTCGATGCGTGTTTCCGGGCTGAGGGCGCGCACTTCGCGGATGCAATCGACGAAATGCCCTGCGCCGCCATCGCGCAGGTCGTCGCGGTCCACGCTGGTGATCACCACGTAGCGCAACTTGAGCGCGGCGATGGTCTTGGCCAGATTGAGCGGCTCGTTCGCGTCCAGTGGATCGGGACGACCGTGGCCCACGTCGCAAAAAGGACAGCGCCGCGTGCACTTGTCGCCCATGATCATGAAGGTGGCCGTGCCCTTGCCGAAGCACTCGCCGATGTTCGGGCACGACGCTTCCTCGCACACGGTGTGCAACTGGTGCTCGCGCAAGATCTTCTTGATCTCGTAGAAGCGCGTGCTGGGCGAGCCAGCCTTGACGCGAATCCAGTCTGGCTTTTTCAGCGTCTCGGCGGGCACGATCTTGATCGGGATGCGCGAGGTCTTGGCCTGCGACTTCTGCTTGGCGCTGGCGTCATACGCAGACGGCTCCTGAGCGACACGGATCACGGGGTCGGACGACATCGTCGGCTTTCGAGAGGGGCTGTGAATCAGGGGGTCAGATGATCGACGAGGCGCTGTCCCAGTTGCCACGCGACGTCGGCAACTTCCACCTGGACACCCAGTGTAGCCAGATCAACTGTCGCCAAACTGGCATAGCCACAGGGGTTGATGCCCCCGAAAGGCCGCAGGTCCATCGCCACGTTCAGCGCCACGCCGTGATAGCTGAAATGCCGGCTGACCTTGATGCCGAGCGCTGCAATCTTGCCCAGCCCGCGAAACGGGTCCGGGGCGGCGACACCCTGCCGCTCGCTGGGCGGCAACTGCTCCAGCGCAGCATGGCCGAACGGATCGTCAAGCCGAACGTAGATGCCTGGCGCACCCGGCACGCGGTGGCCTGTCACCCCGTAATGCCCGAGGGTGTTGATCACGCAATGCTCGAGGCGATAGACGTACTCCTTGACATAGATGCCCAGGCGCTTGAGGTCGATCAGGGGGTACGCCACCACCTGACCTGGCCCGTGATACGTCACCTGCCCGCCCCGGTTGGTCTGCACCACCGGGATGCCCGCCGCGTCGAGCAGGTGCTGCGGCTTGCCGGCCAGCCCCTGCGTGTAGACCGGCCGGTGCTCGCACAACCAGATCTCGTCCGGGCGGCCACCAGCGTCTGTCGAGCGCGCCGCCGTGAAGGCCTGCATCGCCTCGATGGCGTGCTCGATGTCCACGAGGCCGCGATAAACCAGCACGGGCGAACTCATCGGCGTCAGGCCGGGACTACAAGACCACCTTGACGAGCGGATGCGAGCTCATCGCGCGGTACAGGTCGTCGAGTTGCTCGCGACTCGTCGCGGTGACGGTCACGGTGACGCCGAGGTACTTGCCGCCCTTGCTCAGGCGCGCCTCCACGCTGGCGGCATCGAGACTGGGGTCGAACTGGCGCGCGATGGACACGACCGCATCGGCGAAGCCGTCGACGTTGGCGCCCATCACCTTGATCGGGAACGCCGACGGGTATTCGATCAGGGAGGACTCGGGCGGGATGCTCTGCATGGCGTCAAAGGTGGTGCTTGCGCATCAAAGCAGCTGCGCCGCCTTGGCGCGCTGGTAGGCCTCATGGAGCTTGGCGTAGGCCGGCCCGGGCTTGCCGCGGCCCGCGCCATGGCCGACGGGCTCGCCATCCAGCGATGTGACCGGCAGGACTTCCTTGGTCGCGGAACTGAGCATCAACTCGTCGGCAGCCATCACCTCGGCTTCGGAAATCGGCCGCAGATTGAAGGCCAGGCCCTCTTGCTCGCACAGCTCGCGGATCAGCTCGTAGCGGATGCCTTCGAGCACGTGCTCGCTCTTGGGCGGGCCCAGCACCGCACCTTCGTGCACCACCCACACATTGCACGACGCCGCCTCGGTCAGGAAGCCATCGCGAAACATGATGGTCTCGACCGCGCCCTGATCGGCAGAGATCTGCCGCGCCAGCACATTGCCCAGCAGCGAGATGCTCTTGATGTCGCCGCGCTCCCAGCGGAAATCACGCGCGGTCACGCAAGCCACGCCGCGATGCCGCTGCTCGGCGCTGGGCTGCTTCATGGCGCTGACCATCATGAACACCGTGGGCTCAATGTCGGTGGGCATCACGTGGTCACGCACCGCCACGCCACGCGTGAGCTGGATGTAGATCAACTGATCCTCGGTCGACTGCGCCTCGATCAGCCGCCGGCACCGCGCGAGCCACTCGGCCTTCGTGTGCGGGTTGCTGATGCGCAGCTTGGCCAGGCTGCGATCGAGTCGCGCCATGTGCTCGTCAAAGCGGAACAGGCGCCGAGCGTAGACGGGCACCACCTCGTAGATGCCGTCGCCGAAGATGAAGCCCCGATCCAGCACCGAGACCTTGGCCTGGTTGAGCGGCGTGTACTCGCCGTTGAGGTAGCACAGCGTGTCGGGAAGGGTCTGCATGGAAAGACTCCGGTTACTTGATCCACAAACGGATGGTGTCCCACAGGCGGCCAAAGAAACCGGCCTGCTCGACAGCCTCGAGAGCCACCAGCGGAAGCTCCAGCACCGGCGCGCCCGCTGACGTCACCACCTTGATGGTGCCCACGCGCTGACCGCGCGAAATCGGCGCGAGCAGCGGATCGGCACGCTCGACCTTGGTCTGCAACTTGCCCGCCTCGCCCTTGGGCACGGTCGCGAACACCGCACCCGAGGCACCCAGCAACGCCTTGTCGGTCTTGCCCTGCCACACCGGCGCGGTGGTCACCGGCTTGCCCGCCTCGAACAACCGCACGGTCTCGAAGGCGTAATAGCCCCAGTTCAGGAGCTTCTGGCTTTCATCGGCACGCGCTTCCTTCGAGG
This sequence comes from Burkholderiales bacterium, assembly GCA_947451035.1. Lineage (GTDB taxonomy): Bacteria > Pseudomonadota > Gammaproteobacteria > Burkholderiales > Burkholderiaceae_C > PBB1. The sequence goes on from CANFXR010000055.1 coordinate 6,861, forward strand.
TCGTGTTGAGCACCACGCTGAGCAGCCGACGCGGGCCACCGCTCTTGCCGTCGGCGCCGAGGTTGGGAAACTCGCGCTGGGCGCTGGCGATCAGGCAGTAGCCCGCCGCCTCCGTGTAGCCGGTCTTCATGCCGTCCACGCTCGGGTCGCGGCGCAGCAGCAAGTTGCGGTTGGGCTGCGAGATGTTGTTGTATTTGAAGTCCTTGATCGAGTAGTACGCGTACTCCTTCGGGAAGTCTCGAATGATGTGCCCGGCGATCACCGACAGGTCACGCGCGGTGCTCTTGTGCCCCGGCTCGTTCAGTCCCGTCACGTTCTTGAACGCGGTGTTCTTCAAGCCCCAGGCCTGAGCTTGGCGGTTCATCATGGCCACGAAAGGATCGAGCGCGCCGGCCACGCCCTCGGCGAGCGCCACCGAGGCGTCGTTGCCCGACTGCACGATCATCCCGCGCAGCAACTCGTCGACGGTGGGCCGCATCGTGGTGTCGATGAACATCAACGAGCCGCCGCCCTTGCGCTCCTGCCAGGCGCGCGCCGACACCGGCATGGCCTGCTCGAGCGACAGTTTCTTCTCGTGCAGCGCGGTGAACACCACGTACGCGGTCATGAGCTTGGTCAGCGACGCGGGATCGGACGGCGCGTCGGCATCGCGCTCGGCCAGCACCTGGTTGCTGGTGAGATCGAGCAGCAAATAGCTGTGGGCAGCGATTTCGGGCGGCTGCAGCGCCTGCGCGTGGGCTACAGCGCACAGGCCCAGCAACGCGGCGGACAAGACCACGCCCGACAGGAGCCGAAGGGGGCGAACAGAAAAACGCAGAAACGAGAAAGTCATCGAGGTGCCAGAAAAGAAATTCGATTGAATGGAAGTGTCGCGGTACGGGCCGCCCAGAGCGGCTTCCCGCGGCCAAGTGAAAGCGCCGGAACTGATCAGACGCAACTCACGCTCAGTTGTTCCACGACCACGCGCTTGAGCAGGGCCAATTGACCGTGGAAGAAGTGCCCGACGCCGGGGAAAACGATCACCGGCAGCGACTGCGGCCGGGCCCAGTCGAGCGTGCTCGACAGCGGCACCACCTCGTCGGCCTCGCCGTGGATGACCACCGTGTCGGCCGGCACCCCGGGGATTTGCTGCTTCTGGGTCGAGGGGCCGACCAGCACCAGCCGCTGGGCGCGCTCGGCATCGGGCAGGCGCGACGCCGCCTCGGCCGCCACGAAAGCGCCAAACGAAAATCCGGCCAGCAGCAAGGCTTGCGAGCCTTGCCGGTGGTGGCCGATCACGGCCAGGGCGTCATCCACCTCGCCAACGCCGTCGTCCCACACGCCCCCCGAGGCCCCGACGCCGCGGAAGTTGAATCGCACCGTCGTCCAGCCCAGTTGCAGCAGCGCGCGCGACAGCGTTTGCACCACCTTGTTGTCCATCGTGCCGCCGAACAGCGGATGCGGATGGCAGATCACCGCCACGCCTTTGACCTGACCCTCGGGCTGCGTCACCGCGCACTCGATGGCACCTGCTGTGCCACGGCAGGAACTCACCGGCCCACCGAGTCCGGCAGCAGCAAGCGCTCGACCGGCTGGCCGTTGATCAGGTGAGACTCGACGATCTCGTCGATGTCGGCCTCGTCGACAAAGCTGTACCAGACCGCCTCCGGATACACCACCGCCACCGGGCCGCCCGCACAGCGATCCAGACAACCCGCCTTGTTGACACGGACCTGACCCGCGCCCGAGAGCCCCGCCTCCTTGACGCGCATCTTGCAGCGTTCGAAGCCCGCCTGCGCGTTGTGCACGCTGCACGCATCGGCGCCGTTGTCGCGCTGGTTCAGGCAGAAGAAGATGTGTCGGGCGTAATAACTCATGGTTTCATTTTAAGGACGCGCATCGATCACGCGCCGGCGTTGGCGGTCGGCTCAGGGCACATCGCGCGCGGCCACGCGGCCCAGCAAATAGGCCATCGTGGCGTAGGGCCAGAACCATCCCACCCACTGCGCTGCGCCATGGAAGCGAATGAAGCGGCCCTGCTCCCAGGCTTGCAGGCTCTGGGCGAAATAGGCGTCTGCCGGCATCTGCGCCACCAGCGAGATCAAGGCGGTGAGCGCCATCAGCCCGAGCGCCGCGGCGGCTCGGCGTGGCACCCACACCAGCAGCAGCGACAACACGCCGCCCATGCTCAGTCCGGCCGCAGCCGTCGGCGTGAACCAGGCCATCGCGTGCTGCGGGCCGAAGTTGAGCGCGGTCGACAGCGCCGTCGCGGCCACGCCGCACGCGCCGATGAGCACCATCAGCGCACCGCGGCGCCAGCCGGTGCGGCACACCGAGAACGCCAGCAGGCACGGCGCCAGCAAGCCCAGAGCGATGGCCAGCGACTCGCCCACCGGCGCCAGGCCGGGCGCCACCGTCTGGCCGGCGAATGCGGAACCCCAGCCGGCAGCCGGCGTGTCCATCAGCACGCGCACGACGGCCTCGCGCAAACGCGACAGCACCTGTCCCACGCCCAGGGGCAGCGGCGTTGGAAACAGCAAGCCCGCAGGCCACAGCAGCAGCAAGGCCACGCCGCCGGCACTGCGCTCGGCGAACCATCGGCTGCGCCAGCGCTGCCAACGCTCGAGCAGACCGGCCCCGTACAACAGCAGGCCCACCCCGACACCCATGGCGGCGCCCGCGGAATTGAAGGCCACATCGACGTTCGACGACACGCGCGAGGGCAGGCAGTTTTGCGTCAGCTCCATCGACAGCGACAGGCCGCAGCCGATCAGCAGCGCGAACGTGCACGCATGCATGGCCGATCGGCCCGCGCGCATCTGTGCGGTGAACACCAGAAAACCCAACGGCAAATAGCCCAGCAGGTTGGCCACCAGATCGAAAGTCGTCCAGTAGCGCGGCCAGGGCAAGGCCAGGAACGCCAACGCAGACAGCTCCGGCCAGCGCCACCCCTCGAACGGGTAGAGCGATGCGTAGACGATCAGGGCCGCGTAAAGCCACGCCAGAGGCACCGCCGAGCTGGGGTGGCGAACCATGGCGCCGGCCTACCGCGCGATCAAAACGGCTTGACCACCACCAGCACCACCACGGCGATCAACAAGAGCACCGGCACCTCGTTGAAGACTCGAAACCAGCGGTGACTGCGCTGGTTGGCGAACTGCTCGAAGCGACGCAGCAAGGCGCGGCACATGTGGTGATAGCCCACGGCCAGCACCACCAGGAACAGCTTGGCGTGTAGCCAGCCCCCGGCGTAGCTGCCCCAATAGCCGATCCACAGCCACAAGCCCAGGCCCAGCGCCGGCAGCATCAGCAAGCTGGTGAAACGGTAGAGCTTGCGCGCCATCAGCAGCAGCCGTTCGCGCTCGGCATGGCTGTCGGCCGGCACCATCGCCAGATTGACGAAGATGCGCGGCAGATAGAACAGGCCTGCAAACCAGCTGGCCACGAAGACGATGTGAAAGGCTTTGATCCAGAGCATCGGCGAATTATCGCGGTGCGCCCCGCTCGCACGGCCGCGTGGCAACCCTCTGTGGGCGCGAGGCCGTGACGAAAAATGTTGCGACTATCATGCGCCGGCCTGAGCAACGCGGCGTGTTTTGCAGCTCGGCCGAGAGACCCCCGTCGCCTCGTAAGGGGCTTTTCTTCCCCCCATTTCGGGACCGCCGTGCACACCCCTCCACCGTACCCAGTCAGCCGCCCGCGCCGCTTGCGCAAGGATGAATTCAGCCGCGCCATGGTGCGCGAGCATCGCCTGCACCCCAGCGATCTGATCCTGCCCGTGTTCGTGATGGCTGGTCACAACCTCACGCAAGACGTCGCGTCGATGCCCGGCGTGCGCCGCCTGACGCTCGACTTGCTGCTGCCGGTGGCCGAAGAATGCGTGAGCCTCGGGATTCCGGTGCTGGCGCTGTTTCCGGTGATCGACACCGCGCTCAAGACCGAAGACGGCCGCGAGGCGCTCAACCCGAACGGTCTGGTGCCCACGGTGGTGCGCGAACTCAAGCGCCACTTCCCCGATCTGGGCGTGCTGACCGACGTGGCGCTCGACCCGTACACCAGCCACGGCCAGGACGGATTGCTCGATGGCAACGGCTACATCGTCAACGACACCACCGTCGAGGTGCTGCGCCAGCAAGCCCTGACGCACGCCGGTGCCGGCGTCGACATCGTGGCGCCTAGCGACATGATGGACGGGCGCATCGGCGCCATCCGCCAGTCGCTCGAAGCGCACGGACACATCCACACCCGCATCATGGCCTACAGCGCCAAGTACGCGAGTGCGTTCTACGGCCCGTTCCGAGACGCCGTGGGCTCGGCTGCCAACCTGGGCAAGAGCAACAAGAAGGTCTATCAGATGGACCCCGCCAACAGCGACGAAGCACTGCGCGAAGTCGGCCTCGACATCGCCGAGGGCGCCGACATGGTGATGGTCAAGCCCGGCATGCCCTACCTCGACATCGTGCGCCGGGTGAAGGACGAGTTCAGCGTGCCGACCTTCGCCTACCAGGTCAGCGGCGAGTACGCGATGCTCAAGGCCGCCGCGGCCAACGGCTGGCTCGATCACGACGCGGTGATGATGGAAAGCCTGCTGGCGTTCAAGCGCGCCGGCGCCGATGGCGTGCTGACGTACTTCGCGCTCGAAGCCGCCCGCTTGATGAAGGCCGGCTGAGCCGCCGCTCCCCACCGCGATGCAGGTCTTCCACATCCAGGGCGACCAGCTCACCGAACTCCAGGGCCTGCCCGACACCCTGCCGGCCACCGGCTACTTCTGGGTCAGCAGCGCGCGCCGCGAATTCGAAGTGGGCGTGGCCATGATGCAAGCCGCCATGCAGCGCTGGACGGGCGGCCAACTCGTCGACCTGCACGTCGCCGACTTGCTGAACAACCAACTGCCTTCGCACTTCGACTACACCTCCTGGTACGACTTGCTGGTGTTCCGGCGGCTCGCCGCGGGCGAAGGCAGCGCCGCGATGTTTCTGGATGACAGCAAGGGCACGCTGAGCACCGCCCGGGCGGCCCTGGAAGCCATCGACACCAGCCCGGTGGGCTTTGCCCTGTTTGACCGGGTGCTGCTCAGCGTGCACCCCGCCGAATGTCAGGTTCGCGAGTACTTCGCCAACCGGCTGCAGCACCAGTTGCTGCCCACGCCGGGCGAATCACGCATCACCGACAGCCGCACCGCCGTGAGACTGCCGCCGAGCGCGGCCGACCTGATGCTGCGCATGGTCAACCACATGGTCGACAACTACCTCGAGCTGCGTCGGCTGCTGACGCGGCAGCTGGACTATCTGCAAAAGGAGCTCTTCAACCCGCGCAGCCGTTTCGACAACTGGCAGATGCTGCTCGACTCGCGCAACTCGCTGCACCTGCTCGAAGACACCTGCGAAGACCAGCGCAGCGCGGTCACCGAATGGATCGATGCGCTCGACGAGTGGCCCCCGACGGCCGATCACAACGCGCAGCGCGAGCGCGAACTGCTGCGCGTGCGATCGCGCGATGTGCTCGAGCACATCGAGCGGGTGCTCGGCCATGTGCGCCGGCTGGAGTCATCGACCGAGAGCGCCGTGCAGATGCATTTCTCGGCGCAGAGCAACCGCACCAACGAGATCATGCGCACGCTGACCGTGCTGACCGCCATCTTCTTGCCACTCAACCTGGTCACCGGCGTGTTCGGCATGAACTTCGAGGTCATGCCCCTGCTCAAGCACGAAGGCGGCTTCTGGGTCTGCATGCTGCTGATGGCGGGAATCGCCATCGGTCTGGTCGGCTTCTTCTGGCGCAAGCGCTACCTGAGCGGGTCGCGCAGCGGCGGCTGAGCCGGTCAGTGCGGTGGCCCAGGCGGGTCAGCGGCCGTAAGGATCCGCGTAGCCCAGAGCGCGCAACACCTCGGTTTCGCGCGCTTCCATCACCACGGCGTCCTCATCGCGCTCATGGTCGTAGCCCTGCGCGTGCAGCGTGCCGTGAACCAGCAGGTGCGCGTAGTGCGCCTCGAGCGAAACCCCAAGATCCAGCGCCTCGGCGTCGATGACCGGCGCGCACAAGACCAGGTCGGCGCACACCACCGGCTCGTGGGCGTAATCGAAGGTCAGCACGTTGGTGGCGTGGTCGCCATCGCGGTAATCGCGGTTGAGCGCCAGACCCTCATCGGCGCCGACCACCCGCACGGTGAGTTCGCCTTCGCGCTGCAGCGCGGCACGAATCCAGCGCGCGACCTTGTGGCGCGGCAAGTGATCGCGGTGCGCGCGCGCCGCCGTGTCACGCGCGAACTGCAACGACAGCGACAGCGCGGGTCGCGCGGCTTGACGCGTGCTCATGGCAACTGCGGACGCGCGCTCTCGTACGCATCCACGATGCGCGCGACCAGCGCGTGGCGCACCACGTCGGCCGAGGTGAAGCGCGTGGTGGCAATGCCGCGCACCCGCTTGAGCACCCGCTCGGCGTCGATCAGTCCACTCATCTGGCCGCTCGGCAAATCAATCTGGCTGACGTCGCCGGTGACCACGCACTTGCTGCCGAAACCGATGCGCGTGAGGAACATCTTCATCTGCTCGGGCGTGGTGTTTTGCGCCTCGTCGAGGATCACGAAGGCGTTGTTGAGCGTGCGCCCGCGCATGAAGGCCAGCGGCGCGATCTCGATGGTCGACTTTTCGAACGCGCGCATCACCTTGTCGATGCCCATCAGGTCGTACAGCGCGTCGTACAGCGGGCGCAGGTACGGGTCGACCTTTTGCGCCAGATCACCGGGCAAAAAGCCCAGCCGCTCGCCGGCCTCGACGGCCGGGCGCGTCAGCACGATGCGCTGCACGCTGCTGCGCTCGAGCGCGTCGACCGCGCAGGCCACCGCCAGATAGGTCTTGCCGGTGCCGGCCGGGCCGATGCCGAAGGTGATGTCGTGCGAAAGGATGTTGCCGAGGTAGACCTGCTGGTTCGGCGTGCGTGCGGCCAGATCGGCGCGGCGCGTGCGCAACACCAGCGGTGGCGCGGCGGGCGCGGCCGGCGGCGCTTGCTCGGCGGCGATCTCGGCCAGGCGCTTTCGCCTGGGCAGCGCGCGCCCGGCCCCGCCGGCGGCGGCCTCGATCAGCAGCAGTTGAAAGAGTTCGGGCTCGAACGGGTGCAGCGCCCGGTCGTACAGCGATTGCAGCAAGCCCACGGCCCGCTCGGCTTGCGCCTTGCCGCCGTCGACGCGAAACGATTCATGGCGCCGCGTGATGGTGACCTCAAGCGCCGACTCGATGTCGCGCAGGTGATCGTCCGTGCTGCCGCACAGGTTGGCGAGCCGCTCGTTGTCGAGGGGAATGAAATCGTGTCTGAGGATCAAGGAGGGCTCGGGTTCGAAGCGGGCGACCATTGTCTGCGCAAGGCGCGCGCCGACGGCGCGGCACAATCGTCGCTCATGCCGATGCGCCGCCTCTTCGAGTTGCTTGCCCTGTGGCTGTTGCTTGCAACGGGTGCGGCTCACGCATCGACCCTGACGATCTCCTCGGCGCTGTCGATCAATGGCGGCCCGGGGCGCCTGCCCTCCAACGGCGTGCCGCAGCAAGTCAACCTGCCCGACGACTGGGCGGTGACCCGCCCCGACCATGACGGCAGCGTGTGGTATCGCGCCTACTTCATCCGGCCGGCCGATGTGGCGGACAACGAACTGCTGGCGCTGTACATCGAGCGCGCGTGCAGCAACATCGAGGTGCGCCTCAACGGGCGGCGCATCTTCAGCGGCGGGCGCATGGTCGAGCCGCTGACCAACCACTGCTACCGGCCGCTGCGCATCACGCTGCCCGCGGCGCTGCTCAGTGCGCACGAGAACATGCTCGACATCGAAGTGAGCGGCTCGTCGCTGCGCCAGGTGGCGTCCAGGGCGCGCGCGGGCGGCTTGTCGCAACTGCAGATCGGCCCGCAGGCCGAATTCGTCGAGGCCTACGGGCGGCGGCACTTCTGGAACATCGCCGTCGTGCAGGTCGCAGGCGTCGGCCTGCTCGCGCTGGGTGGCTTCTTGCTGGTGCTCAGCTGGATGAACCGCAGCGAGGTCTTCTTGCTGCACTTCGGCTCGCTGATCATCGGCTGGGCATTGCTGTCGATGCGCGTGTGGTGGAGCGATCTGCCCATGTCCACGCAGACCTTCGAATTCTTGGCGGCGGCGGCCTTCGCACCCCTGCTGTCGCTGGCGGTGCACTTTTTGCTGAGCCACGCGCGCACCGACTGGCGGCGCGTGGCCGGAGCACTGCTGCTGCAGTGCGTGCTGGTGCCGGCGAGCCTGGCGGTGGCCGGCCACAACCGTCTGTTCATGGTCGCCAACGGGTGGTTCGTGCTGATGGCCGCGGAACTGGTGGTGGCCGGTGCGTGGTACATGCAGGTCATCTGGAAGATGCGGCGTGATGACTTCTTGCCGATGGGCCTGACCTTCGGTGGCCTGGGTGTGCTGCTGCTGCTCGAGCTGGCCATTCAGTGCGGTGCGTTGCCACGCCTGCCCGTTCACCCCTTGAGCGTTTTTTCGCCGCTGCTGCTGCTGGTCATCGGCTCGCGCTTGCTGCTGGTGTTCGGCCGCGCGATGCAAGCCGCGGAGGTCAACCGCGCGCAGCTCGAGATCCGCGTGGCCGAGGCCACCGCCGAGGTCGAGCGCAGCTTCTTGCAAATGTCGACGTTGCGCATGGAGCAGGTGACCGAGAAGGAGCGCAAGCGCATCGCCGCCGATCTGCACGATGACCTCGGCGCCAAGCTGCTGACCATCGTGCACACCAGCGACAGCGAGCGCATCTCCAATCTGGCGCGCGAAGCGCTGGAGGAAATGCGCCTGTCGGTCAAGGGCCTCACCGGGCGGCCGGTGCAACTGGCCGACGCGCTGGCCGACTGGCGCGCCGAAGCCGTGTCGCGGCTCGGGCAGGCCAACATCGAAGCCGACTGGTGCAACCCGAGCGAAGACCTCGTGCAGACCTTGTCGGCGCGCGCTTTCGTGCAGACGACCCGCATCCTGCGCGAATCCGTGAGCAACATCATCAAGCACAGCAGCGCGTCCCAGTGCAAGGTGCGCGTGAGCGTCAGCGACGCGGACTTCGGGCTGCTGGTGCAAGACAACGGCAAGGGCATTTCCATGGAACCCGACAGCCGGCTCGACCGCGGCCACGGCATGGCGAGCATGAAACACCGCGCCAAGACCATGCAAGGCCAGTGTCTGGTCGAATCCGCGCCGGGATACGGCACGCTGATCCGGCTGACGATTCCGTTTTGAACACGACCGCGGCGCGTCAGCGCTTTTGAAAACCGCTCGTTGACCGATAACCTCGATGAACGGAGGCTCCATGATCAATCACCACATCCTGCTGCTTGAAGACCTGCCCGAGATTCGCGCCTGGCTGAAGGCGCTCGTCACGCGCGTGTTTCCCAACTCGCGCATCCACGAGGCCGCGCTCGTGCAGGATGCGCTCGCGCTGGTGGCGTCGGTCAAGTTCGATCTGGCGCTGCTCGATCTGGGGCTGCCCGACGGTTCCGGCGTCGAGGTGGTCGAGGCCTTGCGCGACCAGCAGCCCGAAACGCAATCGGTGGTGGTGACGATTCACGATGACGACGAGCATCTGTTCCCGGCGCTGCAAGCCGGCGCCTTCGGCTACCTGCTCAAGGAGCAGCCCCGCGAATTGATCGCCGAGCAGCTCAAGCGCATGAGCGCCGGCGAGCCGCCGCTGTCGCCATCGATCGCCCGGCGCGTGATCGCGCACTTCGCCGCACAGGCGGCCGTCAAGCCCGCACGCTCGACCCCTGTTGCGCCGCGCGCAGCGCTTTCCGAGCGCGAGACCGAAGTGCTCCTGCGTGTGGCCAAGGGCTTCACGCTGCCCGAGATCGGTGACCAGATGAACCTGTCACGCCACACGATTGCCGACTACGTGAAGGCGGTCTACCGCAAGCTCAACGTGAACTCGCGCGCCGAAGCCGCGCTGGAAGCCCAGCGCATGGGCCTCATCCGCACCTGAGCCGCGGCGCAGCGCCCGCACGCCGGGGCGGCTGGATAATCGGTCGATGATCGGACGTCTCACCGGCACCCTGGCTGAAAAATCGCCCCCCCAGTTGCTCATCGACGTCAACGGCGTCGGCTACGAAGTCGACGTGCCGATGAGCACCTTCTACAACCTGCCCGGGCTGGGCGAGCGGGTCACGCTGCTCACGCACTTCATCGTGCGCGAGGACGCGCAGATCCTGTTCGGCTTTCTCACCCACGACGAACGCCAGACCTTCCGCCAGCTCATCAAGATCACCGGCGTGGGCCCGCGCATGGCGCTGTCGCTGTTGTCCGGCCTGAGCGTGGGCGAGTTGGCTGCGGCGGTGGCTCGCCAGGAAACTGCGCGCCTCGTCAAGGTGCCTGGCATCGGCAAGAAGACCGCCGAGCGGCTGTTGCTCGAGTTGAAGGGCAAGCTCGGCGACGCGCTCGCTGCACCCGCCTCGGTGGCCAGCGACGCGCAGGCCGACATCCTGCAAGCGCTGATCGCGCTGGGTTACAGCGACCGCGAGGCCGCCGCCGCGCTCAAGAGCCTGCCGGCCGATGCCAGCGTCAGCGACGGCATCAAGCTCGCGCTGAAATCGCTGGCCTGACACCGCACGCCGCCGCGCTGGGCGGCGAGGGCACGCTCAGTGCGTGTGCTCGTGCTGATGTTCGTGCTGCGGCTCGGCCTTGGCGGGCTCGGGCTGAGGCGGCTCGACGTTCACCGTCACCACCACCTCGCCGGCCTTCTCGAACCTGAGCGTCATCGGGAACGTGTCACCCGATTTCAGCGGCGCCTTCAGACCCACCAGCATCAGGTGCCAGGCACCGGGCTTGAGTTCGACCGTCTGGCCGGCGGGCAGTTCGATGGCGTCGACCTGCCGCATCTTCATCACGTCCCCATCCATCGCCATCGAGTGCATCTGCACCGAGCCCGCCACAGCACTCGTGACCGACATCAGCCGGTCGGCAGCGCCCTTGTTGACGAGCGTCATGAAACCTCCGCCCACTGACTGGCCGGGGGTCGTAGGCCGCGCGGTCGGGTGGTCGATGTCGATCGAGCCGAGCTTGTAGCTGTGGGCCGCAGCCGCCAGCGTGACCAGCGTCAGGGCAGCGCCGGCGAGCACGCGGCGGAGGGAAGCGATGGGCATGGAAGAGTTCCGGGTGGGTGGATGGGTCAGTGCGCAAAGGGTACCCCAGCGTGGCGGGGCATGCGGTGGCGGCGAAGCACCGGTCGAGGCAAGACGCCGCCCGCGGCAGGGGCGTGCCGATAATGCGCCATGAGCATCCAGACCGACGATTTCGAGCCCCGGCGCGTGGTCAGCGCGGCCAGCGCCTCGCCCAACGAGGACGCCATCGAGCGCGCGCTGCGCCCCAAGGGGCTGGCCGAGTACGTCGGCCAGGTCAAGGCGCGCGAGCAACTGCAGATCTTCATCGGCGCGGCCCGCATGCGCGGCGAGGCGATGGACCACGTGCTGCTGTTCGGTCCGCCGGGCCTGGGCAAGACCACGCTGTCGCACATCATCGCCAACGAGCTCGGCGTGAACCTGCGCCAGACCTCCGGCCCGGTGCTCGAAAAGCCCAAGGACCTGGCCGCGATCCTGACCAACCTCGAGCGCAACGACGTGCTGTTCATCGACGAGATCCACCGCCTGAGCCCGGTCGTCGAGGAGATCTTGTACCCCGC
>CANFXR010000056.1 GCA_947451035.1 Burkholderiales bacterium
CTGGCCGAGCGCCAGCTCTGGGGCAAGGCCCGCGAGCCGCTGGAGACCGCAGCCAACCACCCCGACCTGCCCGTCGCGACGCGCCGCATGGCCTGGCTCACGCTCGCTCAACTCGCGAAGACAGAGCACCACAGCGAACGCGTTGAAGAAAGCTATCGGAAGGCTGCGATGCTTGGCTGAATCGCGTTTTGCCGGTGTATATTCGCTCCTCGCCGCGGCTGTAGCTCAGCTGGATAGAGTACTTGGCTACGAACCAAGGGGTCGTGGGTTCGATTCCTGCCAGCCGCACCAGTGAATCATGGGGTTAGTTCTCACAAGGAACTAACCCTTTTTGATTTGTGGGCCCGCCTTCGTCTTTTGCTCCCACGTGGGCACCCGCAGTGGCCTGCGGCGGGCATCGGCGCCGCGCGGCGACTCACGCTCTACGGAGACCGTCCATGAATTCCAGTCCCAAGTCCCTGTGGTTCGCATTGGTGGTGGTCAGCGTGCTGAGCGCCTGTGGTGGTGACGACGGCATCGCTAACGCCACGGTCGCGGCCATGCGAGCATCTCCCACCGGAACCCGGGCCCGGGTTGCCGGGTTTGTCACCGTGCCCCCGGGGCGATTCAACTCGTCAACCGACGAACTCGGTTTCGCGATTCAGGATGCCTCCGGCGGCATCTACGTCACCAGCACGCTGGTGAGCGATCTCCCGCTGGGCACCCCGGTGCGCCTGCAAGCCGAGCTTCAGTCGGTGAACACGCAGTTGACGCTGGTGCCGATCGGCCCCGTCGAAAAGCTCGCCGGCTCCCTGCTCATCGAGCCACAAGACATGGCCACCGGATCTGTCAACGAAGGCACCGCCGGCACACTGGTACGCATCGGGGGCCGCTTGACCCAACCAATCCAAAGCGACCTGCCCTACGGGCACATCGCCCACATCGACGATGGCTCCGGCGAGTCCAAGGTCTTCGTCAACATCGTCTCCGGCCATCCTGTCATCGACATCGCCGGGTTGACCACGGGCGTCGATGTGCAGGTGACGGGCTTTGTCTTCAAGTACGACAACGTTCTTGAAGTGGCCCCGCGCCAGGCCTCGGATCTGCTCAGGCGCTAGGCGCAGCCCGGATCCGTGTCATCAAACCACGTTCAGATCGAGAAATAACTGACACCCACCCTTCATTGCGGCAGCCCCATGGAAAACAAATTATTCGAGCGCTTCGCCATCAGCTGCACCCATTGGGCTGAACGATGGTTTCCGGATCCCTGGGTTCTGGCCGCGGTGACGATTGTCGTGGTGGCCCTGGCCACCCTGGCCATCGGGGCGCCACCGATCGATACCGCCGTGGCGTTCGGCAATGGATTCTGGTCGCTCATTCCATTCACCATGCAAATCGCATTTGTGGTGATAGGCGGCTATGTGGTGGCGAGTTCGCCTCCGGCCATGTGGCTGATCGAAAAGATCGCCAGAGTGCCCGGGAACGGACGCACGGCGGTGTGTTTCGTCGCGCTGATATCGATGGGATCGTCGCTGCTGAACTGGGGGTTTTCGATGATCTTCAGTGGGCTGCTGGTGCGCGCGCTGGCCCGCCGCACCGACCTGACCATGGACTACCGCGCCGCGGGTGCGGCCGCGTATCTGGGGCTGGGTTCGGTGTGGGCGCTGGGGATCTCGTCGTCGCCGGCGCAGATGCAGGCCAACCCGGCCAGCCTTCCACCGGCACTGCTGGCCATCACGGGTGTCATCCCATTCACCGAGACCATCTTCTTGTGGCAGTCCGGCGTGCTGCTGGCGAGCCTGCTCGTGGTGTCGGTGGTGGTGGCCTACCTCACCGCTCCGGGCCCGCGGTCGGCCTGCGTGGCCGCAGACTGCGGGGTGGACGTGAGCGTCGCCCCGCCGCGGGTGGCCCGGCGCACACGGCCGAGCGAATGGTTCGAAGAAAGCCCGCTGCTCATCATCGCGCTGTCGCTGCTGGCCGCGGGTTGGCTGTACCACGAGTTTTCAACCAAACCCACCATCACGGCCATCTCGGCCTTGAATACCTATAACTTTCTGTTTCTGATGGCGGGTGCATTACTGCACTGGCGCCCGCGCAGTTTTCTGGATTCAGTATCGAAGGCGGTTCCGTCGATCACCGGGGTGTTGATTCAGTTTCCACTTTACGGATCGATCGCGGCACTGCTCACGCAGGTCAAGGGAGTGGATGCCAAGACGCTGGCGCAGCACATATCCGATTTGGTCGTCAGCATTTCATCGCACGACACCTATGCGTTGCTGATGGGCATCTATTCGGCCTTCCTCGGATTCTTCATTCCATCGGGAGGCGGAAAATGGATCATCGAGGCGCCCTATGTGATGCAAGCCGCCAACGATCTGCAGTACCACCTGGGCTGGGCCGTCCAGATCTACAACGCAGCCGAAGCCCTTCCCAATCTCATCAACCCGTTTTACATGCTGCCGCTGCTGGGCATTCTGGGGATCCGGGCGCGCGCGATCGTCGGGTTTTCCTTCGTGCAACTGCTGTTTCACACGCCCCTGGTGCTGTTCCTGCTGTGGGCGTTGGGTACAACCTTGACCTACAGCGCACCGGTGATGCCCTGAGCGTTGCGCCGCACGCGGCGCTCGGTGATGCGCCGCGCGGCTAGTCGCGCACCTGCACGTTGTTGCAGTCCTTGAGCTCGGCCTTGTCCTGCAACCTGGCCATCTCGACCGAGCGCCAATGCATGTTCTCGGGGCTGTCGGCACCGCCGCACGAGCGCGGCCGGATGTAGTCGATCACGAAGCCCGGGCAAGCGCCCGAAGTCTCGCCATTCGACGGACACGGGTTGGCCTGCCGGAATGCCGCCCTTTGGGCCGGGTCGCCGTGCGAGCCTTTCTTCGCGTGCGAGCACGGCGCGGCGGCGAGGATCAGACAGACGATGAGGGTGCGCTTGAAATTCATGGGGCGCCAGGCGGGATGTTGTCGAGGCAATCGTCAATATAAGCGCGCTCGGGCGGCCCAAACCGCGATTTGCCCGGGCGCGCTCACGGGCGCGTCCTGCCCTTGCGCGCCTGCCACTCGCTGGCCAGCCGTTGCGCGGCTTCGATCTGCGCCGGCGTCATTTCGCTGGCCACCAGGGCTTCGTTGCGGGCAGCCTCCTTGTCGCCCGCCACCGCCGCGAGGTGCAGCCACATGTGCGCCCTGAGCAGGTCGCGCGCAACGCCCTGCCCGTTGAAGTAGCTCAGGCCGAGGTTGAGCTGCGCCGACCCGTGCCCCTGCACCGCGGCCATCTTGAACCAGCGCACCGCCTCGGCTTGATCTTGCGCCACCCCCTGCCCGCGAGCCCAGGCGATTCCCGTGTTGAACTGGGCCACCGCCAGGCCCTGTTCGGCGGCGAGCGCGTACCAGCGTGCCGCCTGCGCGTCGTCGGGCTCGACGCCTCGCCCCTTGCGATAGGCATGGCCCAGGCCCAGTTGCGCATCGGGGTCGCCTTGCTGAGCCGCCAGCCGGTACCAGTACACGGCTTGGGCCGGGTCTTGCGCCACACCCTGCCCGCTGTCGTAGATGTAGCCCAGGTTGAACTGCGCGGGCGCATAGCCCTGCACGGCCGACATGCGGTACCAGGCCAGCGCCTCGGCCAGATCCTGCGGGGCACCCCGGCCGCTGACGTACGCATTGCCCAAGGCGAACTGCGCGGCGGCAAACCCCTGCTCGGCGGCCAGCTTGTACAAGCGCACCGCCTCGGCCGCGTCCTGAGTCACCGCCTGACCGCTGGAATACGCGTTGCCCAGGTTGAACTGCGCCACCGCCAGACCCCGTTCGGCAGCCAGCCGGTACCAGTCCAGTTCTGCCGCGGGGTCGGGTGCGACGCCCTGCCCGAGACCGTGCATCACCCCGAGATAGAACTGCGCGCCCGGCGATCCCTGGGCGGCGGCGCGCTTGAATTTCTGCACGGCGAGCGGAAACTTCTGCTTGGCGTAGGCCGCCAGACCGTCCTCGAAATCACCGGCCCACGCCAAGCCTGCGCTCAACATCAGCGCGGCGACGAAAGCCCTCAGCAACAACCGCATCTCGACCCCATGCTCAGTTCCATCCTGGAACGAGTAAACCACAGCCGACCGCCTGTGAGCGCCGTGCGGTGGCGATCAGATCAACTCGTTGCGGTGAGCCAGCAACGCGTCGCGCACGATGGGCAGCAACCCGCCGCCGCCGGTGTGGTCCAGGTGCGCGAGGAGCTCGCGCCGCATGCGCGGCTCCCAGTAGCGGCGCAGGTGCTGGGTGACGCCAAGGACCGCTTCTTCGCGCTCGGGCATCGTCTGGAAGAACTCGCCGATGCGGTTGGCCATGCGGACCAGGTTGTCGGTGTCCATGTCAGCGGCGCTCCCCGGCTCGGGGCGCCTCGCACAGCCCGAGCCGCTCGGCAAAGGTGTACGCCACCAGGCCCTCGCCGCGCACGAAGCCCGCGAGCGCCAGGCCGCAACTGCGGGCCGCGTCCACGGCCAGTGCCGTCGGCGCGGACACCGCGGCGAGCGTGGCCACGCCGGCCATGGCGGTCTTTTGAACCATCTCGAAACTCGCGCGGCTGGTCACGCAGATGAAGCCTTCGGCGGGGTTGGCCGCCGAGCGCACCATGGCGCCCACCAGCTTGTCGAGCGCGATGTGGCGGCCCACGTCCTCGCGCACCAGCAGCACCCGGCCGTCCGCGGCGCACCAGGCGGCCGCGTGGGTGGCGCCGGTGAGTTTGTGCATGGCCTGCGAGCATTGCAGCTCGCGCTGCGCGCGGGTCAACGCCTGCGGCTCGAGATGGCACGCGACCCCTCGGGGCAGTTCACGACGGACCTGGCTGAGGCTCTCGGCGCCACACAGGCCACAGCCGGTGACCCCGACCAGCGTGCGCCGGCGCTCCTTGAGCCGCCAGGCGCACGCGGCTGTCACCTCGAGCTGCAACTCGATGCCGTCAGGCACCTCGCGCACCTCGACGCCCAGCAGCTCCGACGCGCTGGCGAGCAGGCCTTCGGTGAGGCCGAAACCGAGCGCGAAATCGTCCAGGTCCGTCGGGCTGGCGAGCATGACGGCGTGCGAAATGCCGTTGAACACCAGCGCCACCGGCACCTCGTCGGCCAGCCAGTCGGAGTGCTCACGCGATTGCGCGTTGCGCCAGGTCGTCACCGGCACGGCACGCACGCCAGCCGGTAGCAGCGCGGCGTCGGTCGGCTTCACGGGGCGCAAGCCTCGGGGCGCGCCTGCGCGAGCAACTCGAGCTGCTCGCGGTTGAATTCGGCGTTCTCGCGCTGCCACTGCGAAGGCCCCATCACCTTGGCCACCTGCACCGCCGTCACCTTGTATTCGGGGCAGTTGGTGGCCCAGTCGGAACTCTCGGTGGTGATCACGTTGGCGCCCGACTCGGGGAAGTGGAAGGTGGTGAAGACCACCCCGGGCTGCATGCGTTCGCTGATGTCGGCGCGCAGCACTGTCTGGCCGGCACGGCTGGCGATGCTCACCCAGTCGCCCTGGCTCACGCCGCGCTCTTCGGCATCGTGCGGGTGGATGTCGAGGCGGTCTTCCTCGTGCCACTGGTTGTTGGCCGTGCGACGGGTCTGGGCGCCCACGTTGTATTGCGACAGGATGCGCCCGGTGGTCAGCAGCAGCGGGTACTTGCGCGTGACCTTTTCTTCCGAGGGCACGTACTGCGTGATGAGGAAACGGCCCTTGCCGCGCACGAAATGATCGCGGTGCATCACGGACGTGCCGGCCTCGCCGCTGCTGTCGTTGCACGGCCACTGCACGCTGCCCAGACGGTCGATCGTCGCGTAGTTCACGCCCTGGAAGGTGGGCGTGAGCTGCGCAATCTCCTGCATGACCTGCTCGGGATGCGTGTAGCTCATCGGATGACCCAGCGCGTTCGACAGCTTCATGGTGACTTCCCAGTCGGCCAGTCCGGCCAGCGGTGGCATCACCCGCCGCACCCGCGAGATGCGCCGCTCGGCGTTGGTGAAGGTGCCATCTTTCTCGAGGAACGAGCTGCCGGGCAAGAACACGTGCGCGTACTTGGCGGTCTCGTTGAGGAAGATGTCCTGCACGACCAGGCACTCCAGCGCCTGCAGTGCGGCAGCCACCTGCTTGATGTCGGGATCAGACTGCACGACATCCTCGCCCTGGCAGTACAGGCCCTTGAAACTGCCGGTGCGTGCCGCGTCGAACATGTTGGGGATGCGCAGGCCCGGCTCGGGGCTGATGGACACGCCCCAGGCGGCTTCGAACTGGCCGCGCACCGCGCTGTCGGACACATGCCGGTAGCCCGGCAGCTCGTGTGGAAAGCTGCCCATGTCGCAACTGCCTTGCACGTTGTTCTGGCCGCGCAGCGGGTTCACGCCCACGCCTTCACGCCCCACCATGCCGCAGGCCATGGCCAGGTTGGCGATGCCCATCACCATGGTCGAGCCCTGCGCGTGTTCGGTCACGCCCAGCCCGTAGTAGATGGCCGAGTTGGGGCCGGCGGCGTACAGCCGTGCGGCCGCGCGCACTTCGGCCGCGCTCACGCCGGTCACGGCCTCGAAGGCCTCGGGCGAGTTGTCCGACCGGGAGACGAACTCGCGCCACTGGGCGAAGCTGCGCGCATCGCAGCGCTCGGCCACATAGGCCTCGTGGACCAGACCCTCGGTCACCACCACGTGCGCCATGGCCGTGATCAGGGCCACGTTGGTGCCCGGCTGGAGCGCCAGATGGTGCTCGGCGCGCACATGCGGCGCGTCGACCAGATCGATGCGCCGCGGATCGATGACCACCAGCCGGGCGCCCTCGCGCAGCCGGCGCTTCATGCGCGAGGCGAACACCGGGTGCGCGTCGGTCGGGTTGGCGCCGATCACCACGATCACGTCGGCGTGCGCCACCGACTTGAAGTCCTGCGTGCCCGCCGAGGTTCCGAAGGTCTGGCCCAGGCCGTAGCCGGTGGGCGAGTGACACACCCGCGCGCAGGTGTCGATGTTGTTGTTGCCGAAGGCGGTGCGCACCAGTTTTTGCACGAGGTAGACCTCCTCGTTGGTGCAGCGCGACGAGCTGATGGCGCCCACCGAATCCCGGCCGTGCGCGGCCTGGATGCGCTTGAATTCCGACGCGGCGTGGCCGATGGCCTCATCCCAGCTCACCTCGCGCCACGGGTCGGTGATCTTGTGGCGGATCATCGGCCGCGTGATGCGGTCCGGGTGCGTGGCATAGCCCCAGGCGAAGCGGCCCTTCACGCAGGCCTGGCCCTCGTTGGCCTGACCGTTCTTCCAGGGCACCAGGCGCACGACGGTGTCGCCCTTCATCTCGGCCTTGAGGCCGCAGCCCACGCCGCAATACGCGCAGGTGGTGATGGCGCTGTGCTCGGACTGGCCGAGCTCGATGAGGGTCTTGTCCTGCAGCGTGGCCGTCGGACAGGCGTCAACGCACGCGCCGCAGCTCACGCATTCGCTGTCCATGAACGGCTGGCCCTGACCCGCCGACACCTGGCTGTCGAAGCCGCGCCCGCTGATCGTGAGCGCGAAGGTGCCCTGCGTTTCCTCGCAGGCGCGCACGCAGCGGTTGCACACGATGCACTTGCTGGGGTCGAACGTGAAGTACGGATTCGACTCGTCCTTCCTGGCTTGCGTGTGGTGCGCGCCGGCCACGCCATCGACCACCGCACCGCCCACGCCGTAGCGCACCTCGCGCAGCCCGGTGACGCCGGCCATGTCCTGCAGCTCGCAGTTGCCGTTGGCGCTGCAGGTCAGACAGTCGAGCGGGTGATCGCTGATGTAGAGCTCCATCACGCCCTTGCGCAGCTGCTGCAGCCGGGGCGTCTGGGTGTGCACGACCATGCCGTTGTCGGCCGGCGTCGTGCACGAGGCCGGGTAGCCCTTGCGCCCGTCGATCTCGACCAGGCACAAGCGGCACGAGCCGAAAGGCTCGAGGCTGTCGGTGGCGCACAGCTTGGGCACCTGGATGCCGGCGTCCACCGCGGCGCGCATCAGCGAAGTGCCCTTGGGCACGGTCACGCCAAAGCCGTCGATGGACAGAGTGACGGTGTCGGTCGAGGTGCGCGCCGGCGTGCCGTGGTCGATTTCGAGTTGCAGGTGTTTGAGCATGGGCGGTCTCCTCAGGCGGCGTGCGGGTCGGTGACGAGACCGAAGTCAGCCGGGTAGTGATCGAGCGCCGACAGCACCGGGTACGGCGTCATGCCGCCCATGGCGCACAAGCTGCCGTGCAGCAGGGTGTCGCACAGGTCGCGCAGCAGGTGCACCTGCGCTTGCTGCTGCGGCTGGCCGCCGCTCAGGCCGGTGATGCGGTCGATGACCTCGACGCCGCGTGTCGAGCCGATGCGGCACGGCGTGCACTTGCCGCAGCTCTCGATCGCGCAGAACTCCATCGCGTAGCGCGCCAGCTTCGCCATGTCGGCCGTGTCGTCGTGCACCACGATGCCGCCGTGCCCCACGGCCGCGCCCATCGCGGCGTAGGCCTCGTAGTCGAGCGGCACGTCCCACTGCGATTCGGGCACGTAGGCGCCGAGCGGGCCGCCCACTTGCACCGCCTTGATCGGACGTCCGCTGCGTGTGCCGCCGCCAAAGTCGTGCAGCAACTCGCGCAGCGTCAGCCCGAACGCCTTTTCGACCAGACCGCCGTGGCGGATGTTGCCGGCCAGCTGAAACGGCAGCGTGCCGCGCGAGCGGCCCATGCCGAAGTCGCGGTAGAACGCCGCGCCGCGCGCCACGATGAGCGGCACGCTGGCCAGACTGATGACGTTGTGGATCAGCGTGGGCTGGCCGAACAGGCCTGCGACGGCCGGCA
Organism: Burkholderiales bacterium; assembly: GCA_947451035.1. Taxonomy (GTDB): domain Bacteria; phylum Pseudomonadota; class Gammaproteobacteria; order Burkholderiales; family Burkholderiaceae_C; genus PBB1. The sequence goes on from CANFXR010000056.1 coordinate 8,767, forward strand.
GCGGCGGCTTGGCGCGCACGATGCCGCGCCGGCCCTCGAGGCTCTCGAGCATCGCGGTCTCTTCGCCGCAGACGTAGGAGCCGGCCGCCTTGCGCACCTCGAGGTGAAACGCGTGGGCACTGCCGCACACGCGATCGCCCAGGAAGCCGGCGGCCGTGGCCCGCTCGATCGCCTCGTTCAAGGTGGCGATGGCATGCGGGTACTCGGCGCGCACGTAGACGAACCCGCGCGTGGCGCCCACCGCCACCGCGGCGATCGCCAGGCCTTCGATCAGCACGTAGGGGTCACCCTCCATCGTCATGCGGTCGGAGTACGTGCCCGAATCACCCTCGTCGGCGTTGCACACCACGTACTTCTGCGTGGCCGGGGTTTGCGACACGGTGCGCCACTTGATGCCGGCCGGAAACGCCGCACCGCCGCGCCCGCGCAGGCCCGAGTCGAGCACCTCCTGCACGAGCTCGGCGCCGTCCAGCGTCAACGCGCGGCGCAGGCCCGCCCAGCCTTCATGAGCTTCGTAGTCGGCCAGCGACAGCGGATCGGTCACGCCCATGCGGGCGAACGTCAGCCGCTCCTGGCGCGCCAGGTAGGGCATTTTTTCGGTGAGTCCGTGGCACAGCGCATGACGGCCACCGTCGAGCATGCCGGCATCAAGCAGCGAGGCGATGTCGTCGGCACGCACCGGCCCGTAGGCCACGCGACCGGCGGGCGTGGCAACTTCGACCAGAGGCTCGAGCCAGAACAGCCCGCGCGAGCCGTTGCGCACGATGTCGACGGCCACTCCGCGCCGTGCACACACGGCGGCCAGCGCCGCGGCCACCTCATCGGCGCCCACCGCCAGCGCGGCCGAATCGCACGGCACGAACACGCGCACGGCGCTCACGGCCCGATCTCCAGTGCGGCCAGCAACTGCTCGAGTCGCTCGGGGGTGAGGCGCGCGTGCACGCGCTCGTCGACGCGCATCGCCGGCGACGACGCGCACAGCCCGAGGCAATACACCGACTCGAGCGTCACCGCGCCATCGGCCCGCGTGTGGTGGCGCGCGCAGCCGAGCACGCGTTCGGCCTGCGCGAGCAACGCCTCGGCGCCGCAGGCCTGACAGGCTTCGGCACGGCACACCTGCACGATGTGGCGGCCCGGGGGCTCGCTGCGAAAGTGCGGGTAGTAACTGACCACGCCGTGCACCTCGGCGCGCGACAGGTTGAGCGCCGCGGCGATCAGCGGCACGCCGTCGGCGGGGATGTGGCCGAGTTCGTCGTGGATGGCGTGCAGCACCGGCAACAGCGCCCCGGGCTGCTGCGCGTACCGATCGAGCGCGCGCTGGACTGCTGCGCTCGTGGCGATCGTGATGTCTGGCTTCATGACGCGATCCTGCCTCAACGGTGGCGTCGCAAGGGCTAGGCCACGCGCGAGTGTAGGGCGCCGACCCTCCCGGGGCCGCCCGGCCTGCTCAACTCCGCGGCGATCATGCGCCGCGCGTGACGCGGCGGCAAGTTCAGATGGCGGCCCCAGTCGCCCATGTTGACCATGGTCAACGCCGCGGGGGCGTTGATGCCGATGCGCGCACGAACCATGGCATGACATATTCGGCGCTCCCACAATCATGAACGGTCACGAATGAACCCCTTGAACTGGCTGAGCAGACTCGCCATCGCCACCATGCTGGCGACCGCGCTGGGGTCGTCCGGCGCGCAGGAGGCCTCCGTGCTGGCCCGAGGCAAGTACCTGATGGAAGGGGTGGTGGGCTGCGGCAACTGCCACATGCAACGTGGCGAACAGGGCCAACCCCTGCTCGACAAGGGGCTGTCTGGCGGCATGCTGTTCGACGAACCGGAATTCAAGGCCCGTGCCGCCAACATCACGCCCGATGCGAACACCGGCATCGGCCGCTGGAGCGATGCCCAACTCGCGCTGGCCATCCGCGAAGGCGTGCGGCCTGACAAGACCCGCATCGGCGGGCCCATGCCGATCGCGTTTTACCGCCACATCAGCGATGCCGATCTCGCCGCCATCGTGGCCTACCTGCGCGCCCAGCCCGCCGTGGAAAACCTCGTGCCCAAATCGACCTACCGCACGCCACCCACCAGTCACGGACCGAGCGTTCGCAACGTGGTGGCCCCGGCTGCCAGCCACCAGACGCAGTACGGCGAATATCTGGCCAACATCGGCCATTGCATGGAATGCCACACGCCCGTCGATGAACAGGGCGTGATCCAAAGAAGCCGGCTGGGCGCGGGCGGGCAGGTCTTCAACGGCCCGTGGGGCGCCAGCGTGTCGCGCAACCTCACGCCGCACGCCAGCGGCCTGAAGGACTGGAGCAACGGCGAGATTGCCCACGCCGTGCGCGAAGGTGTCGCCCGCGACGGCCGGCCGCTCATGCCGCCGATGGGCTTTGCGTACTACCGCACCATCAACGACGCCGACATGGACGCACTGATCGCCTACCTGCGCTCGCTCAAGCCGCAGCCTCTGGGCGGCAGCTGAACTAGCCGCGCAGCGCCATCGCCAGCGACTTGGCCGTGTTGGGCGAGCCGATCATCAGGCTCAAATCGAGGGTGCCCACACGCATGACCAGCTGCTTGCGCGATTCATCCAGCGACACGACATCGATGGCCGAGGCCGGAATCTGCACGGCCTGAGCCGGATCGCTGGCCTTGATCGAGGGCAGATCGGTGCGCTTGCTGGCGCACAGCATCGACGACTGCATCAGCGCCGTGAGCAGCTGCTTGAGCCGCTCGTCATCGAGCTCGAGGTCGAGCACGCTGTCGGCCAGTTGCAGCCGGATCGCAAACGCCTTGCCGTCGATCGACGGCCACGCCATGGCGATGCCTTTGAGTTGCTGTGGGTTGGGTCCGCTGGTTTCCATGGTTCTTGCTGCCGTTGAGGTTTGGGTTGAAAAATTCATGCTGCCATCAGCACAATTGCTGGCACGCCTGTCTTGCGGCGTGGGATAAATTAGCCTCTGTGGGGCACGCTGCCCCGATCACTGACCGGAGACCGCCATGAACAACACCGCCACCAGCAGCAACGCGCAACAACTCTCCGGCTGGGCCGCTTGGCTTGATGCCCGCATGGAGCGCATCTTCGCGCTGCTCGAGCGCTCGACCATGACGGGCAATCGCCCGCAATACTGACCTGCCCGGCAGGTTCACTTCTCGCCGCAGGCGAACTTGAACAACTCGCCGGCCACCGTGCCGGCGGCCACCGGGCTCCACGCGCCGGGGGTGGTGTTCGAGTAGACCACCTCGCCCCAACCGGTGAGGTCGGTATACCGGCTGAACTCGAGCCGCCGGCTCAGGCGCTCGACGCAGTCGTACTCCAGATGCTGCTTGGACGACAGGTAGGCCTTGTCGTCTTCCGTCTTGCGCGGCTTGGTGTAGTTGATCAGGCTCCACATCGTCACCATGTCGCCGCTGCGGCGGATGGTGACCGGGTCGGCCATCACCCTGACCATGGGATCGGCCTTGATGGGCAGCCAGTCGGCCAGCGCCGTGCCGGCCACCAGCGCCAGCACCAGGCCCGCTGTGATTTTTTTCATCGTCATCGATCGACTCCGTTCGTGGGTTCAGGCGGCTGACGGCTGCGCGCGGTCCAGCGCCGCAGCCAGCCGGGCCACCGTGCCGTTCACATCGTGCAGCTTGTCGAGGCCGAACAGGCCGATGCGAAAGGTCTGGAAGTCAGCCCCCTCGTCGCATTGCAGCGGCACGCCGGCGGCGATCTGCAGGCCTTGGGCCATCAGCTTGCGGCCCGACTGCATCTCGGCGTCGTCGGTGTAGCTGACCACCACGCCGGGCGCCTGAAAGCCCTCGGCGGCCACGCTCTTGAAGCCGCGGCCCGCCAGCAGCGCACGCACCGCGTCACCCAGTTGCTGCTGCTCGCGGCGCACCTTGTCAAAGCCGTAGGCGCGGGTCTCGAGCATCACGTCACGCACGCGGGTGAGCGCGTCGGTGGGCATGGTCGCGTGGTACGCGTGGCCACCGCCTTCGTAGGTTTCCATGATCTGCAGCCACTTGCGCAGGTCGCACGCGTAGCTGGTGCTTTGCGTGCTGTCGATGCGCTCGCGGGCCAGCTCGCTGAGCATCACCAGGCCAGCGCACGGCGAGCCGCTCCAGCCCTTTTGCGGCGCGCTCACCAGCACGTCGACGCCACACGCCTGCATGTCGACCCAGATCGTGCCAGAGGCGATGCAGTCGAGCACAAACAGGCCACCCACCTCGTGCACCGCATCGGCCACGGCGCGCAGGTAAGCGTCGGGCAGGATCATGCCGGCCGAGGTTTCCACGTGCGGCGCGAACACCACGTCGGGGCGCTGCGCGCGGATGGCGGCCACCACCTCGGCGATCGGCGCCGGCGCAAACGAGTCTTGCTTTCCCGGCCCGCTGCGGCGCGCCTTGAGCACGGTCGACTCCGACGGGATGCTGCCCATGTCGAAGATCTGCGTCCAGCGGTAGCTGAACCAGCCGTTGCGAATCACCAGCGCCTTGCGCCCGGTGGCGAACTGGCGTGCCACCGCCTCCATGCCGAAGGTGCCGCTGCCCGGCACCACCACCGCCGATTTGGCGTGATAGACCTCCTTGAGCGTGGTGGAGATGTCCTTCATCACCTGCTGGAAGCGCTGGGACATGTGGTTGAGTGCGCGGTCGGTGTAGACCACCGAGAACTCGAGCAGACCGTCAGGATCGACGAGGGGCAGCAAGCCGGACATGAGGAACTCCATTCATCGGGTGGGCCGGGTCGGCGCCTGAGCGCAGCGACACCGCTAGGGCCGCGATTTTGACTGCAAGCGCGTGAACGGGTGTCGGTACAGCCACACCGGGCGGCCGTCGGGGCAGCGGTGCACCGCGTCGGGTTGCAACTGCGTGGCCTCGAACTCCAGGCTGGCCAGCCAGGCGCCGGGCTTCAACTCGCCGCTGGCCTTGTCCACGGCGCGCGGCATGCTCTCGGGCCGCTGGAACACATAGACCATCTGAAAGGCCGACCAGTCGGCGTGCCAGATGTCTGCGCGCACCACGCGCGCGAAGCGGCAGCGCCACTGGCACGCCCAGCGCAGCGGCCAGCTCCACTCGATGCCGTCAATGCGCGACAGCGGGTATTCGGCGTGCAGCTCGCGCAGGCCGTGACCGAGGCCGCAACCGGCTTCGAGCACGCGCGCATCGGCGGGCAATGGTGCGAGCCGGCTCAGGCCGCGCAAGGCGCCATGGGGGGTTGGAAAGAAAGGCGCATCGCGCCAGGCCTTGAGCGGGTACAGCAGCACCAGCAAGGCCAGCGGCAGCAGCCACGCCCAGGCGGGCAACTCGCCGGCGACGCTGCCGCTGAGCGCGACCGACAGCGGAAAACCCGCAGCCATGAAGACACGGCGCCAGCGGGTCAGCGGCCACGTCGAGAGCAGCGCCGGCAGCGCGCCGGCCAGCACGCCCGACGACAGCGCGAGCAGCGCCGGCACTTCCATGGAGCGCAGCGCACCAAACACCGCCCACGCCCATGCCCAGCTCAACAGAGCCGGCAGGGGCCAGGGCCAGGGCTTCAAGACAGGGGGAATCGGGCCGCTCGCCCGATCAGTACTCGCGCAGCTTGACGCGCAGTCGGGCGATCGACTGGCTGTGCAGCTGGCACACGCGCGACTCGGTGACCTTGAGCACGGCGGCGATTTCCTTGAGGTTCATGTCGTGCTCGTAGTACATGCTCATCACGTACTGCTCGCGCTCGGGCAGCACCTTGATGCCGGCCACCAGCGCCTCGCGCATGCGGTGGTCCTGCAACTGCGCCAGCGGGTCGAAGGATTCGTCGCCCACGTGGCGGTCGAGGAAGTCCTGGTCGCCGTCGTCGCCCGACATGTCTTCAAGGTACACGAGTTGCGTGCCGCGCACCTTGCCCAGCAGTTCCTGGTATTCGAGCAGCGTGATGCCCATTTCGCGGGCGATCTCGCTTTCAACCGGCGCGCGGCCCATGCGCTGCTCGAGCTTGTGCACCGCTGACTCGATGCTGCGCTGCTGCTTGCGCGTGCCGCGCGAGAGGTAATCGTTGCCACGCAGTTCGTCGAGCATGGCGCCGCGGATGCGCTGGGTGGCGAAGGTCTCGAACTGCACGCCCTGCGCCGCATCGAAGCGCGTGAGCGCATCGGCCAGGCCGATCATGCCGACCTGGATCAGGTCATCGAGCTCGACGTTGGCCGGCAGCTTGGCGATCATCTGATGGGCCAGTCGGCGCACCAGCGGGCTGTACTGCTTGAGCATCGACGAGTTGTCGAGCTGTCCTTTGGCGGTGTACGTGGACATGGTTCGGCTCCGGAAAATCAGTTGAACGCGGGGGCGCGCAGTTCCATCGGTGCGGGATGCCCACTGGCGGCGAGGCCGGCGGCAGGTTGCAGTGTTTCACGGACCCAGCGTCGCAGGTCCGGTGTGGACGGACTGCGCGCGTCGCTGGCCGGATCGACCTGGATCCAGTCGCGCAACACCGCGCCCAGAAAGTCATCCGCGCAGGTGGCGATCTGGATCGCGATGCGCTCGGCACGCGGCGAGTCGGGTGCGGCGGCGAGCATCAGGTCGTGCACCACCAGGCCGGCGCGCTGCGTGAGCAGCTTCATGCTGGCGTAGGCCTGCTTGACGCTGAGCGGGTGGTCATCGGCCAGCAGCAGCGGGCGCGGCCGCCACAGCAAGTCGTGGTGCATGAACAAGCGGCACAAGTCGCCCGCCGAGGCGTGCACCAGCACCACATCGGCCGCCGGTGCAGCGCGCTGCACCGCGTCGAGCATGCCGGCCGTGGAGCCGCGCGCGTCGACGTAGCGCAGCGGCAAGCCGCGCGCGGCCAGGTACGAGACCTCGCTCGACAGCCGCTCGACGCAGGCCGACAAATCGACCCAGGCCATCTCGTTGGGTTCAGGCGACGATTCGGCGGCATCGACCACCAGCGTGTGGCAGCCCTGCTCGGCAAAACCGCTGCACAGCCGCTCGAGCATCACGCCGCCAAAGGCCACGTGGGGGTTGGACACCACCGGCACGAAGCGAACCTGCGCGTGGGCGAACAGCCGCCGCAAGCCGTCGGCCTGGTCCAGCGGTCTTGAAGGGGAATGTGTCGTCGCAGTCATCGGGCTCGGGGGTGATGAATCGTTGGACAGAAGTTCGTGCAAGTGCGCGCTCGTCTTCAGGCCGGCATGGCCATCGTGTCGAGGCGCGCGGCCTTGGCCACCGGGTGCGACTGGTGCTGCGGTGCGGCGAAGATCAGATTCACTTCGCTCGAGTCCATGCGGTACGCGCTGCCCACGGTGGGGTGCAGCGAGCGATGGATCAGCGCATGCGACGACAGCCGGTGCCAGTCTTCGGGCACGCGCTGGCCGTTGGCCACGCCGAGCACGGTGAGCTTGTGGCGGATCAGCGCGTCGAGCGCCGGGCCGAGCTTGACCGCTTCGTCCATCTTCGACAGCACCACGCCGCGGCAGGCGCTGGCGCGATACGCCACCAGCACGTCTTCGATCGTCTCGCCCTGGGCGGCCGAGTTGACCACCAGCAGCTTGTGGATCGAGTTGTGGCTGAGCATGTCGAGCAGTTCACGGGTGCGCGTGTCGCGCTGCGCCATGCCGGCCGTGTCGATGAGCACCATCTTCTTGGCCGACAGCAAATCGAGCAGGTCTTCAAGCGAGGCGCGGTCGTGCGCGGTGTGCACCGGCACGCCGAGGATGCGGCCATAGGCGCGCAACTGTTCGTGGGCACCGACGCGGTAGGCGTCGAGCGTGATCAGCCCGAGGTGCGCCGCGCCGTAGCGCGTGGCAAAGGCGGCGGCGAGCTTGGCGGTGGTGGTGGTCTTGCCGACTCCGGTGGCACCCACCAGCGCGAACACGCCGCCCTGGTCTTCGAGTGCGGGTTCGCGATCGGCGCTTTGCAAGTTGCGCTCAAGCACGTGCGATGCCCAGGCCATCTCGTCGGTGACTTCGGGACCCATGCCGTCGGCGAGCTTGCGGATCAGCGCCGGCGAGTAGCCGCAGTCGAGCAGCTTTTGCGTCAGGCGCGCCTGCGCCGGCTGGCGCTGCAGTTTTTCCATGAAGGCCAGCGCACCGAAGCGCTCTTCGATCATGCCCTTCATGCTGCGCAGCTCGTTCATCATGTCTTGCTGATCGCGCCGGGCGACCACGCCTTCGGTGGCGACCACGGCCGGCTGCGCTGGCGCACGCACGCGGCTGATCACTTCTTCGCGCAGCACGGGCGGCTCGTGAGCCAGGGCGATCGGAGGCGGATCGACGTACAGCACCGCAGCGTCGCTGTGCAGCGACGACAGCACCGGCACGTGGGGCGCCGCAGCGGCGGCCTTGGCGGCACGGGCGGCCGGCGCGGCAGGTGTTTCGGTCATGCGCATCGACAGCGGGCCGGGCACCGGCTCGGCCACCGGTGCGGCAGCGCGTGCGGCAGCCGATTCGGCCTGCATCGCGATCTGGCGGCGCTTGAGCATGCGCTCACGCACATAGTCCTGGAACGACAGCGTGCTCATGCTCAAACGAGCGGCATCTTCTTCAACCGACGATTCGGCCAGCGGCTCGGCCGGCGTGCGCGGGGCACTGGCCGAAGCGCGTGCGGCGAGCGAGCCGCGTGAGCGTGGAGCGCTGGCCGCCACCGGCGCAGCGGGCCTGGCGGCAGCGGCGGGGGGCACGTTGTCGGTGGCCATGCGCTCGATCTGCTGCATGCTCTCAGGCGCCATCGCCAGCACTTCGAAGCCGTCGCCCGAAGGCTTGGTGGACAGCACGACCGCATCGTTGCCCAGGGCCTGGCGAACCAGGGCCAATGCTTCGCGCGAGCTGCGCGCGGTGAAACGTTTGACGTTCATGCGGTACCTCCAATAACCGACCCAATGCGGATCGAATGCGTTTCAGGAATTTCGCTGTGTGCCAGCACGCGCAGCCGCGGTGCGGCCCGCTTGAGCAAGCGCGCCATCGGGGCGCGGATCATGTCGGGCACCAGCAGGCACGCTGGCAGGCCGAGGTCTTCCTGGCGCTTGGCCGATTCGGCGGCGTGCCGGCCCAGCGTGTCGGCCACGCCCGGGTCGAGTGCGGCGCCGTGCGGCGAGGTGAGCGCCTGGGTGACCAGCCGCTCCAGATCGGGTTCGAGCGCGATGACGTCGAGTTCCTTGTTCGGGCCGTAGATCTGCTGCACGATGGACGGCGCCAGGTGCACGCGGATGCGGCGGGCCAGTTCGGCCGGGTCGGTGACGGTCGAAGCGTGCTCGGCCAGGCTCTCGACGATGGAGCGCATGTCGCGGATGTGCACGCCTTCTTCCAGCAACAGCTGAAGCACTTTTTGCAGGGCCGGAATCGAAACCATCTTGGGCACCACGTCCTCGATCATCTTGGGAGCCAGTTTGGTCACGTGTTCGACCAGTTGCTGGACCTCCACCCGACCCAACAACTTGGCGGCGTGGAGTTGCATCAAGTGTGAAAGATGGGTGGCCACGACGGTCGAGCA
>CANFXR010000057.1 GCA_947451035.1 Burkholderiales bacterium
ACAGACACATCGCTGGTCGGCACGCGAAACGACATGCCGGTGAGCTTCTTGTTCAGCTCGGGAATCACCACGCCCACCGCCTTGGCCGCACCGGTGCTGCTCGGGATGATGTTCTCGAGGATGCCGCGACCGCCGCGCCAGTCCTTGTTGCTCGGGCCGTCCACCGTCTTTTGCGTGGCGGTGGCCGCGTGCACCGTGGTCATCAGGCCGCGCTTGATGCCGAAGGTGTCGTTGAGCACCTTGGCCACCGGGGCCAGGCAGTTGGTGGTGCAGCTCGCGTTGCTGATGATGGTCTGGCCGGCGTAGGTCTTGTCGTTGACGCCGTAGACGAACATCGGCGTGTCGTCCTTGCTGGGCGCGCTCTGGATGACCTTCTTCGCACCCGCGTCAATGTGCTTCTGGCAGGTGTCCTTGGTCAGGAACAAGCCGGTGGCCTCGACCACCACGTCGGCGCCGATCTCGTTCCACTTGAGCTCGGACGGATCCTTCACCGCGGTCAGGCGGATGCGCTTGCCGTTGACGATCAGCGTGTTGCCGTCCACCGCGATGTCGCCCTTGAAGCGGCCGTGCACGCTGTCGTACTGCAGCATGTAGGCGAGGTATTCGGGCTCGAGCAGGTCGTTGATGCCGACGATCTCGATGCCGGGGAAGTTCTGCACCGCAGCGCGGAACACCATGCGTCCGATGCGGCCGAAGCCGTTGATGCCTACCTTGATGGTCATGGGAGTTTCCTCAGTTTTGAATTCTTGGCCGGTGCGGCATCAGCCGCGCAGCGCGCGCAGCACGGTGGCCGCGACGTTCTCGGCGGTGAAGCCGAAGTGCTTGAACAGCACCGGCGCGGGCGCCGACTCGCCGTAGGTGTCGATGCCCACGACCGCAGCACAGCCGTACTTCCACCAGCCGTCGGTCACGCCCATCTCGACGGCGATGCGCGGCACGCCGCGGCCCTTGGCGTTGCACAGCATCACGCTGGCCTGGTAGGCGCGGGACTGGCGGTCGAAGACCGACGTCGACGGCATCGAGACCACGCGCACGGCCACCTTCTTCGCGGCCAGCAGCTGCTGAGCGTGCAGCGCCAGGCTGACCTCGGAGCCGGTGGCGATGATCACCGCCTGCGGCTTTTTCTTCAGACCGACTTCGCTCGGCTCGGCCAGCACGTAGCCGCCCTTGGAGATGTCGTCGAGGCCGCTCTTGGGCGCGTACGGCAGGTTGTGGCGCGACAGGATCAGCGCGGTCGGGCGCTGGCGGTTTTCGAGCGCGCACGCCCAGGCGATCACGGTCTCGGCGGTGTCGGCCGGACGCCAGACGTCGAGCCCCGGAATCAGCCGCAGCGACGCGGTGTGCTCCACCGACTGGTGGGTCGGACCGTCTTCGCCCAGGCCGATGCTGTCGTGCGTGAACACATGCACCACGCGCAGCTTCATCAGCGCGGCCATGCGCAGCGCGTTGCGGCTGTAGTCGCTGAAGGTCAGGAAGGTGCCGCCATAGGGGATGAACCCGCCGTGCAGCGCCACGCCGTTCATCACCGCAGCCATGCCGAACTCGCGCACACCGTAGTTGATGTGGCGCCCGCCGTTGCTCGCCCCATCGCTGCCAAAGCGCAGCGCCGGGGTGTGGCTGGTGTTGGTGAACACCGAGCCGGTCAGATCGGCACTGCCGCCGAGCAGCTCGGGCAGCGCCTGGGTGAAGGCCTCGAGCGCCATCTGGCTGGCCTTGCGGCTGGCCACGGTGGCGGCCTGGGTGTGCGCGGCCAGCGCGGCGTCGACCGCCACCTGGGCGAAGTTCTTCGGCAGGTCACCGGCGGCACGGCGCACGTACTCGAGCGCGAGTTCCGGGTGCGCCTTGCCGTAGGCCTCGAAGGCATCGACCCACTTCGTCTCGGCGGCCAGTCCGGTGTGGCGCGCGTCCCACTGCTCGTAGGCTTCTTCGGGGATCACGAAGGGCTCATGGCCCCAGCCAAGCGCTTCGCGGGTGAGCTTGATTTCTTCGGCGCCCAGCGCTTCACCGTGCGCCTTGGCGGTGCCGGCGCGGTTGGGCGAACCCTTGCCAATGGCCGTCTTGCAGCAAATCAGCGTGGGCTTGTCGGCCTGGCGGGCCTGGGTGATGGCGGCATCGACCGCATCGGCATCGTGGCCGTCGACGTTGGCGATCACGTTCCAGCCGCAAGCGGCAAAGCGCTTGGGGGTGTCGTCGATGAACCACGGCGCCACCGCACCGTCGATGCTGATGCCGTTGTCGTCGTACAGCGCGATCAGCTTGTTGAGCCGCCACGCGCCGGCCAGCGCGCAGGCTTCGTGGCTGATGCCTTCCATCAGGCAGCCGTCGCCGAGGAAGGCGTAGGTGTGGTGGTCGACGATGGCGTGACCGGGGCGGTTGAATTCAGCGGCCAGCAACTTTTCAGCCAGCGCCATGCCCACCGCGTTGGTGAAGCCCTGGCCGAGCGGGCCGGTGGTGGTCTCGACGCCCGGCGTCACGCCGACTTCGGGGTGGCCCGGCGTCTTGCTGTGCATCTGGCGGAAATTGCGCAACTCGCTCATCGGCAGCTCGTAACCGGTGACGTGCAGCAGCGCGTAGAGCAGCATCGACGCATGCCCGTTGCTCAGCACGAAGCGGTCGCGGTCGGACCAGTTCGGGTTGGCCGGGTTGTGCTTGAGGTGCCGGCCCCACAGCGCCACGGCCATCTCTGCCATGCCCATCGGCGCGCCCGGGTGACCCGAGTTGGCCTGCTGCACGGCATCCATCGCCAGCGCACGAATGGCATTGGCCATCAGGGAGGTGTTTGTTTGTGACGCTGAGGCAGCCATGCGGATCCCGGAGTTGACGAGTGTGGAAAACCCCCGATTTTAGGCCGCCCTCGATAATCTGCGGCATGCCCCGCCCGACGGCCAGCGCCGAACTTCGCCCCCTCAAAGCCATCGTGCTGGCCGCCGGCCGCGGCGAGCGGATGCGACCGCTGACCGACACCACGCCCAAGCCCTTGCTGAAGGTCCACGGCAAGCCGCTCATCGAGTGGCATCTCGAGGCGCTTGCGCGCGACGGCGTGCGCGAAGTCGTCGTCAACGGCGCCTGGCTGGAGCAGCAGCTCGTCGACACGCTGGGCGATGGCTCGCGCTTCGGCCTGTCGATCGCCTATTCGCTGGAAGGGCGCGACCACGGCGGCGCGCTCGAGACCGCCGGCGGCATCGCCCAGGCGCTGCCGCTGCTGTGCGATGCGACGAACGCCACCGGGGACGATGCGTTCTGGGTGGTCTCGGGCGACATCTACATGCCGGGCTTTCGCTTCGACGCCGCCGTGGCGCGCCGCTTTGCCGCGGGTGAGCTGCTCGCGCACCTGTGGCTGGTGGACAACCCGCTGTACCACCCGACGGGCGATTTCGGGCTCGATGCCCAGGGCCTGGCGCTCAGCGGCGAGGCCGCGGCCGGCGGCGAGCGCTGGACCTACGCCAACATCGCCTTGTGCCGCGCCGGCCTGCTGGCGCCGGTGACGCGCGGCAGCCGCGCCGCGCTCGGGCCGCTGCTGCACGCGGCCATGCTCGATCGGCGCATCAGCGCCGAGGTGTGGCGCGGAGCGTGGGAAAACGTCGGCACGCCCGCGCAGCTCGACGCGCTGAACGCGGTGGCCTGAGGCGCCTCAGGCGGGCGTGTCGGACGTGCCCGGGCTGCGGTTGACCTCGACCGACACGTGCACCAGCGAGGGATAGCCGGCCAGCCGCGCGCGGTAATCGGCCGGTGACAGCGGCACGGCCGCGACCACGCACACGATGACCGCATGGTGCTGGCGGCCCACGCGCCACAGGTGCAGATCGGCCACCCGCGCATCGGCATCGGACTCGATCGCTTCGCGGATCTGCACGGTGAGCGGGTGATCCATCTCGCGGTCGAGCAGCACCGCGCCGGTCTCGCGCAGCAGCCCGAAGGCCCACACGCCGATCACCACCGCGCCGAGCACGCCCACCAGCGGGTCGAGCCACCACCAGCCCAGCCACAGCGCCGCGCACAGCGCCGCAATCGCCAGCACCGAGGTCAGCGCATCGGCCAGCACGTGCACATAGGCCGCGCGCAGGTTCAAATCCTGTCCGGCAGCCGGCCGCACCTGGGCCTTGGCGTCGCCGTGGGCGTGGTGATGGGCGTGGCCGTGCGAGTGGCCGTGGCCGTGCCCCTGAGCGCGTGAGTGCGGCTGGTGTTTTCCGTCGGACTTGGCGTGGTGGCCATGGGCGTGGCCGTCGTCGCCCTCGCCCGCATGCCCGTCGGCGCCGTGCAGCAGCCACGCCGACAGCAAGTTCACCAGCAGCCCGATCACCGCCACCCACAGCGCGGTGCCGGCGGCGATCGGCTCGGCGCGCCACAGGCGCAGCGCCGACTCGAACGTGATCGCCACGGCCACCAGCGCCAGCACCAGCGCGCTGGCAAAGCCGCCCAGCACCTCGATCTTCCAGGTGCCGAAGGCGTAGCGGGAGTCCCCCGCGTGGCGCCGCGCCAGCGCATAGGCCGCCGCGGCCACGCCGAGTGCCAGCGAGTGCGTGCCCATGTGCCAGCCGTCGGCCAGCAGCGCCATCGAGCCGGTCCACCAGCCGCCCACGATCTCGGCGACCATGGTGATCAGCGTGACCGCGAGCACCACGCGCGTGCTCGCCTCGCCGCGCCGGTTGCCGCTGTCGAAGGCGTGGTCATGCGCCCAGGCGCTGAGATCGTGGTCGGGGCGCGTCATCGCAGAATCCTTGTTGGCAGTCATTCGGTCACTTCACATCAGGCTTGCGCCGGTTTTTCAGGGGGCCGGTGCGACGCAAGGAATGCCCACCGGCATGCATCCTATGCGGCACGCGTGGCTATAGTCGATTCATGACGACCTCCAGCCACATCGCACGGCGTGCCCATCTGGCGCAGCTGCTGCAAGCGCAAGGCGGCGGCGTGGCCTTGCTGCCCACCGCACCCGAGCGGCAGCGCAACTCGGACACCGACCACCCCTACCGCCACGACAGCCACTTCCACTACCTGAGCGGCTTCAACGAGCCCGAGGCGTGGCTGCTGCTGCGCAGCGACGGCCACAGCACGCTGTTTTGCCGCCCCAGCCACCCCGAACGCGAGATCTGGGACGGCCGCCGGCTGGGCATCGACGCTGCACCGCAGGCGCTGGGCGTCGATGCCGCACTGCCGGTCGAAGCCCTCGACGAGACGATGGTCTCGCTGCTGGCGGGCCAGCGCGCGATCTGGTTTCCGTTCGGCCGCGGGCCTGAGCTGCACACCCGCGTGGCGGGCTGGGTGGCCAGCGTGCGTTCGCGCGAGCGCAGCGGCATCGAATGCCCGACCGAGCTGCACGACCTGCATCCGCTGGTGGCCGAAATGCGGCTGCACAAGGACGCCAGCGAGCTCGCAACCATGCGCCGCGCCGCCACCATCTCGGCCGGTGCGCACCTGCGCGCGATGCGCTACTGCGCGCAGCGCTTTCGCGACGGCGCCACGGCGGTGGCCGAGTACGAGATCGAGGCCGAGCTGCTGCATGAATTTCGCCGCCTCGGCTCGCAAAGCCCGGCCTACCCGAGCATCGTGGCCGCCGGCGCCAACGCGTGCGTGTTGCACCACGCGGCCGGCCACACCGAGTTGCGCAGCGGCGAGCTGTGCCTGATCGATGCCGGTTGCGAGCTCGACGGCTACGCCAGCGATGTCACCCGCTGCTTTCCCGCCAACGGCCGCTTCAGCGCGCCGCAGCGCACGTTGTACGAGCTGGTGCTGGCCGCGCAGCAAGCGGCCATCGACGCCACGCGGCCCGGACTGCGTCAGCGCGATGCACACCACGCGGCGGTGCGTGTGCTGGCGCAAGGCATGCTCGATGTGGGGCTGCTGTCGCGCGATGCGCACGGCGATGTCGATGCGGTGATCGAGAGCGCCGCTTACCGCCAGTTCTACATGCACGGCACCGGCCACTGGCTCGGGCGCGACGTGCACGACGTGGGCGACTACATGGCGCTCGACGAGGCACCTGTCGAACAGCCCGATGGCCTGGGCGGCACCGTGGTCAAGCGGCCGTCGCGCGTGCTGCGCGCCGGCATGGTGGTGACGCTGGAGCCGGGGCTGTACGTGCGAGCGGCCGCCGGCGTGCCCGAGGCGTTCTGGAACATCGGCATACGCATCGAGGACGACGCGGTGGTCACCGACAGCGGCTGCGAGCTGATCAGCCGCGGTGTGCCGGTCGCAGCCGATGAGATCGAAGCCTGGATGCGCGGCTGAGCCCGCGGCCCAACTCCCAAGCAACCCCTTGAAGCCGATGTCCCACGCGACTGACGATCTGGCCGCTCGCCGCGCCCCGCGGCTGGCGGTGGTCGGCGCCGGGCCGGTGGGGCTGTCGCTGGCACTGCATGCCGCGCGCAGCCTGCCGCAGTGGCACATCAGCGTGTTCGACACACGGGCCATCGATGCCGACGTGTCGGGCGACCCGCGCACGCTGGCCATGTCGCTGGGCAGCGTGCAGTTGCTGCAGCGGCTGGGCGCGTGGCCCGGCGATCTGGCGCAGCCCATCACCGAGGTGCACGTGTCGCAGCAAGGGCCGTCGCTCGAAGGGCTGCTCGGCGAGCGTCTGGGCTCTTGGCTGGGCGAACCGCATGTGCGCATCCGGGCCAGCGAAGTCGGCGTGCCGATGCTCGGTGCGGTGCTGTCGTATGGCGCGGTCACCAGCGCGCTGCAGCAAGCCTGGCTGCGCATGAGCGCGGCCGAGCCCGAGCGGTTGACCAACCGCTATTCGACGCCGGTGCGCTCGCTCAAGCCGCTCGAAGCGTCGGGCGGGCGCGGCGTGGAAGTCGACGCCGACATCGCCGAGGCCTTCGATCTGGCGGTGATTGCCGAAGGCGGTGTGTTCGCCGATCAAGCGCGCAAGGCGATCAGCCGCGACTACGGCCAGGTCGCCTGGGTCGGTCGCGTCACGCTCGACGGCGCGCGCAGCGGCGCGGCCTACGAGCGCTTCACCCGCCACGGTCCGGCCGCGCTGCTGCCGCTGGGGCCGGGCCGCGCCGCGCTGGTGTGGTGTGTCGACGTGCGCGACGACCCGGTGGCGCCGCTCGATGACGCGCAGCGCTGCACGGTGCTCAACACCCTCTTTCCGGCCGAGGTCGGACGCATCACATCGGTCTCGCCGCTCAAGCGTTTCCCGCTGGGCCTGAACGCCGAGCGCACGCTGATCGACAGCACCCAGGTCAACGGACGGCGCGTGGCGGGGCGCACGGTGCGCATCGGCAACGCCGCGCAGACGCTGCATCCGGTGGCCGGCCAGGGCCTGAACCTGGGCTTGCGCGACGCCTTCGTGCTGGTGCGCGAACTGACCCGCCACGCCGACATCGATCAGGCGCTGCGCGGGCTCGAGTGGCAGCGCGCGCCGGACCGCTGGTCGACCATCATCGCCACCGACTTCCTCGCGCGCAGCTTCACCTGGCAGCTGCCCGGCGCGAGCGCGGCCCGCGGGCTCGGGCTGGCTGCGCTGCAGGCGATTTCGCCGCTGAAATCGGCGCTGACGCGGCAGATGATGTTCGGCCGTCGCTGATCGCCGGCGGCCGGCGCCGCTCACGTGAAGGCCGTCACGCGAATGGCGGTGATGGGACTCGCTCGCAGCCGGGGGCCGACGGTAAATTCACCGCGCCCCCAGCTTTTCTCCGGTGGACCCCCATGGCTCGTCACGCTCGCGCTCCCCATTCCGTGCTGTCCACCGAAGGCGACGGTGACCGTCTGCTGGGCGCGTACGTGCTGGCCTTCATGATCGCGCTGGTCGGCGTTCCCGCTGCGGTCGTGCTGGGGATTTCGTGGGTCGACACGGCCACTCCGGCGCATGGCGAGCGGGTGGCGCCGTCGTGGGTTCAATCCGAGTCCGTGCGTGCGACCACCAGCGACGGCACCCCGGTGCAAGCGCGCGTGGCGATTGACGCGGGCAACGCCGACACCCGCAGCGCACTCGAGCAAGAACGCCCGCAGGTGTCGCTGATGCTGCAAAACAGCGTCGCATCGCATTCGCATCAGGCCGTCATGGGCGCCAGCGGCATCCGGCGGCTGGCGCGCGACATGCGCGACCGCCTCAATGACTTTCTGGCGTCGCGTCAGGTTGAACCGGTGCGCGACGTGATCGTGCAGGACTTGCTGGTCCAGCGGCTCTAGGGTCGTACCGGCGGCAAGACATCGCGCCGGTGGCTGAGCGCGGGCAGCTGCTCGCGCACCGCAGCCAGCCGCGCCAGATCAAGATCGGCGAGCACCACGCCCTCGCCTTCGGCCTGGACCGCGAGCACCTCGCCCCACGGGTCGATGACCATGCTGTGGCCCCAGGTGCGCCGTCCGTTGTCGTGCAGCCCGCCTTGCGCCGGGGCGATCACGTAGCACTGGTTTTCGACCGCACGGGCGCGCAGCAGCAACTCCCAGTGCGCCGCGCCGGTGGTGTGGGTGAAGGCCGACGGCACCGCGATCAGATCGCACGGCGGCTGGCCGGGCTGCGCCATCAGCGAGCGGTACAGCTCGGGGAATCGCAGGTCGTAGCAGATGCTCAACCCCACGCGCAACGGCACCGGCGAGTCGGGTGACGGCGCACTGAACGCCACCGGCTCGCTGCCGGCGCGCAGCACGCGGCCTTCGTCGTAGCGCTCGCGGCCGTTGTCGAAGCAAAACAGGTGCAGCTTGTCGTAGCGCGCGGCCAGCCGGCCGTCGGGCGCATACACGCAGCAGCTGTTGAACACCCGCTCGGGGTCGTCGCTGCGGATCGGCAAGGTGCCGCCGATCACCCACACCGCATGGCGGCGCGCCGCTGCGGCCAGCCTGTGCTGGATCGGGCCGGCGCCGGGGGCTTCGGCGATCGCCAGCTTGTCGCGGTCGCTGCGGCCCATCAGGCAGAAGTACTCGGGCAGCGCCGCCCAGGCAGCACCCGCTTCGGCGGCCTGCGCGATCAGCCGCTCGGCGGTGGCCAGATTGCGCTCGACATCCGGCGTCGAGACCATCTGCAAGGCGGCGATCTTCATGGCCGCACGCGCTGGATTTCGGCGCCCGGCGCGGACGCCGCGGGCTGCGCGCCGGCAGGCGCCTCGTCGGCACCCTTGTGGTCGATCTTTTCCACCTTCGGATCCGCCCACGGCCCGGTGACGTGGAATTCGCGCGTGTTGGCGGCCATCAGCGGCTTGCGCAACAGCGCTTGCGCCAGAAAGCTGCCCAACCCGAGCGCCGGGTTGATGGCCGCGTAGGCGAGCGACGCGGTGCCCGCATTGAACTCGGGCACCACGACCACGCGCAGGTCCTGCGTTTCCTGCGCGATGTCGGCGTGGCCTTCCATCAGCACGGCCGCTTGCACGCCGCGCATGCGCAAGTTGTTGGTCTTGGCCACGCCCTGCGCGATCTGCACATCGCCACCGATGTCGTCGAAGGCAAAACCCTGCTGGAACACATCGCGGAAGTCGAGCAGGAAGCGCCGCGGCAGCGCCTGCAAGCTGAGCACGCCGAGCAGCCGCCCGACGCCGGGCTCGGCCTTGAGGAACTGGCCCGAGGCCAGCGCCAGGTTGACCTGACCGGACAGGCTGGGGAAGTCGAGCGACAGCGGCGAGCCGACCCAGGCCAGCTGCCCCGCCATCGCGCCCTTGCCGCCACGCAGCACCTTGCCGTAGCCCAGCCGATCGAGCAGCGCGCCGCTGTCATCGAGTTCGAGCTTGAAATTGAGCACCACGCGACGGTTGCCAGCGGCCGCGCCGGCGCCCGAACCCGCCCCAAGCGCGGCCCAGTTGCCGCTGGCCGACAGGCGGGCCTCGGGCGTGGTGAGTGCCAGCCGTGTCAGGCGCCACTCACGCGCAGCCTGCGCATCCGAGCGGCCTTCGCCGGCGCCGCGGTTCACCGCTTCCATCTCCACGCGGCCGAGCGACTTGCCGCGCAGCATGAAGTCGTCGACCACGATGTCGAGCGCCGGCACGCTCACGGCGACCGGGTCGAGCAAGCTCTCGACGTCGGCCAGCTCGTCGCGCGGCAGCGACAAGCGCGCCAGCCGCGCGTAGACACGCCCCGCCGAGCCGGCGACCGCGCGCGGCGCGCGGTATTCGAGGTAGCCGCTGACCTGCTCCGCGTCGACGTTGGCGCGCCACACCGGCCCTTCCTGCGACAACCCGGCCACCAGCCGGCTCAAGCGGCGGCGACCCCACTGCAATTCCTGCGCGCGCACGGCGATCGTGGTCGGAAAGTAGCCGCTCCCGCCGGCGTCGCCGACGGCCACGCCAGCCGCGGGCAGCACCTTGGCGCTGTCGAACAACCGCTCCCACGGATCGAGGTTCACATGCGCCAGGTTCAGCGCGGCCGCGACCCCCGCGGCGGGCTGCGGTGCGGGCTCGAGCACGCCGATGCCGCCGCGCAGCACGCGCGGGGTGTCGCCCGACACGTCGCGCACGAACTGCGTTTGCAGCAGGCCGCCCAGATCGAGCCGCAGGGTTTCGCGCGCTGGCGCCCCGGCGGCGGCACCGGCCTCGGCCAGCGGCGAGACCTGGTAGCGCAACGCCAGCGGGGCGTCGGCGGTTTTCTGGAACGGCGCGGGCAGGTCGCTCGCCAGACCGACCAGGTTGCTGGTGACCAGCAAGTCGGACTTGCCGCGCAGCTGGCTGAGCGTCATGCGGTAAGGCGTCTGGCCGGTGAACGAGGTGGCCAGCCGTGCGAGCACCGGCCCGAGCGCATCGTTGCCGCGGCGCAGGCCTTCGGCGGTGGCGCTGCCCTGGCCGGTGAAGCGCGTCGAGCCGTCGGGCTGCGGGCCACCTTCGATGGCGAAGTCGCCGCCTAGCATGCGTGCGGCGCCGCCCACGATGGCAAATCCCTTCTGGGTGAAATCGATGCGCCCGCGCGTGGCGCTGAGCAGCGGCACGTCGGGTCGCAAGCGCAACTCGCCGCCGCCCAGCGTCACGCTGCCGCGCACCGTCGAGGTCTCGATGCGCGACAACGGCAGCGCCATCGACAGCTTGAGGTCGGCGTTGCCGCTGCCCGTGGACAGCGCCAGCGAGTTGCCGGTCCAGCCGCCCACCGGCGAGCTGTTGATGAAGCGCAGCAAGTCGGCGGTGGCACCACGACCCGCAGCCTCGAGCTGCATCACCGAGTGGTCTTCCAGGCTCTTGATGCTGCCTTGCAGGCTGGCGAACTTGATGCCCTGCACGCGCCCCTTCGCATTGCGGATTTCCATCGACACCCGATCGAAGCGCAGCTCGCCGCCCAGCTCCTCGAGCGGCGGCCACGGCGACACGAACGCCGGCTGGGTGTCGGTGGCGGGCCGGCTGGGCACGTAGGCCAGCGTCGCATCCTCGACCTGCGCGACGATGGTGAACTCGCCGTCCTGGGCGCTGCGCGCGTGAGCAAACGGAAACTCGCCCAGATCGCCCTTGACGCGCAAGGTCGCGCTGGGCACACGGCCTGCGCGAACGGCGTACTCGACGTAGTGGCGGGAATTCGGACCCACGCCCAGCGGCAAGTAGCGCGCCACGCGCGTGCCGACGACGTGCGACAGCGTGCCGTCCATGTCGAGCACGCCGGGAAATCGCGGGCTCTGCGAGCGCGCCGCCGCGCCCGTGGTCCAGGTGCCGCGCAAATCGGCCTGCAGGTCGGCGTTGGCGAACTGCGCCTGCTTGATCTGCACGCTCACCGGTGGCGGCGCGCCCGGCTCGCCGGCGCCGATGTGCCAGCCCAGCTGGATGTTGAGCCGATCGAGCGGCAGCACCGGCTCATCGAAGACACCGGGCAGATCGAGCGCGCCATTGACCATCGACACGCGCGCTTCGCCGCCTTTTTCGCTGGCCTGGATCTCGACGTCGGCCTGACGCACGCCAGGTCGGCCGGCCAGGTCGGGCTGCGATGCGGGTCGTGCATTCAGAGCCAGACCCTTGAGCGCGACGCGCAGCTGGTAGTGCGCCGGCAGCCCGGTGGATGGTGTGGCGGCGGTGGCGGCGCGGGCCGGCTCGTCGTCCCAGCGCACGTTCAGGCCCTCGACGATGCCTTGCGGGTCCAGATCGTCGAGCCGCTCGCGCAGTTCAGGCTCGATGGGCAGGCGCTGCGCGAGCCGCGATACCAGCGCCAGATCGAGCCGCTCGGCGCTCAACTCGCCGCCAAGCAGGCTGCCGTCGGGCCGCTGGCGCCAGCTCAAGCCCAGATTGCTGGCCGGCCAGCGCACGCCGTCACCGGTGACAAAGCCGAACTGGCGCACCGCCAGCTCGGTGCCCTGGGTGCTGTGGCGGCCGGTCACGCGCCCGGTGGCCTCGCTGAACCCCAGCGCATCGAGCCCCGGGCGCAGCCGCAGTGCCACATCGCGCAGCGCCACATCCAGCGCGAGCGCATCGGGCTGTCCGCCGTCGACGTTGATCCATGCGCGCAGCGCGCCCTGACCTTGATCGAGGTCGAACGGCAGCGTCGCATGCTGGCGCAGCGTGCCGACATCGGCCAGCGGCAAGTTCGCGTACAGCGTGCCCTTCCAGCGCCGCCAGTCGCCGCTGGGCGCCAGCAGCGGCTGCGTGAACTGCGCCATCAGCGTGAAGCGCTCGCCCCACTCGGCCGGTGGCGTGGCGTCGATGCGCAAATCGTGGCGGCGCAGCGAGTTGCGCACCACCAGCTGCACGTCGGTGAGCGACAGCGGCGCCGCGGTGTGCATCTCGTCGGTCCAGCGCAGCGTGCCGCCGCGAATGACGAACTCGTGCTGCTTGAAGAACCAGTTCGCCAACGTCTGATCGCCGCCTTCCGGACCGGTGACATCGAGCCCGGCGACGAACAGGTGCCCGGCCAGGTCGCGGCGCATCTCGAGGTGCGCGCCGTCGATGAACAGCTGCTCGAAGCGCGGCTGCAGCGTCAGCAGGGAATGCGCCGACAGCGCCGCCACCACGCGTGGCAGGCGCAGCGCCGTGGCGGCCTGGGCGTCGAGCAGTTCGACGTCGCGCAACTCGAGCGCAGGCACCCAACCGCCCGAAGTGACGATCACCTCGCCGATGCGCACGGTCTGCCCGAGCATCTGGCTGGCGCGCCGCTCGATCGGCTCTCGCCACCGATCGATGTGGGGCAGAATGATCCAGTGCAATGCCAACCACACGAGGATCAGCAAGCTCCAGGCCGCGATGAGCACCAGCGCCAGCGGCCGCAGCGCACGGATCCACCGACGCTCCTGCTCGCCTTCGGCGTCGGAAATGGCAGCAGGAATGTCGGTGTCGGTAACGGGCATGGGAAATGTCGGGCGCCTGCGAGGGCAGTGGTACAGGTCGTGACCCGGCGATCGAGTGGGGACCGCGTCGGCTGGCCGGCTGGCCAGCGCCGCGCAACTCGTGCTCAGCTCGAAGCAATCTAGCACAGCGCCCGCGACCACCATGGGCTCATCGACCCCCGCCACGGACTCGGCCGCCGCCGACCACAGCCGGTTCGTCCAACGCATCCGCCGGCGCTACGGCAACGAGCTCGCGCTGCTGCCGCCGGGGCTGCCGCGTGCTCAGGTCATCGGCGCTCTGGTGCGCCAGCTGGTGGCTGGCGGTCGCTCGCTGGGCAGCGCGCTGCGCGTGACGCGCCAGCTGGTGCTCGAGCGGTTGGCGGTGCTCGACATCGAGCACGGTGCGCCGATGCAAGACATCACCCTGGCGATGACCGAGCTGGCCGAAACCGCGCTCGACCTCGCGCTGCAGCAGGCGATGGCCGAGCAGGACGCGCGCAACGGCCCGCCCCTCAACGACGCGGGCGAGCGCATCGAGTTCTGGGTGGTGGGCATGGGCAAGCTCGGCGGGCGCGAGCTCAACGTGTCGTCCGACATCGACCTCATCTACCTGTACGACGACGGCGGCCAGACGCACGGCGCGCAGCCCCTGAGCGCACACGAGTACTTCTCGCAGGTGGTGCGCACGCTGTACACGCTGATTGGCGAGACGACCGAAGACGGCTTCGTGTTCCGCATGGATCTGGCGCTGCGCCCGCACGGCAACTCCGGCCCGCCGGTGGTCAGCCTGCCCATGCTCGAGGAGTACCTGCAATCGCACGGCCGCGAGTGGGAGCGCTTTGCGTGGATGAAAAGCCGCGTGGTCGCGCCGCTCGATCGCCGCCACACGCCGCAAATCCAGGTGCTGCGCAGCATGGTCGGCGCGTTCGTGTTCCGGCGCTACCTCGACTACGGCGTGTTCGAAGGCCTGCGCCAGTTGCACCGCAAGGTGCGCGACGAGGCGCAGCGGCGCGCGGCCGGGCGCCCCGAGCGCGCCAACGACGTGAAGCTCTCGCGCGGCGGCATCCGCGAGATCGAGTTCATCGTGCAGCTGCTGCTGATCGTGCGCGGCGGCCAGTTCCCCGAGATCCGCACGCGCTCCACGCTCAAGGCGCTGGCGCGGCTGGCCGAGCGCGGACTGATGAAGCCCGACAGCGCCGCGCGACTGGCCGAGGCCTACATCTTCTTGCGCCGGCTCGAGCACCGCATCCAGTTCCTCGACGACCAGCAAACCCACATGCTGCCCAGCGTGGACGCCGATCTGCGCTGGATCGCGCGCACCCTGGGCCTGAACTGCACGGCCGACGCCTGCGAGCTGCTCAACCTGTGGTGCGAGACGCGCGAGTTCGTGGCCACCGAGTTCGACGCGCTGCTGCACGAGGGCCAGCCCAGCACGTCGCCGGCCAGCGGCAACGGCTGTCGCGGCTGCGGCACCGCCGTGCCGCTGCTCGACAGCGACGACTTTGCCGCGCGCTTGCCCAAAGAGCTGGCCCCGCGCGTCAAGGCCTGGTGCGAGCTGCCCAAGATCCGGCTGCTGCGCGACGACACCCGCGCGCGGCTGGCGCGGCTGGTGCTGCGCACGGCCGAGGCGATGCGCGATGAGCGCTGTTCGCTCGACGCGGCCAGCCGCTTCATCGACTGGCTCGATCCGCTGCTGCGCCGCGAGAGCTACATCGCGCTGCTCGTCGAGCGCCCCGAGGTGCACAACCGCCTGCTGCGCATGCTGGGCAGCACGCGCTGGCCGGTGCGCTACCTGATGCGCCACCCGGGCATCATCGACGAGCTGGCCGACGAGCAGCTGCTGCACAGCCGCTTCGACGCGACCGAATTCACCGCTGGCCTGGAATCGCGCTACACCGCCTGGCAGCGCTCGGGCGTGGTCGATGAAGAAGCGCTGCTCGACACGCTGCGACGCAGCCACCATGCCGAGGTGTTTCGCACGCTGGTGCGCGACATCGAAGGCCACATCAGCGTCGAGCAGGTGGCCGATGACCTGTCCGCGCTGGCCGACGCCACGCTGTCGTGCGCCTTGAGCTGGGCCTGGCGGCACCTCAAGCAGCGTCACCGCGAACAGCCGCGCGTGGCCGTCATCGGCTACGGCAAGCTCGGCGGCAAGGAGCTGGGCTACGGCAGCGACCTCGACGTGGTGTTCCTCTACGACGACGCCGACGAGCCCGACCCGGACCGCGCCAGCGAGGTCTACGCCGCCTTCGTGCGCAAGCTGATCGGCTGGCTGACGCTGCGCACCTCGGCGGGCGAGCTGTTCGACATAGACACCGCGCTGCGGCCCAATGGACATTCGGGCCTGCTGGTGACCTCGATCGCGAGCTTCGAGAAATACCAGCTCGGCCGCGGCAGCAACACCGCATGGACCTGGGAACACCAGGCGCTGACCCGCGCGCGCTGGTGCGCCGGTGATGCGACGCTGGCCGCGCCCTTCGAGGCGGTGCGCCGTGCGGTGCTGGGCGCACCGCGGGACCCCGAAGCCCTGCGCACCGAAGTGCGCGCCATGCGCGAGAAGCTCTCCGAAGCCTACCGGCCGCCAGCCGCCGTGTTCGACGTCAAGCACAGCGCCGGCGGGATGCTCGATGTGGAATTCGCGGTGCAGTTCCTGGTGCTCGCGCACAGCCGCACGCACCCCGAGTTGCAGCCCGACGTGGGCAACATCGCGCTGCTGCAGCGCGCCGAGGCCGCGGGCTTGCTGCCAGCCGGGGTGGGCGACGCGGCGGCCGACGCCTACCGCGACCTGCGCCGCGCCCAGCACGCGGCGCGTCTGGACGAGCAGCCCACCCACGTCGCGCCGGAATCGATGGCCACGCAAAGCGCCGCCGTGCTGGCGCTGTGGCACGCCGTGTTCGGCTGAGCGGGCCGTGCGGTTGCCCTCAGGCGTGCTGAAGACCGAGCCGCCAGGCACTGCGTCACGCCCGGCATCGGCCTGGTGCTGGGTGGCAGTGGCGGCCGTGCTGTGCGCGGGGTCGCTGATCGCTTGCGCGCTCGAGCGTCAGGGCGCGGCCACGGGTGCGGTCCCCTCGCTCGGCCTGGACTGGCAGCCCGCGCGGTTCGGCGCGCAACCATGGCGCGCCTGGACGGCGGCCTTCGTTCACTACAGCGACCGCCACCTGCTGGCCAACCTGGCGGGCGCGCTCATGGTGGCGGCCTTGGGGCTGGCAGCGCGCGTGCCGCTGCGCTGCGTCATCGCCTGGGCGCTGGCCTGGCCGCTGGTGCAGGTTGGGCTGCTGCTGCAGCCCGGTTTGCAGCACTACGCAGGGCTGTCGGGCGTGCTGCATGCGGGCGTGGCGGTGGTGGCCACGCACCTGCTGTGGCGCGCGTCGCCGGTACAGCGGCGCATCGGCATGGCGGTGCTGGCGGGGCTGCTGCTCAAGCTGCTGGGCGAAGCCCCCTGGGCCGGCGTCATCAGCCATCCATCCGGCTGGGACATCGCGGTGGCCCCCGGCGCGCACGTCAGCGGCGCGCTGGTCGGGTGGGTGCTCGCGATGCTGGCTGAAGCGTCGCATTCGGGGTTGCGCTCGCTGCGCGAAGCGCTCGGGGCGATCGACGCCCACGATTGACGCCGCGGCGCGGCCTGTGTACCGCTCAGCGGCGCATGCGTGCGACCAGCGCGGTGGTCGAGTGGCCGTCGACGAAAGGCAGCGCGCAGGCCTGGCCGCCCCAACTGCGCACGAGTGCGGTCTCGGCCAGCGTCTCGATGTCGTAGTCGCCGCCCTTGACGTACCAGTGCGGCCGAACCCTCTGGAGCAGTTCGACCGGGGTGGGCTCATCGAAGATCACCGCCAGGCTCACGCTTTCGAGCGCGGCCAGCACGCAGGCGCGGTCGAGCTCGGTGTTGAGTGGCCGCTGCGGCCCCTTGCCCAGGCCGCGCGCCGAGGCGTCGCTGTTGAGCGCGACCACCAGGCTGGCGCCCATCGCACGCGCTTGCGCCAGGTACGTCACGTGGCCGCGGTGCAGGATGTCGAACACGCCGTTGGTGAACACCACCGGCTGCGGCAAGGCCGCCACCCGCGCCTCAAGCTCGCTGAGCGCGCAGAGTTTGTCGGTGAAAAGGGCCAGAGCGGACCCTCGTGAAGATCAGGCGACCGCGGGCTGCGCCGCGGCCTTGGCAGCCACCGCCGCGGTGACTTCCTTGCGGAAGCGGTTGAGCTCCTGCACGGTGGCAAAGCTGCGCTCCATGAGCAAGCTCATGTTGTGCAGGATGCGGTCGACGACCTTGCCTTCCCACACCGAGTCGAACTGGATCTGGCTGTCCAGCCAGGCCTCGAGCCAGGCCGGGTCGGGCAGACGGCTTTGCACCGTGTCGCGCGGGAACAGGCTTTCGTTGACGTGCAGGTTGGTCGGGTGCAGCGCCTGCGCGGTGCGCCGCGCGCTGGCCATCAGCACGCCGACCTTGGCGAAGGCCGCACGCGCCTCGTCGCCGAACTTGGTCATCGCACGCTTCATGTAGCGCAAGTAGGCGCCGCCGTGGCGCGCTTCGTCGCGCGCCAGCGTCTCGTAGATGGCCTTGATGACCGGCTCGCTGTGCCATTCGGAAGCGCGGCGGTACCAGTGGTTGAGGCGGATCTCGCCGCAGAAATGCAGCATCAGCGTCTCGAGCGCGGGCGCCGGGTCGAACTCGAAGCGCACCTCGTGCAATTCTTCTTCGGTGGGCACCAGATCGGGCCGGAAGCGGCGCAGGTATTCGATGAGCACCAGCGAGTGCTTTTGTTCTTCGAAGAACCACACGCTCATGAAGGCCGAGAAGTCGCTGTCATCGCGGTTGTCGCGCAGGAACATCTCGGTGGCCGGCAACGCCGCCCACTCGGTGATCGCGTTCATCTTGATGGTTTGCGCCTGCTCTTCGGTCAGCGCGCTGGCGTCGAAGGAGTCCCAGGGGATGTCCTTGTCCATGTTCCAGCGCACGGCTTCGAGCTGCTTGAAGAGTTCGGG
>CANFXR010000058.1 GCA_947451035.1 Burkholderiales bacterium
ACGCTGCAGAGCTTTGCCACCGCCTACAGCGCGCTCAACAGCCTCATCGCCACCGACACCAAGTACGACTCGACCACCAACAAGGCCGGGCCGCTGCAAGGCGACAGCACGGTGGTTGCCGTGCAAACGCGCATGCGCACGCTGCTGGGGGCGACCTCGACCGCGTCATCGTCTTTCGCACGGATGTCTGACGCCGGGTTCGAGCTGCAACGCGATGGCAGCCTGTCGGTCAACGCGACCAAGGTCGACAACGCGTTGTCGAACCTCAGCCAGATGAAGGCGCTGTTCGTGGACAACACCTCGACCAGCACCAGCGGCGAGGGTTTCGGCAAGCAGTTCTACGACACGACCTACAGCATGCTCACCACGGGCGGCTCGATCAATTCGCGCTCCACGGCGCTGTCTGACAAGCTGCAGCGCAACCAGAAGTTGCAAGACGCGATGGACGCGCGGCTGGCGCAAACACAGAAGATGCTCGAGGCCCAGTACGGCGCGCTCGACACCCGGATGGCCTCGCTCACCGGGTTGTCCACCTATGTGACGCAGCAGGTCACGCAGTGGAACAAGACGGGGGCGTAAGCCTGCCAATTCATCGGTTCGACACGGCTGAATCAGGCGGCTCAATCACTCAAGTCGAGCCACCCCCCGCCGATATTCAGTACAGCAACTACTACTGAGGTCGGACACCATGTTTGCAGCCAACTACTCCGCCACACGCACCACCCCCATGCTCGCCAATGCCTACCGCCAGGTCGGCAACGAAACGGGCATTTCGGCAGCCAGCCCCCACAAGCTGGTCCAGATGCTGTTCGACGGCTTCGCCGAGTCGGTGGCGCAGGCCCGCGGCGCACTGCGCGGTCGTCAGATCGAAGCCAAGGGACGCGCCATCAGCCGCGCTCTGGCCATCATCGACGAAGGCCTGCACGCCGGTCTGAACATGGCCGCAGGCGGTCCGCTGGCAGCCGAACTCGACGAGCTCTACACCTACGTGGCTTTGCGGCTGATGCACGCGAATCTGCGCAACGACGAATCAGCGCTCGACGAATGCGTCGCGCTGATGGATCCGATTCGCAGCGCCTGGGCACAGATTGCGCCTCAGGCCGCCAACTCATCACCCTACATGGTTGCCAACGCATGAACACCTCCACGAACACACAGACCGGCGAAACCCCCATGAGCTCCAACCTCCTCCAGTACTACGAAGCCATCGAGCGCGCCAGCCAGGACATGCTGGAAGCCGCGCGCAACGGCAACTGGGACTCGGTCGTCAAGCTCGAAGGGGCTTGCGCGCTGCTGATCTCGCAACTCAAGCATGCGGCGTCCGGCCGCTCGCTCGACAGCACCGAAAAGCAGCTCAAATCGCGCATCATGCAGCGCATCCTGGTCAACGACGCTGAAGTTCGCGTGCTGGCCGAGCCGTGGCTCGAAGGTCTCGACGACTTGCTCGCCGGTCGCACGACCACGGTGCACTGAGCGCTCGCGTGCCATGAACAGGTCCACGATGCCGCCGGCATCGGTCGACGACGGCGGCAGCCTCGACGACTACCGCATCACTTCGGCAGTCGAGATCTCGACCCTGCTCAAGCGCCTGATTGACTCGGGTGTGGCGCTCAACCTGAGCACACCGTCCGGGGCGGCGCTGTCGAGCACCTTGTGGGCGATGGACACGCAGCGCGCAGCGCTGACCTTCAGCGCCGATGCCAATGCGCCGCAACTGCAAGCGCTCGCCGAGTCGAACGAAGCGATGGTCGTGGGCTACCTCGACAGCATCAAGGTGAAGTTCGATGTGCGCGGCATGATGCTGGTGCACAGCGGCAAGAACGCCTCGATCAGCTGCGGCATGCCCGCCGAGATCTTCCGCTTTCAGCGTCGGGATTGTTTCCGCGTGCGCCCGCTGCTGCGCAGCGAGCCGTTGGCGAGATTTCGCCACCCGGTGCTTGCCGACGTGCAACTCAGCTTGCGCGTGCTCGATGTGAGCATCGGTGGCTGTGCGCTGCTCTTGCCGCATGACGCGCCCACGCTCGAACCGGGTGTGTTGCTCGGTTCGGTCGAACTCGACCTCGATGCCGACACCCACATCGTGGTGCCGCTGCATCTGCACCACCTGTCTTCGATGGCGGTCGAGGGCCATGGCCTGAAGCTGGGCTGCGAATTCCACAAGGCCAGCAACGAAAGCCTGCGCGTGCTGCAGCGCTACATCGACCAGACCCAGAAAAAGCGCCGGATGATGGCGCTCGACTGAGCCACGAGCACCGGGTCGGGCGCGAATGAATTCGCGTCCGCCGCGTTTGTGAAGTTTTTGTCTCAAGTTCGAAGCACGCACGCCGAAGACCTGAGGGAACAGTAACCATCACGCACCGTTGAAGGAGCGAACCATGAGTATCAGCAGCGTCCAGCGCACCGATAGTGTCGAACGGGTCTTGCCAATGGCATCGTCTTCTTCGACGCCCGACAAGACCAATCCACCGCCGGAACTCGACAAGCAGGCCCAGGCTCCGGCGTCGTTCTCCACCGAAAACGAAGCTCCGCTGCGTTTTCCCTGGCTGAGCTGGCAAACCCGCGAGCTTGACGTCGCATCGAAGCAGCCGTCGCCCTACGGGTCGATTCCGTTGCTCGGCAAGGAACTCGATCGCAAGGTCTGACGCCTCGCGGGTGCAGACCTCAGATCTGCATGTTCATGATTTCGCTGTAGGCCTGAACCAGCTTGTTGCGCACCTGCAAGGTGGCCTGAAACCCGATCTGGGCTTTCTGTGCAGCCACCATGGTCTGCTCGATGCTGACGGTGGGGTTGTCGAGTTGCACCTCGCGCTGCAGCCGACCGACTTCGGCCTGGGTGTTGCTCACCGATTGAAGCGCTTGCGACAGCGCCGTCTGGAAGCCGCCGCCCTCGACCTGTTTCGCCTTGGCCAGGGGTTGTCCCTGGGCATTCAGCCCGGCGCGTGCCACGGCCTGGGCGAAGTCGAATGGTTTGAGCGTGACGTTCATGGCGGTTCCCCGGTAACTCGGTGGGGCGGCTCGGCGCAAAAGCACGCGGCGCGCAGGTCCCAGTGAGATGAATCGTAGGGACGGCGGCCCGAACTGAAGTGGCGAACAAGGGGGCGTTTGCTTCGCTGTTCGGTCGTTGGGCACCCTCAAGTCCTCCGAATAATGGATTCCATCGGCCGGCGTATTCGGCTCCTCTTCCGACGTGAACGAGAACGATGGACAACGCACTCACCCTGAACGCAGCTGGCGCACCGATGACGCCCGACACGGGCTTCGCTTCGCGTCTGGTGGCCATGCCGGCCAGAAGCAAGCTCAACCTGGGCATGGGCGTGGCAGCGCTGGTGGCCGTGGTCCTGGGTCTGGTGATGTGGAGCAACGAGGGCGACTACAAGGTGCTCTACGCCAACCTGTCGGACAAGGACGGCGGCGCGATCATTGCGCAGCTGTCGCAGATGAACATCCCTTATCGCCACTCGGACGGCGGTGCCGCCATCCTGGTGCCGGCGTCCAAGGTGCACGACGCGCGGCTCAAGCTGGCCTCGGCCGGTTTGCCCAAGGCTTCGGTGGGCGGCTTCGAGTTGATGGACAACGCGCGCTTCGGGCAGACCCAGTTCCAGGAGCGGCTGACGTTTCAGCGCGGACTCGAAGGCGAACTGAGCCGCTCGATCGGCTCGCTGGCCGCCGTGGAAAGTGCCCGCGTGCACCTGGCGCTGCCGGCGCAAAACGGTTTTTTCCGCGA
Source organism: Burkholderiales bacterium (assembly GCA_947451035.1). GTDB lineage: Bacteria > Pseudomonadota > Gammaproteobacteria > Burkholderiales > Burkholderiaceae_C > PBB1. The sequence continues at coordinate 3,725 of CANFXR010000058.1, forward strand.
GCAGCAAAAACCCAGCGCCTCGGTGGTGCTGACGCTGCACGCCGGACGCACGCTCGACAACGGCCAGGTGGCCGGCATCGTGCACCTGGTATCGAGCAGCGTTCCTGACATGAACCCCAAGGCGGTCAGCGTGCTCGACCAGACCGGCGCGCTGATCTCGTCACCCCCCGAAGCCGGCCAGCAAGCCGGACTCGATGCGCAGCAGCTGCAGTACATCGCGCAGATCGAACAGGGTTACACCAAGCGCATCGCCGAGTTGCTCGAGCCGGTGGTGGGGCGCGAAAACCTGCGCGCCAACGTGACGGCCGACATCGATTTTTCGCAGACCGAATCGACCGAAGAAGCCTTCAAGCCCAACCAGGGCGCCAACGCGGCTGCAGCCACGGTGCGCAGCCAGCAGACCACCGAACAAAACGGCGGCGGCAACAACGCCACGGCGTCCGGCGTGCCGGGTGCCGCCAGCAACCAGCCGCCGCTGCCGGCGACGGCTCCACTGAGCGCAGCCTCGGGCGCCGCGACGGCCACGGCAGCTGCGGCCGCCGGAGCCAACAGCCGGCGCGAGGCGGTGACCAACTTCGAAGTCGACAAGACGGTGCGCGTCACGCGCAATGCCACCGGCTCCATCAAGCGACTGAACGCCGCGGTGGTGGTCAACAACCGCAGCGTCACCGATCCCAAGGGCAAGGTCACGCAAGTGCCGCTGTCGGGCGAAGAACTCGACAAGCTGACCGCGCTGGTGCAAGAAAGCATCGGCTTCAGCAAGGACCGCGGCGACTCCGTGCGGGTGATCAACGCGCCGTTCAAGGTCGAGCCCGTCACCGTGGTCGACGTGCCGCTGTGGAAGCAGCCCGAAGTCATCGACATGCTGCGCGCCGCCGCGGTGCCGGCCGGCTTGTCGCTGGTGGCGCTGCTGGTGTTCTTCGGCATGATCCGCCCGGCGTTCACCGCGGCGCTGGCGCCACTCGTGCCGGAGCCGGGCAGCAATGTCAACGCCAGCGTGGACGACGACGTGGCGATGCCGGCCTTGCAGATGTCCAACGCCATGAAGGCGCTCGAAGGCCCCGTCAATTCCGAACAACTCGATGCGGCGCGCAATCTGGCGCTGCAAAACCCGGCAGCCGTCGCGCAGATCGTGCGCGGCTGGGTCAATGGCCAGCCGGCCTGATCGACCTCACATGAAAAGCCCAAGATGAGCGCCGAGTCCGACTCCGCAGGCCTGGAAAACGCAGCGATATTGCTGATGTCGCTGGGCGAGCACGAGGCCTCCGAGGTCTTCAAACACCTCGCGCCCAAGGAAGTGCAGCGTCTGGGCGAGACCATCGCCAACATGAAGGCCGTCACCCGCGAACGCGTGGACGGCGTGCTGCAGAAATTCACCACCACGGCCAGCGAGCAGCACATGCTGGTGGCCGACAACGACGAATACGTGAAGGCGGTGTTGCGCCGCGCGCTCGGCGATGAAAAGGCCAACCTGCTGATCGACCGCATCCTGCAAGGCAGCGACGTGTCGGGTCTGGAAGCGCTGAAGTGGATGGACCCGCAATCGGTCGCCGAGCTGCTGCGCAACGAACACCCGCAGATCGTCGCGGCGATCCTGGTGCACCTCGACTTCGATCAGGCTTCCTCGGTGCTGAAGATGTGCACCGAGCGCCACCGCAACGAGGTGCTGGTGCGCATTGCCACGCTCGACGGCATCCAGCCGGCCGCGCTGAAAGACCTCAACGAGGTGATGAGCCGGGTGCTCGCCGGTGGCGATCGCAGCCGCAAGTCGTCGCTGGGGGGCGTCAAGCCGGCCGCCGAGATCATCAACATGATGGGCGGCAGCATCGAGACCTCGGTGCTCGACTACATCCGCGAGGCCGACAGCGATCTGGCCCAGAAGATCATGGACAACATGTTCACCTTCGACGACCTCGAAAAGCTCGAGGACAAGGCGATCCAGACGGTGCTCAAGGAAATTCAGAGCGAGTCGCTGGTGATCGCGCTGAAGGGCGCCACACAGGAGTTGCGCGACAAGGTGTTCCGCAACATGTCCACCCGCGCGGCCGAAACGCTGCGCGAAGACCTCGACTCGCGCGGCCCGGTGCGCGTGAGCGAAGTCGAAAACGAACAAAAAGAACTGCTGAAGACCGTCCGCCGCCTAGCCGACGAAGGACAGATCCAGTTGAGCAGCGGCAGCGATGATGACTTCCTCTAATTTCAAGAACATTCCTGCGCCCAAGGATGGCGCGAAGGGCTCGGTGTATTCGCGCTTCATTCCGCGCGAGGAGCTCAGCTCGTTTTCGAGCTGGAACCCGGATTCGCTGTCGGGGTCGACGTCCCGCTCGGGCACCGGCGCACCCGCCGAAGAACCGGTGCCAGCCGCCGACGTGCTGGCGCAGCAACTGACCACGGCGCGCCAGGGCGGCTACCAGGACGGCTACCGCGATGGCATGGCCGCGCTCGAGGGCTTCAAGCAGGGCTTCGCCACGCAGATCACGGCGCAGGTCGGCCGGCTGATGGAATCGCACGGCGTGCAGCTCGATGCGCTGCAGCAGCAACTGGCGCAAGCTGTCGCCAAGTGCGCGCTGTCGCTGGCGCGCGAGGTGGTGCGCAGCGAACTGGCACTGCGCCCCGAACTGGTGGCGACGGTGGCGCAAGAAGCCGTCGACACGCTGCTGCTCAGCGCGCGCCACATCACGCTGCGCGTGCACCCCGACGATCAACCTCTGGTGGTGCAAGGCGCCGCCGATGTGCTCAAGGCGCGCAGCGCCCGGCTGATCGCCGACCCGGCGATCGCCCGCGGCGGCTGTCAGGTCGACAGCGACATCGCCAGCGTGGACGCAACGGTGGCCACGCGCTGGCGCCGTGCTGCAGCGTCGCTGGGTTCGGAGATGCCCTGGTCCGCTGCCGACAGCGTGCCAGCGCCTGTCGCACCGCAAGACGACGACGAGGACGACGCGCTGTGAATCCGCTCCCGACAGGAAACAACGCGGTGGACAAGGCTGCTGCCTGGCAGCGCTACCTGCGCGACTTGCAGATGTTTGCCGCCGATCCGCTGCCGCTGGAGACCCAGGGCATTCTGGTCAAGGTCGCCGGGTTGGTGCTCGAGGCCGCCGGATTGCGCGAGCCGGTCGGCTCGGTGTGCGAAGTGCTGATGAGCGGACAACCCCCCGTGCGCGCCGAGGTGGTCGGCTTTTCGGGCGATCGCACCTACCTGATGCCCACCGGAGATGTGCATGGACTGGCCAGTGGCGCGCGCGTCATCCCCCGCGCCTCGCCGCCCGTGCCGCTGCAACTCGGCGCGGTGCGCCATCCGTGGCGCCGCAGCATCGACCGCACCTTGCACCTGCCTGTGGGCCCGGGCCTGATCGGCCGCGTGGTCGATTCGCACGGCCACCCGATGGACCGCCGCGGCCCGCTGGTCGACGTGCATGAAGAACCGCTGGTGCGCCGCCCGATCAATGCCATGGACCGCGAGCCGGTGCGCCAGCCGCTCGACACCGGCGTGCGCTCGATCAACGCCGTGCTCACCGTCGGGCGCGGCCAGCGCCTGGGCCTGTTCGCCGGTACCGGCGTGGGCAAGTCGGTGCTGATGGGCATGATGGCGCGCTACACCGAAGCCGATGTGATCGTGGTCGGGCTGATCGGCGAACGCGGCCGTGAAGTCAAGGAATTCATCGAGGACATCCTGGGCGTTGACGGTCTGGCGCGCTCGGTCGTGGTGGCCGCGCCGGCCGATGCGCCGCCGCTCACGCGCATGCAAGGCGCCAACTACGCCACCGCCATTGCCGAACACTTTCGCGACCGCGGCCAGCATGTGCTGCTGCTGATGGATTCGCTCACCCGCTACGCGATGGCGCAGCGCGAGATCGCGCTGGCCATCGGCGAGCCGCCGGCCACCAAGGGCTACCCGCCGAGCTGCTTTGCGAAGCTGCCGCAGCTCGTCGAGCGCAGCGGCAACGGCATGGCGGGCAGCGGCTCGATCACCGCCATCTACACCGTGCTGACCGAAGGCGACGACCCGCAAGACCCGATCGCCGATGCCGCCCGAGGCATCCTCGACGGCCACATCGTGCTGTCGCGCGAGCTGGCTGAGGCGGGACACTTTCCGGCGATCGACGTCGAGCGCTCGATCTCGCGGGTGATGACCAACGTGGCGCCGCAGGTGCAGCTCGATGCGGCCAGGCGCTTTCGCCAGCTGCACTCCAAGCACCAGAAGGCGCGCGACCTGATCCAGCTCGGCGCCTATGCGCCCGGCCATGACACCGAACTCGACACCGCCGTGCGCCTGAACGCACCGATGGTCCAGTTCCTGCAACAAGACATGCACCAGCCGGCCAAGATGGCCGACAGCGTGAAGTGGCTGAGCGCGGTGATGGCCGGCTGACGGCGCACCGATTGAACACCTGATCAGCCCTCAAGGACCCCGGCGATGAGTTCCATGCAACCTTTGATGACGCTGCTCGGTAAGTGCGAGCGCGAACGCGATGAGCTCGCCGTGACCAGCCAGCGCGCGGCCATGGCCCACCGCAGCGCGGTCGAACAAGCCCAGCAGCTGGTGGTCTATCGCAGCGAATACGAGAAGCGCTGGGCCGAGCAGTTCCGCACCGACGGGCGCATGGAGCTGGTCAACTGCTACCGCGGCTTCATGGAACGCCTGACGCAGGCCGTCGACCAGCAACACCGCATGGTGGTGCAGGCCGAAGCCGCGTTCGAGCACACGCGCGTGGCGCTGCGCGATGGCGAAATCCGCGTGGCCTCGGTGCGCAAGCTGATCGAGCGGCGCGTGGCGGAAATGCGCTTGTCGGCCGACCGCCGCGAGCAAAAGGCCACCGACGAGTTTGCCTCCCGCGCGGCCTGGAACCAGCGCCACTCTGACGATCACTCCGGCAACTGGTGAGCACCCCATGATTGCAAACCCTTCCTCCTCCTTGAACACCGCGCTGCGTGGCGGCGCCTCGGCTACCCAGCCCCTGACGCCGCAGCCCGCCGCGCGCTCCGGCGCGACGAGCGCGCCGGCTTCCACCGAGTTCTCGCGCATGCTCGAGAACAACCAGGCCGCAGCCCGCGAGGCCCAGGCGGCCACGCAGTCGCGTCAAGCCGACAAGGGCGCGGCCGATGCACCGGCCGATCCGGCAACGCCGCCGACCGCTGCGGCGCCGGCCAACGCTGCGGCGCCCGAACAAGCGACCCTGGCGCACGAGCAGGCCGATGCCTCGGCCACCGATCCAGCCGCGCTCCCCGGCGACGCGGCGCGCAGTGCCCGCGCCTTGACGGCACGCGACCAGGCCGCCGCGGCGCGCACCACGCGCGCCGACAGCGCCGAGACGGCCGACAGCACGGGTGCGCCCGATGCGCTGGCCGCCAGGCCGCGTGCCGAAGCGGACGCTGCGCCGCTGCCTGCCGCCGCGGGAATGCCTTTGTTGCCGATCGTGCCCGCCACGCTCAACTTGCCCACCGTCACGCCGCCAGCGAGCACCGCCGCGGGCGATGCCGACGCCGCACTGGCGGGTGTGGCCACCGGCAAGCCGCTCGGGCGTGAAGCCGGCGGCACCGTTCGTGCCGACGCGATGCCCGCGGGTGACGCTGCCGTGCCCGCGGCTTCCACCGACTCGGCCGCCACCGCCGACCCATCTGCGGTGGCCGTGAAGGCCGCTGCCGGCCGTGACCAGCCGTTGCCGTCGGTCTTGGCGCGTGAATTGACCGAACGAGCAGCACCAGCGCCCGAGGCCACGCCCGACGCCGCGCTGGCCGCCCTGGCGCGCAGCGCACTGTCCGAATCCACACAGCGCACGACCACTGCCGGCGATGCGACATCGCCCACGGCCTTCGGAATGGCGCTGGCCAACGTCCAGTCGGCCAGCGCTGGCCAGGTGTCGGCCCCGCTGAGCGCGCAAGCCAGCGTGGCCACACCGCTCACCGACCCCGGTTTCCAGCAAGCCCTCGGCTACCAGGTCAGCCTGCTCGCCCGTGATGGCATCGGCCAGGCCGAGTTGCACCTGAACCCGACCGACATGGGTCCGGTGTCGGTGCAGATCACCATGACCGGCGACCAGGCCCGCGTCGACTTTGGCGCCGACCTGGCGCAAACCCGCCAGCTCATCGAAGCCGGCTGGGCCGAACTCGCTTCGTCCCTGAAGGACGCGGGATTCACGCTCAGCGGCGGCGGGGTGTCCGACCATGCGCGCGAGCGCCAGGCCCAGCAAGGGCAGGGCGCTGCGCAGTCGTTTGGCGGGCGCCTGGCTCGCGACTCGGGCGAGGCTTCGGCTGTGGCAACGGTCGCGGCGCGGCGGGTCACGGGGGGCGTGGACGTTTACGCCTGACGAGGGGTTTTCTTTCGCCTCTCGCCCAGAGAACACCCCCGCGGGAAGCGCGAAACCCGGCGCGGTCTCCCGCAGGGAACCCGCGCTGCGGCAAGCAAGCCCCGCTTGGCGCAGGCCGCGAGAGCTGCAGCGCAAGCCCCAATTCCCCCCTCTTTCCATGCCTTATCAAGGCATCCCCACCCCCATGCCGTTTTGATAATGGGCCGTCAGACGACACATCGCGCACCGGCGTGACGGGTTGGTCTGCTGAACCCCCTACAAGGAACCCTTCATGGCTGCTGCCCCTGCCCCCGTCGCCGACGCTGCTGCTGCTGCTGCTGCGCCGAAGAAAGGCAAGAAGAAGCTGATCATCATCATCGCCGCCGTGTTGCTGGTGGTGCTGGCCGGTGGTGGCGCGGCCGTCTACATGGTGAAGAAGAAGGCAGCTGCCGAAGCGGCGGCGGCCGATGCGGAAGATTCGGGCGATGCCCCGGCCGAGGAACACGTCGCCGAGCACAAGAAGGACGAGCACAAGGCACCGCCGGTGTTCGTGCCGCTCGATCCGTTCGTGGTCAACCTGGCCGACCGTGAATCCGAGCGCTTTGCGCAGATCGGCGTGACCTTGCAGGTCGAAGACGCCCATTTCGCCGACGAGATCAAGCTGTACATGCCCGCGGTGCGCAATGGCGTGCTGATGGTGCTGGCGCACAAGACATCGAAGGAGCTCCTCGAGCGCAGCGGCAAGGAAAGGCTGGCCGCCGAAATCATGCGCGAGTCGGTGCGCCCGATGGGCATCAACATCGTCGCCGAGGAAGAAGATCCGGCCGATGCCGAGGCGGCCGACGCCAACGCCGACGACAAGCCCAAGGCCAAGAAGAAAAAGAAGAAAAAGGCACCGCCCGAGCACAACCCGGTGCTCAGCGTGAATTTCTCCAGTTTCATCATCCAGTGAGAGGCAGCCTCCCATGAGCCAGCAAATCCTCTCCCAGGACGAAGTCGATGCACTGCTGCAAGGCATCACCGGCGAGAGCCAGAAGCTCGACAAGGAAGACGAGCAGCAAGGCGGTGTTCGCGACTACGACATCTCCAGCCAGGAACGCATCGTGCGCGGGCGCATGCCCACGATGGAAGTCATCAGCGAGCGCTTCGCGCGCAACGTGCGCATCGGCTTGTTCAACTTCATCCGCAAGAGCCCCGAGGTGTCGATCGGCAGCATCAAGGTGCAGAAGTACAGCGCCTTCTTGCGCGAGATCGTGGTGCCCACCAACTTCAACCTGGTCAACGTCAAGCCGCTGCGCGGCAACGGCCTCATCGTGTGCGACCCGACGCTGGTGTTTGCGGTGATCGACTCGCTGTTCGGCGGCGCGGGCAAGTACCACACGCGCATCGAGGGCCGTGACTTCTCGCCCACCGAGCTGCGCATCATCTTGCGGCTGGTCGAAGTGATCATTGCCGAATACAAGAAGGCATGGGTCGGCATCTACCCGGTCGACATGGAGTTCGTGCGTTCGGAGATGCAGCCGCAGTTCGCCAACATCGCCACGCCCAGCGAGATCGTGGTGTCCACGGCGTTCACGCTGGAGATCGGCGACTCGACCGGCACCATCCACATCTGCATCCCCTATTCGACGCTCGAGCCGATTCGCGACGTGCTGTATTCGACGATGCAAGGCGACAGCGCCGAGCCCGATCGCCGCTGGGTCAACCTGATGAAAGAGCAGATCCAGTCGGCCGAGGTGGAACTGGTGGCCGAGCTGGCCACCGCGCCGGCCACGGTCGAGCAGCTGCTGTCGTTCAAGGCGGGCGATTTCATCGAACTCGACCTGCAGCCCGGCATCCAGGCCAAGGTCTCGGGCGTGCCGGTGATCGAGTGCCATTACGGAATTTCCAACGGGCGCTATGCGCTGAAAGTCGATCAACTGTTGTCCAGTTCCTCTGCGGGCTGGTTGGGAGCAAGCCATGTCTGACGAAGCAGCACTGCAAAAGCAGTCCGAAGAAGATGCAATGGCCGCCGAATGGGCTGCCGCGCTGGCCGATGCCAAGCCCGGCGGCGACGAGGCCATGGAGGCCGGCCTGCAGACCACCGTCGATTCGGTGGCGCCTGCGAAGTTCACCAACTTCTCCAACGAGGGGGCGGTGTCTGCCGGCAACGACATCAACATGATCCTGGACATCCCGGTGCAGCTCACTGTGGAACTGGGTCGCACGCGCATTCCGATCAAGCACATCTTGCAGTTGGCGCAGGGCTCGGTGGTCGAGCTCGAGACCATGGCCGGCGAGCCGATGGACGTGCTGGTCAACGGCTACCTCATCGCGCAAGGCGAGGTGGTGGTGGTCAATGACAAGTTCGGTATCCGGCTGACCGACATCGTCACGCCGAGCGAGCGCATGCGCCGCCTGAGCCGCGCCGGATGAACACCGCCATGCCTGTGTCGGCGCTGCTGTGGTTCGTGGCGATCGTCGTCATGATCCCGCTGGCGCTGTGGCTGCTCAAGCGCACGCCGCTGGGCGGCGCGGCCAGCACGGCCGGCATGCGCAGCATCTCGGCGCTGGCGCTGTCGAACACGCAGCGCTTGCTCACGGTCGAAGTCGGCCAGGGCGATCAGCGCCGCTGGCTGGTGCTGGGCGTCACGCCGCACACCATCAACGTCTTGCACACGATGGAACCTGTGGCTGACGCCGCAGCGAGCGCCGGCGTGCCGCCGTCCGCTGGCGCAGGCCATTCGTTTGCGCAGATGCTGGGCCGCTTGCGCGGCAACAACCCGCCGGGAGCCGATGGTGCGCCCTGACAAAACCCGTTTGTTCATCCGCGGCGCGGCCGCCTCGCTGGCCGTGCTGCTGCTGGCGGGCAGCGCTCCGGTGCTGGCGCAGACCGCCGGCTCGAGCCTGCCGCTCATCGTGGGGCAAGGCGCGCAGGGCACCAGCTACTCGGTGCCGATCCAGACACTGCTGTTCTTCACCGCGCTGAGCTTTCTGCCGGCCGTGCTGCTGCTGATGACGGGCTTCACCCGCATCGTCATCGTGCTGAGCTTGCTGCGCCAGGCGCTGGGCACGCAGGCCGCGCCGCCCAACCAGGTGATCGTGGGGCTGAGCCTGTTTCTGACCTTCTTCGTGATGAGCCCGACCATCGACCGCGTCTACGCCGATGCCTACGAGCCGTTCGCCGCCAATCAGATCGCGTTTGACGAGGCGCTCAAGCGCGGCTCGGTGCCCATGCGCGAATTCATGATGAAGCAAACCCGTCAGGCCGACGTGATGCTGTTCGCGCGGCTGGCCAAGCTCGACCCGGCCATCAAGACGACCGACGTGCCGTTCAAGGTGCTGGTGCCGGCGTTCGTGACCAGCGAGCTCAAGAGTGCGTTCCAGATCGGCTTTCTGATCTTCGTGCCGTTCCTGGTGATCGACATGATCGTGGCCAGCGTGCTGATGAGCCTGGGCATGATGATGCTCAGCCCGGTGCTGGTGGCGCTGCCCTTCAAGCTGATGCTGTTCGTGCTGGCCGATGGCTGGAATCTGCTGCTCGGCTCGCTCGCGGCCAGTTTTGCCTAGGAGGCGTCATGGACTCACAACAGGTCTTCACCTTCGGCCAGCAAGCGCTGCACCTGATGCTGATGCTGTCGGCGCCGCTGCTGCTGACCGTGCTGGCTGTCGGCGTGCTGGTGAGCTTGTTTCAGGCGGCCACGCAACTCAACGAGGCCACGCTGTCGTTCGTGCCCAAGATCCTGGCCGCGGTGGCGGTGCTCACCCTCATCGGCCCGTGGATGATCACCACGCTGGTGGAGTACTTGCAGACCATGCTGCTGGCCATTCCGACGGTGGTGGGCTGAGGCGCACCGCCGCAGCCGTGCGCCACGCGGGTCTGGCATGCTGACTTTCAACGAGGCGCAGATCTGGGCCTGGGTCGCCCCGGTGCTGTGGCCGTTCCTGCGGGTGCTCGCACTCATGGGCGCGATGCCGGTGTTTGCCCAGCGCAGCGTGCCGGTGCGCGTGCGCGTGGCGCTGTCGTTCCTGATCGCGCTGGCCGCCGGGGCCACGCTGCCCGAAATGCCGGTGGTCGCACTCGACTCGCCGCAGGCCATGATGCTGGTGGCGCAGCAGGTGCTGATCGGCTTGTCGATCGCGTTTGCGGTGCGCATCGTGTTTGCCGCGGTGGAGTTCGCCGGCGAGATCGGCGGCTTGCAGATGGGGCTGAACTTCGCAGGCTTCTTTGATCCGGCATCGGGCGGGCAGACCACCGAACTGAGCCGCTTTTTCGGCATGACGATCAGCTGGCTGTTCATCGTCATCAACGGCCACTTGCTGATCATCTCGGCGGTGGTGCAAAGCTTCCATGCGTTTCCGGTCGGCGACGAGCCGTTCGCCTTCCTGCGCGCCACGCGTCCCGAGCTGTGGGGCGCCGAGATGTTCAGCCTGGGCCTGTGGATCGCCTTGCCGCTGATCGCCATGCTGCTGTTCACCAACCTCGTGCTCGGCGTCATCGCCCGGGTGGCCCAGCAGATGAACATCTTCGCGATCGGATTCCCGATCACGCTGACGGTGGGCATGGTTGGCGTGCTGCTGACCTTGTCGCTCATGGAAATGCCGTTCACCTCGGCGCTCGAACGCATGCTGGCGATGTTCCAGTAGCTGCCCGCGGCCTGCGCGGGCCCGCCTGAAGCGCCCGAGAAGGGCGGCCTTTTCCCCGTTTCTCTCGCTCAAGTCCGGCCACCGGCTGGGAACAATCGGATCACGCGATTCCCGCGTGTTGTTTCCCCTGCCTGCCGACCATGGCCAACCAAGACGACCAAGACCGCAAGCTGCCCGCCTCAGCCCGCAAGCTGAAGAAGGCACGCGAAGATGGCAACGTTCCGCGCTCGCGGGACCTGGGCCATTTCGCCATGCTGGCCGGTGGCGGCCTGGGTCTGGCCTTTGCCACGCCGAGGCTGGTCGACTGGCTGCACCAGGGTCTGGCGCGCGGCCTGCACTTCAATGCGGCGGCCATGCGCGAGCCCACCGCCATGTTCGCGCAGCTGCGCGACATCACCCAGACGCTGCTGTGGGTGGTCGCACCGCTGGGTCTGTGGATGACGCTCATCGCCATCGCCAGCGGGCTGGCGATCGGCGGCTGGAACTTCACGCTCAAGCCGCTGATGCCCAAGGCCACGCCGTTCCACCTGATCGCCGGCGTCACCCGCTTGTTCGCCAAGCAGCAGCTGGTCGATGCCATCAAGGCGTCGGTGCTGGCGCTGATCCTGGGCACCGTGGGCAGCTTGTACCTGTACCGCCACGTCGATGAATTCCGCAGCCTGCTGGCCATGCCGTTGGCCGCCGGGCTGGCGCACGCCGGCAGCACCGTCGAGCACGGGCTGTGGCTGCTGCTCGGTGTGCTGGCGCTGTTCGCGCTGGTCGACGCGCCGCTGCAGAAGTTCCTCAACGCCGACAAGCTCAAGATGAGCGTGCAGGAACAAAAGCAGGAACACAAGGAATCCGAGGGCAACCAGGAAGTCAAGAGCCGCCAGAAACAGATCATGCGCGACGCCTCGCGTCGCCGCATGCTGGCGGCCGTTCCCACCGCCGATCTGGTGGTGATGAACCCGACCCACTATGCGGTCGCCCTCAAGTACGACGATGCCCGCATGGCCGCGCCGCGCGTGGTTGCCAAGGGTGCCGACCTGCTGGCCATGACCATCCGCGACACCGCGCGTGGCGCGCAAGTGCCGGTGCTGCAAGCCCCGATGCTCGCCCGGGCGCTGTACGCCCACGCCGAGATCGATCAGGAAATCCCGGCCGCGCTGTTTGGCGCGGTGGCCCAGGTGCTGGCCTACGTCTACCAGCTGCGTGCCGCCATGAGCGGACGCGGCGCGATGCCCGGCGAGCTGCCCGAGCTGCCGGTGCCGCCCGAGCTCGACCCCCACAACGCCAAGCCCTCAACGGAGGACGCTGAATGAACCCGCTTGCATTGCAGATCAAGGGCTGGCTGGGCCCCAACGCCGGCGCCATCAAGGCGCTTATGGCGCCGGTGTTCATCGTGATGGTGCTGTCGATGATGGTGCTGCCGCTGCCGCCCTTCGCGCTCGACTTGCTGTTCACCTTCAACATCGCGATGGCGCTGATGGTGATGATGGTCGCGTCGTACATGGTGCGTCCGCTCGACTTCGCCGCCTTCCCCACGGTGATCTTGCTGACCACCTTGCTGCGCTTGTCGCTCAACGTGGCGTCCACCCGCGTGGTGCTCATGGAAGGCCACACCGGCCCGGGTGCTGCCGGCGCGGTGATCGAGTCTTTCGGCCACTTCCTGATCGGCGGCAACTTCGCGGTCGGTCTGATCGTCTTCGCGATCCTGGTGGTCATCAACTTCGTGGTGGTCACCAAGGGTGCCGAGCGCATCGCTGAAGTTGGCGCGCGCTTCACGCTGGATGCCATGCCCGGCAAGCAAATGGCGATCGACGCCGACCTCAACGCCGGCCTGATCGACGAGAAGGAAGCCAAGCGCCGCCGCGCCGAAGTGGGCGACGAGGCCGAGTTCTTCGGCTCCATGGACGGTGCCAGCAAGTTCGTGCGTGGCGACGCGATGGCCGGCTTGCTGATCCTGGTGATCAACATCATTGGCGGCTTCATCATCGGCGTGGCCCAGCACGGGCTGTCGGCCGGCGATGCCGCCGACAGCTACATCGTGCTGGCCGTGGGCGATGCGCTGGTCGCGCAGATCCCGGGCCTGCTGATCTCGGTGGCCGCCGCGATGGTGGTGTCGCGCGTGGGCAAGGACCAGGACGTGGGCACGCAGATCGCCGCGCAGATGTTCAACTCGCCACGCGCGCTGGGCATCACTGCCGGCGTGATCGGCACGCTGGGGCTGATTCCGGGCATGCCGCACGTGGTGTTCCTGATGATCGCCTCGACCCTGGGCTATTCGTCTTACTGGATGCGCGAGCGCGACCGCCGGGCGAAGAACGCGCCGACGAAGTCCAAGACGCCGGTGACCGAAGCCAACGCCGAGGCCAGCTGGGACGACTTGCTGCCGATCGACACGCTGGGCCTGGAGGTCGGCTACCGGTTGATCTCGCTGGTCGACAAGGCGCGCGACGGCGACTTGCTGGTGCGCATCAAGGGCGTGCGCCGCAAGTTCGCGCAGGACGTCGGTTTCCTGCCGCCGCCGGTGCACATCCGCGACAACCTCGAGCTCAAGCCCAGCATGTACCGCCTGACGCTGCGCGGCGCGGTGGTGGGCGAGGGAGAGGCCTTCCCCGGCATGTGGCTGGCCATCAACCCGGGCGGCGCCAACACCAACCTGATCGGCACGCGCACCACCGATCCGGCGTTCGGTCTGCCAGCCGTGTGGATCGAGGAACGCCAGCGCGAAACAGCCCAAATGAGCGGCTTTACGGTGGTTGATTGCTCGACCGTCGTGGCCACCCATCTTTCACACTTGATGCAACTCCACGCCGCCAAGTTGTTGGGTCGGGTGGAGGTCCAGCAACTGGTCGAACACGTGACCAAACTGGCTCCGAAGATGATCGAGGAAGTGGTGCCCAAGATGGTTTCGATTCCGGCCCTTCAGAAAGTGCTCCAGCTGCTGCTGGAAGAAGGCGTCCACATCCGCGACATGCGCTCCATCGTCGAGAGCCTGGCCGAACACTCTTCGACCGTCACCGACCCCGCCGAGCTGGCCCGCCGCATCCGCGTGCACCTGGCGCCATCCATCGTTCAGCAGATCTACGGCCCGAGCAAGGAGCTCGACGTCATCGCGCTCGAACCCGATCTGGAGCGGCTGGTCACCCAGGCGCTCACCTCGCCGCACGGCGCCGCACTCGACCCGGGCGTGGCCGACACGCTGGGCCGCCACGCCGCCGAATCGGCCAAGCGCCAGGAAGACCTCGGCGTGCCCGCCTGCCTGCTGGTGCCCGACATGATCCGCGCCCCGATGGCCCGCCTGCTCAAACGCGCCGCGCCGCGCCTGCGGGTGCTCAGCCACAGCGAAAT
>CANFXR010000059.1 GCA_947451035.1 Burkholderiales bacterium
GATGTAGGGCAAGCGCGCCTTGGCCAGGCGCGTGAGCGCGGCGTTGGTCTTGGCCATTTGCATCAGGCTGAGCAGGCCTTCTTGCATGCGCGCACCACCCGTGGCGGTGAAACTGATGAAGGGGGTTTTTTGCTGCACGGCCGTCTCGACGCCACGCACGAAACGCTCGCCCACCACCGAGCCCATCGAGCCGCCCATGAACTGGAACTCGAAGCAAGCGACCACCACCGGCAAGCTGCGCACCGCGCCACCAAACACGACCAGCGCGTCGGTCTCGCCGGTGGCCTCAAGCGCTTGCTTGAGCCGCTCGGGGTACTTCTTGCTGTCCTTGAATTTCAGCGCGTCAACCGGCACCACCTCTTGCCCCAGCTCGTAGCGGCCTTCCGGGTCCAGAAAGGCATCGAGCCGCGCGCGCGCACCAATGCGGTGGTGGTGTGAGCACTTCGGGCACACGTTGATGTTTTGCTCGAGGTCGGTCTTGTAGAGCACCGTTTCGCAAGATGGGCACTTGATCCAAAGACCCTCGGGCACCGAGCGGCGCTCGCTGGGGTCGGTCTGCTGGATCTTGGATGGCAGCAGTTTTTCGAGCCAACTCATGCAGTTTCTCCTGGCAAGGTGTCCAGCGCGGCGCGAATTTCAGCGATGAACCGGCCGGCGGCAGCCGGCGCTGCCTCGGGCGTCTGGGTCTCCAGCAACTGCACCAGCGCCGAGCCGATCACCACCGCATCGGACAAGGCAGCCACCGCCTTGGCCGTCGCTGCGTCGCGGATGCCAAAGCCTACACCCACCGGCACGTGCACATGCTGGCGTATGCGCGGCAGCATCGCGGCGACGCCGCCGACGTCCAGGTGGCCGGCCCCGGTGACGCCCTTGAGCGACACGTAGTAGACGTAGCCGCGGGCCACGCGGCCGACTTCGATCATGCGCTGCTCGGTCGACGTCGGTGCCAGCAGGAAGATCGGGTCCATCTGGTGGCTGTGCAGCGTGCGTGCAAACGCCTCGCACTCTTCGGGCGGGTAATCGACCACCAGCACGCCGTCGACGCCGGCGGCCTTCGCATCGGCCACGAAGCGGTCCACACCGTAGCGTTCGATCGGGTTGGCGTAGCCCATGAGTACCATCGGCGTGGTCGCGTTGCGCTCACGGAAGCGCCGCACGTAATCGAGCACCTGCGGCATGCCGATGCCGCGCACCAGCGCACGCTCTGCGGCACGCTGGATCACCGGGCCATCGGCCATCGGGTCGGAAAAAGGCACGCCGAGTTCGATCACATCGGCGCCGGCGTCGGCCATCGCGCACAGGATGTCGACCGTGCTTTCAGCGTGCGGATCACCGGCGGTGATGAACGGGATCAGCGCCTTGCGCCCATCGCGCTTGAGCAACTCGAAGGTGGTGGCGATGCGGCTCATTTCGGACCTTTCATGGCGACTTCGCCGCCCTTGACGGTCTCGCCGCGGCACGACGGGCGGCAGTAGAACTGCGCGTTGGACAGATCAGCCACCGTGCCGATGTCCTTGTCGCCACGTCCCGACAGGTTGACCAGCAGGCTTTGATCAGGTCGCATGGTGGGCGCCATCTTCATCGCATGTGCCACTGCATGGCTCGATTCGAGCGCAGGGATGATCCCTTCGGTGCGACACAGAATGTGGAAGGCCTTGAGCGCCTCGTCGTCGGTGATGCCCACGTACTCGGCGCGGCCGATGTCCTTGAGGAACGCGTGCTCCGGACCGACGCCGGGGTAGTCAAGGCCGGCCGACACCGAGTGGGTCTCGATGATCTGGCCGTTGGGGTCCTGCAGCAAATAGGTGCGGTTGCCGTGCAGCACGCCGGGCGTGCCCGCGCTGAGCGACGCCGCATGGCGGCCCGTCTCGATGCCCAGGCCCGCGGCCTCGACGCCGATCAGGCGGGTGCCTTCGTGCTGGATGTAGGGGTAGAAGATGCCCATCGCATTGCTGCCGCCGCCCACGCAGGCGATCACGGCATCGGGCTGGCCGCCGATCATCTCAGGCATCTGCACCAGGCATTCGTCGCCGATCACGCGCTGGAAGTCGCGCACCATCATCGGATAAGGGTGCGGCCCGGCCACGGTGCCGATGATGTAGAACGTGCGCTCGACGTTGGTGACCCAGTCGCGCAGCGCCTCGTTGAGCGCGTCTTTCAGCGTCTTGGAGCCGCTCTCCACGGGCACCACGGTGGCGCCCAGCAGGTTCATGCGGTACACGTTGGGCGACTGGCGCTTGACGTCCTCGCTGCCCATGTAGACCACGCATTCAAGGCCGTAACGCGCGCAGATGGTGGCCGTGGCCACGCCGTGCTGGCCGGCGCCGGTTTCAGCGATCACCCGCGGCTTGCCCATGCGGCGCGCGAGCATCGCCTGGCCGATGGTGTTGTTGATCTTGTGCGCGCCGGTGTGGTTGAGGTCTTCGCGCTTGAGGTAGATCTGCGCGCCGCCCAGTTCGCGGCTGATGCGCGCGGCGTGGTAGATCGGGCTGGGACGCCCCACGAAGTGGGCCAGTTCGTATTCGAACTCGGCCCGGAAGGCGGGATCGGCCTGCGCCTCGGCGTAGGCCTGCTTCAACTCATCGAGCGCATGGATGAGTGTTTCGGCCACGAAGGTGCCGCCGTAGGGCCCGAAATGGCCGCTGGCGTCGGGCTGCTGGTAATCAAACATGGGGGGTCTCAATCTTCAACTTGGGTTGGCAGCGATGCGGGCGTCTGCCTCGCGCACCTGCTCACAAAACCGGCGCATCGCAGCGGCGTCCTTGACGCCTTTGGACTGCTCCACGCCGGAGCTCACGTCAACGGCCCAGGGCCGCACGCGAAGAATGCCTTCGATCACATTTTCGGCATGCAACCCACCAGACAAAACGAGGGGAAGGGACACGCCTTGAGGGACGAGCGACCAATCGAAGACCTTTCCGCCGCCGCCGTAACCCTCGACATGGGCGTCGAGCAAGATGGCGAGCGCGCCTGGATTGCGGGCGGCAAAGTCTAGCAAATCGAACCCCTCGCACAGCCTCGCCGCGCGCAGGAATGGCCGCTTGGCATCAAGACACGCCTGCGGCGTTTCGTCCCCATGAAACTGCAGCAGCAGCGTGGGCATGGCCGCCGCCGCCGCAGCGATCAATTCGGGCCGGGCGTTGACGAACAGGCCCACGGGCACCACGAACGGCGGCAGGCGCCGTGCCAGCTCAGCCGCCCGCTCGACACTGACGTGGCGCGGGCTTTTGTCGTACATCACGAAGCCGATGGCATCGGCGCCGGCTCGCACCGCGTCGTCAACGTCCTGCTCGCGCGTGAGCCCGCAGATCTTGATGCGTGTGCGGGTGCTTGTGTCCATGTCGTGAGTGTCAGGGCAACCAGTCGTGCGCTGGTGTGTGGGTGGGGATCGGATGCTGCGGCTCGTAGTAGGCGCCGGCAAAGTAGAGACCCTCGGCGGCAAACGTGGGGGCGGCGCAGTCCCGGCTGCGCGAGGCCAGCACCTGCGCCATCCACGGCACCGGCTGGGCGCCGGAGCCGATGGACACCAGACAGCCCATGATGTTGCGCACCATGTGATGCAAGAAGGCGCTCGCGTCAAAGTCAAACCGCCAGTAGGCGCCGCTGCGTGTGATGTCGAGCCGCTTCAACTGCTTGACGGGTGACAAGGCCTGGCACTGGGACGAGCGAAACGCCGAAAAGTCATGCTCACCCACCAGCGTTTGGGCAGCTTGCTGCATGGCGAGGCCGTCGAGCGGCCTGAACACCCAGCCGACCAGGCCGGCTTCCAGGGCGGGCCGGACTGGCGACTCGCGCAGCACGTAGGTGTAGCGCCGCCCGCGTGCGCTGAAGCGGGCATGGAAATCATCGGCCACCGGCGTGCACCACTGGATCGCGATGTCGCTTGGCAGGTACCGGTTGGTCCCGCGTACCCAGGAGACGATCTCGCGGTCAAGATCGGTGTCGAAGTGCACGACCTGATTGAGCGCGTGCACCCCGGTGTCGGTGCGACCGGCGCAAGTCACCTCGACCGGCCTGTCGGCAAAGCACGAGAGCGCCTTTTCGACACACCCCTGAACCGTGTGGTCGGTGGGTTGCCGCTGCCAGCCACAGTAGGCAACGCCCCGGTAGCTCACGCCCAAGGCCAGCCTCATCGCGCTTGGGGGCGGCGAAGCTTCGCAGCTCGATGGGGTTGTGCGGCCCTCAACCGAGGTTTTCGAGCATCGCCAGCGCCTTGGCCTTCATCGCGCCCTCGGCATTGGTGGCGATTTCCTGCAACAGGTCACGGGCGCCTTCGACGTCACCGATCAGGCGGAATTCTTCAGCCAGTTCCAGTTTGCGAGCCAACGGGTCGCTTTCGACATCCTCGATGCCCTCATCGATCAGCACGTCTGGCTCATCCTCGGCGGGCTGCGCCGCCGGGCTGGCGGGCTCATCGAGGTCGAGGGAAATATCCGACAGGTCGAATTCGAGTGGTGCCGCCGAACTCGAAGCAGCCTCGGCAGGCTCGAACGCGGAAAGCTCAAACGGAGCGGGTGCGGTCGGCTCACCTTCGGAGGACCCGGCGATCGACGGCGGCTCGTCGAGGTCGAACGCATCCATCGATGCCACGGGCGGGGTGGCCTCGGGGGCGTCCGGTTCCGACTCGTCCAGATCCAGATGGAAGTCAACTTCACCCGAAGGCGCGGGCTCAGACTCGTCGAGTGACATCAACGCATGGGCTGACGCACTGGTCGAATCGGCGAAAGGAGTCGGGGCGGGCAGAACCGACTGTGGCATCGTGCTGACGCCCAACGGCTCATAGTTGAGTCCAGAGTCGCCTGGAAGAACCGACTCCGGCCTTCCACCAGGCTGATACAGCGGATTTTCAGGATCGATCTCAAGCCCGAGCGCCTGCGCCGTGGCCCAGTCTTCGCCCTCCCCTTGGGTGAGTGGGTACAACTGCGTCGCCAACAGTTCAAACCCCTTGGTGTCGCGCCGCTTGGCATAGACCTCGAGCAATTTCGTGCGAATCGCCATGCGCTCCGGAGCGCTGCGCATCGCCTCCTTGAGGATCTCCTCGGCCTGCAGATCCCGCCCGTAGGCGAGGTACACGTCGGCCTCGGCCACCGGGTCAACATCTCCGATGGCATCGAGCTGGCTGAGCGAATAGTTCATCGATGACGCAGCGCCACCGGCCGACTCGCGGGTGTTGATGCGTTGACCGCCGCTGGCCCCGAAGAAGGAGTCCGGCTGCAGTCGACTCTCGAGAAATGAGGTTTCTCCGGAGTCCAGCTTGGGCCGTCTCGCCCGGTAGACGCCGAGGCCCAGCAACGCCAGCAAGGCGACCCCGCCCGCGATGAGGCTGGTGAGGTTGTTTTCCAGCAGTTCGCTCAGAAACCCAGACTCTAGATCCTCGGCTGTGGCCACGGCGGACGCAGGCTGCGAAGCCGCCATCGCCTTGGGCGGTGCGACAGTCTTTGGCCAGGCCACAGCATCGGCCGGGGTGGTCGACGACGCTGGTGCCTCGGCCACGGCGACCGGCGACGACGCGGCCGCTTCGGCCAGCGACGGTGACTCAGCCGCCGCAGGCACCGCAGGCTTGACCTGCGCTGGCGCAGCAGACGGGGCAGCCGCGTCCTTGCTTGCGCCCGTGGCACCAGACAGCTTCTTGAGGTCTTCGACGTTCTTGGACAGTTCGGCCATGCGGATGGCGGCGTCCTGCTTTTCCTTGTCCTTGGAAATGCGGGCCTCCGGCGCCGACGAAGCGGGCGCTGAGGCGGCCTTGCTGAGCGTGAGCTTGTCGGGCGTCAGCGCAGGAACAGCCTTGGCGTCATCCACGCTTGCTTGCACCTTGCCGGCGTCCTTGCGGGTCGCGGCATCGGCCTGCACTTGCGGCACGGCGTCCGCCAGCTTCTGGCGGAAGCTTCCAAAGT
Source organism: Burkholderiales bacterium (assembly GCA_947451035.1). GTDB lineage: Bacteria > Pseudomonadota > Gammaproteobacteria > Burkholderiales > Burkholderiaceae_C > PBB1. The sequence goes on from CANFXR010000059.1 coordinate 5,895, forward strand.
CCGAGCTTTGCGCCACGATCAAGCGCCGTGCCTCAGCGGCGTCGACCGCCGCGGCCAAGGTCGCGCCCGGTACGTCGAGCACGACACCAGACTTCAAGCGGTTGATGTTGTCGCCGATGAAGGCCTGCGGATTGCCTCGGTACAGCGCCACCAGCATCTGATCGAGCGACACGCTACCGGCTCGCTTGCGCAAGGCGATTGCGGTCAGGGTGTCGCCTGAGCGAACCCGGTAAGTTTCGCCAGCAGAGTCGGCCGCCGCTGCCACAGCGGGTTTGGGTTCAGCGACTCGCTTCGCGGCCCGTTCCGGTGCCGCCGGCTTGGGGGCTTCAGGCACCTCGCGAGGGGCCTGCGCCACTGAGGGGGTCGGGGGTACGGGCGGCACGGCGGATTGCGCGGGAGCCGAGGTGGAAAACGCCGGAGCCGTCAGAGGCACCGCGGCCTGAGCGCTGGCTGTCGCACGATCGGAAGGCGGGTCGAACAGCAGCGTGTATTCGCGAACCAGGCGGCCGGTCGACCACGACAACTCGAGGATCACATCGACGAATGGCTCTTGCACCACGCGGTCGCTGGTCAGCCGAAGAAAGGGCAATCCATCGGGACGCCTGAGCAGTGCGGCCTGCGTGGTCGGCAACACGCTGTTGTAGTCCACGCCCGCTGCCCGATAGGAGTCAGGTGGTGCGATACGGATCTTGAGGTTGGCTGCTTCCTCGGGGGTGAGGCTCGTGACGTCAATTTCGGCACGCAGCGTTTCACCCAGGCTCGACTGCACAGACAGTCGACCCAGCCCGAGGGCCCAAGCGTCTGCCGTACCAAGCGCCAAAGCGGCGAGGGCTACGCCGGTCAGGGCGAAACGCCCCAGCTGCTGCTTCGATTTATTCAAGGCGTCTCCCAAACCACACAAGCGAACCGGATGGCGGCCCGTAAAAACCAGTCTAAGCCCCAGTCACACGGGCCCAGTCACCATCGGAAAATTTGACAAAACACAATAGCATCAAGCACATAGGCTGACAAGTTGATGAACTACCTGAAATAAGTCAGGTTTGTCCCCACATCGCAACATCACGAGGTACGCCGGTCCGGCTCAAGCCTCAAGCAGGATGCGCAACATCCGGCGCAACGGCTCGGCAGCCCCCCACAGCAGTTGGTCTCCGATCGTGAATGCCCCCAAGTACTCGGGGCCCATCGCCATCTTGCGCAAGCGCCCCACGGGAATGTTCAGCGTTCCGGTGACAGCCACCGGCGTCAACTGGCGAACGGTGTCCTCCCGATTGTTGGGGACAACCTGAACCCAAGCGTTGTCTTGCGCGATCAACTCCTCGATATCGGCGATCGGCACGTTCTTCTTGAGCTTGAAAAGCAGCGCCTGGCTGTGGCAACGCATGGCGCCCACGCGGACACAAAACCCATCGACCGGAACAGCCGGAAGAGCGAAGCCCTCGCCCTGCCCCAGGATCTTGTTGGTCTCGGCGCCGCCCTTCCACTCTTCGCGGCTGACGCCCCAGCCGTCGTCATCCCGGTTTTTGCCCACGCCGAGATCCTTGTCGATCCAGGGAATCAGCGAACCGGCCAGCGGCGCGCCGAACTGCGCGGTCTCGGTTGAGGTCAAGGCCCGTTGCTTGGCGAGCAACCGGCGATCGATCTCGAGGATCGCGCTTTTCGGGTCGTCGAGCAGATCACGCACCTCGGCGTTCAGGGTGCCGAACTGCGTGAGCAACTCGCGCATGTGCTGGGCGCCGCCGCCTGAAGCGGCCTGATAGGTCTGCGTGCTCATCCACTCGACCAGACCGGCCTTGTAGAGCGCGCCCACGCCCATCAGCATGCAGCTGACCGTGCAGTTGCCACCGATCCAGTTGCGCCCACCTTTGGCCAGCGCATCCTGAATGACCGGCAGGTTCACAGGGTCGAGCACGATCACGGCATCGCTTTTCATGCGCAGCGTCGACGCCGCGTCGATCCAGTGACCGTTCCAGCCCGTGGCACGCAACTTCGCAAACACCTCGGTGGTGTAGTCGCCGCCTTGCGCCGTGAGGATGATGTCGCATCGCTTGAGCGCGTCGATGTCATAGGCGTCTTGCAACGTCGACTCGTTGCGTGCCTGTGCCGGAGCCTTGCCACCGGCATTGCTGGTGCTGAAAAACACCGGCTCGATCAGCGGAAAGTCGCCCTCTTGCTGCATGCGATCGAGCAACACCGAGCCCACCATCCCGCGCCAACCCACCAATCCAACCAGTTTCATCGCGACCCGTCCTTCAATTTCTTGTCCCGCACCCTGTTCACGCAGCCTTCAGCGCAGCAACCACCGCTGATCCCATTTCCCGGGTGCCCACGCGCTGAGTACCCTCGGACCAGATGTCAGCCGTGCGCAGGCCGGCTTCAAGCACCTTCACCACCGCCGCCTCGACACGCAACGCGGCCTCGGCCTGATTCAACGAAAAGCGCAGCATCATGGCCAACGACAGGATCGTTGCCAGCGGATTGGCGATGTTCTTGCCGGCGATGTCGGGCGCGCTGCCGTGGCTGGGCTCATACAGGCCACGATTTTCCGAGTTGAGCGACGCCGAAGGCAGCATGCCGATCGAGCCGGTGAGCATGGCCGCCTCGTCAGACAGGATGTCGCCGAACATGTTGCCGGTGACGAGCACGTCGAACTTCTTGGGTGCCTTGACCAGTTGCATCGCCGCGTTGTCGACGTACATGTGGTCGAGCTCGATGTCCGGATATTCCGCGTGCACCTCGGTCATCACGTCGCGCCAGAACTGGAACGTCTCGAGCACGTTGGCCTTGTCGACGCTGGTCACGCGCTTGCTGCGCTTGCGAGCGGCCTGGAAGGCCACGTGGGCGATGCGCTCGATCTCGGGGCGCGAGTAGCGCATGGTGTCGAACGCCTCGGGGTGCCCCTTGAAGGCGCCATCGGGCGACTCGCGCCGGCCGCGCGGCTGGCCGAAGTAGATGTCGCCCGTGAGCTCGCGAACGATCAGGATGTCGAGGCCACCGATCAGCTCGGGCTTGAGGCTCGATGCGTGGGTGAGTTGCGGGTAGCAGATGGCCGGGCGGAAATTGGCAAACAGCTGCAAGTGCTTGCGCAAACCGAGGATCGCCTGCTCGGGGCGCAACGAGCGCTCGAGCGTGTCGAACTTCCAGTCGCCCACAGCACCGAACAGCACCGCATCGGCATCTTGGGCCAGCTTGAGCGTGGCCTGCGGCAGGGGATGCCCATGCGCTTCGTAGGCGGCACCGCCGACCAGCGCGCTGTCGGTGTTGAAGGGCAGTTCGAGCACGTCGAGCACCCGAACCGCCTCGGCCACGATCTCGGGGCCGATACCGTCGCCGGGCAGGATGGCTATGTTCACAGGTCAAATTCCTCAGCAGGTTCTGTGGCAGAAATCAAAGGGTATGGGCCAGCCATGGTTTTTTCAGCAAACGCTCTGACTCGTAACTCTTGATCTTGTCCTCGTAACGCAAGGTCAGACCGATGTCGTCAAAGCCGTTGAGCATGCAGAACTTGCGGAAAGCCTGCACTTCAAACGGCCAGGCCTCGCCATCGGGCTTGATCACGACCTGACGTTCCAGATCCACCGTGAGTTCGTAGCCGACAAACGCCGCGACATCATCAAACAGGCGGTTGACCTGAGCCGCTGGCAGCACGATGGGCAGCAGGCCGTTCTTGAAACAGTTGTTGAAGAAGATGTCAGCGAAGCTCGGGGCGATCAGCGCACGAAAGCCGTACTGATCCAACGCCCACGGTGCGTGCTCGCGGGACGATCCGCAACCAAAGTTCTCCCGGGCGATCAGCACCGACGCACCGCGATAGCGCGGCTGGTTCAGCACGAAGTCGGGGTTGGGTGTGCGCGAGGCAGGGTCCTGACCCGGAAACCCCGCATCAAGGTAGCGCCACGCATCGAACAGGTTCTCGCCAAAGCCTGACTTCTTGATCGACTTGAGGAACTGCTTCGGGATGATGGCATCGGTGTCGACGTTGTCCCTGTCGATCGGGGCCACCAGCCCCTTGTGCACACGAAATGGATTCATCGCAGAGTCACTTTCTTTTCGCTACGTCTTCGACCGCCTCGCCCGCACGCTGCACATCCTTGCCAACCCCAGCCAGGGTATTGCAACCGGACAGGAAAACCACAACAGCGGCAAGCGCAAAAAACAGACGGTTCATGGAGTCTTCTCGGGAATGGGGTCAATCGGTTCGAAGGCGCAAGTGCCCAAAAGGTTCACGCCAGCCGACTCACATCGACGAAATGGCCTTCGATCGCAGCCGCTGCGGCCATGGCCGGGCTGACCAGATGGGTGCGACCACCCGCGCCTTGCCGGCCCTCGAAGTTTCGGTTCGAGGTGGACGCGCAGCGCTCGCCCGGCTCCAGTCGATCGGCGTTCATCGCCAGGCACATGGAGCACCCGGGTTCGCGCCACTCGAACCCGGCGGCCTTGAACACCTGGTCCAGCCCCTCGCGTTCAGCCTGCTCCTTGACCAGGCCGGAACCGGGCACCACCATGGCGATCTTCACGTTGGCTGCCAGCTTGCGCCCCAGCCGACGAACCACCGCGGCAGCCTCGCGCATGTCTTCGATGCGTGAGTTCGTGCATGAGCCGATGAAGACCTTGTCGATGCTCACCGCGCTGATCGCCACATTCGGCTGCAGCCCCATGTACTCGAGAGCACGCTCGATGGCGCCGCGTTTGTTGGCGTCGTTTTCCCGCTCGGGATCCGGGGTCCGGTCGTCGATCGACAGCACCATCTCGGGCGAAGTGCCCCAGGTGACTTGCGGTCGGATGCTCGCAGCATCGAGTTCGACCACCTGGTCAAAGCACGCATCGGCATCCGAATGCAGCGTGCGCCAATAGGTCACCGCCTGATCCCATTCGATGCCCTTGGGCGTGAACGGCCGCCCCTTCACATACTGCAAGGTGGTTTCATCAAATGCGATCAGACCGGCACGCGCTCCGGCTTCGATGGCCATGTTGCACACCGTCATTCGAGCTTCCATGCTCAGCGCGCGGATGGCCGATCCGGCGAATTCAATCGTGTAGCCCGTGCCGCCGGCCGTTCCGATCTTGCCGATGACGGCGAGCACCAGATCCTTGCCGCCACACCCTGCGGGCAACACGCCGTCAATGCGGATCAGCAAGTTCTTGGCTTTCTTGGCGAGCAACGTCTGGGTGGCCAGAACATGCTCCACCTCGCTGGTGCCGATGCCGTGCGCCAACGCGGCGAATGCCCCATGGGTGGACGTGTGCGAATCACCGCACACCACCGTCATGCCCGGCAAGGTGGCACCTTGCTCAGGGCCGATGACATGGACGATGCCCTGTCGACGGTCGTTCATCTTGAACTGGGTGATACCGGCCCGATCGCAATTGGCGTCGAGGGTGTCGACCTGCAGGCGTGACACCGGATCGGAAATGCCGTGCGAACGGTCGGTGGTCGGCACGTTGTGGTCACTGACCGCCAGGTTCGCCGACAAGCGCCACACCTTGCGCCCCGCCAGGTCCAGACCTTCAAAAGCCTGCGGGCTCGTCACCTCATGAAGCAGGTGGCGATCGATGTAGAGGACGGTGGTGCCATCTTCCTCGGTGTGGACGACGTGTTCGTCCCAGAGTTTGTCGTAGAGCGTGCGCCCCATGGGAAAGCCCCTTTGATGCGGCGAAGCCATATGGAAGAAACCCGGCATGCAGCCGGGTCTCGAGAGGTGAGAAACCGGCTGCTTCAGCGCTCGCTGATCGGGCGCACAGTGCGAGCTGGCGACCCGTTGAACAACTGACGCGGACGACCGATCTTGTACTCGGGGTCGCCGATCATTTCGTTGAGCTGGGCGATCCAGCCCACCGTGCGAGCCAGCGCGAAGATCGCGGTGAACAACGACACCGGAATGCCCATGGCGCGCTGCACGATGCCCGAATAGAAGTCGACGTTCGGGTACAGCTTGCGGGACACGAAGTACTCGTCCTCGAGGGCGATCTTCTCGAGTGCCATGGCCAACTTGAGAATCGGATCGTTGTTCTGCCCCAGCGCCGAGAGCACCTCGTGGCAGGTCTCGCGCATCAACTTGGCACGCGGGTCGTAGTTCTTGTAGACACGGTGACCAAAGCCCATCAGCTTGACGTTCGAGTTCTTGTCCTTGACCTGCTTGATGAACTCGCCGATCTTCTCGACGCCGCCCATCTTCTGCACGTCTTCGAGCATCGTCAGCGCAGCCTCATTGGCGCCGCCGTGAGCCGGGCCCCACAGGCAGGCCACGCCTGCAGCGATGGCAGCAAACGGGTTGGTGCCTGACGAGCCGCACAAGCGAACCGTCGAGGTCGACGCATTTTGCTCATGGTCGGCGTGCAGGATGAAGATGCGGTCCATGGCGCGCACGAGCACCTCATTGGGCTCGTAATCCTCGCAAGGCGTTGCGAACATCATCCGCATGAAGTTGCCCGCGTAGGACAGGTCGTTCTTCGGATAGATGAAGGGCTGGCCGACCGAATACTTGTAGGCCATGGCCACCAGGGTGGGCATCTTGCCGATCAGCCGAATGGCCGCAATCTCGCGGTGCTCCGGGTTATTGATGTCGGTGCTGTCGTGATAGAAGGCCGACATCCCGCCCACCAGGCCCGTCATGATCGCCATCGGATGCGCGTCGCGGCGAAAGCCCCGCAGGAAGAATTGCATCTGCTCATTGACCATGGTGTGGTTGGTCACGAGCTTGGTGAAGTCTTCCTTCTGGGTCGCGTTGGGCAACTCGCCCTTGAGCAGCAAATAGCAGGTCTCAAGGTAGTCGCAGCCGACAGCCAGTTGCTCAATCGGGTAGCCGCGGTACAGCAGTTCGCCCTTGTCGCCATCGATGTAGGTGATCTTCGAATTGCACGACGCCGTGGACAGGAAGCCCGGGTCATAGGTGAACTTGCCGGTCTGGCCATACAGCTTGCGGATGTCGATCACGTCAGGACCGACCGAACCCTTGAAGATCGGCAAATCCATGCTCGGGCTGCCGTCCGAGAACGACAAGGTGGCTTTCACGTCAGAAGGGTTCATGGTCAGTCCTTGATTTATTGGCTGCTAAAAAATCGTTGTGTGGGCTCACAGCCCGGCTGTCATCGAGTCTCGCGCACCTGACGCAAGACATCGACGACCTCTTCGCTTAACAAATCGCCCTGCGGTTGCCGGCGTGCCAGAAAGAGATCCAGCAGATCATTGTCCGACAGGTCCATCAGCGCAAGCAATCCCTGCGCCTGCTTGTGAGTCAAGTGACTCGAGTACCTCGCAAAAAACCGTTCGATGAACAGGTCGTTCTCGAGCAGCCCCCGCCGGCACCTCCAGCGCAGCTTGCTCAGCGCGCGCTCATCGATCAGTTCGTCCATGAGTGAGGTGATGCGAGCGCGCCCGGTCAGACCGCTCGCCGAATCATCATTTCCTTGATCTTTCCGATCGCCTTGGTCGGGTTGAGACTCTTGGGGCAGACATCGACGCAATTCATGATCGTGTGGCAACGGAACAAGCGGTATGGATCTTCGAGATTGTCGAGTCGGGCCTCCGTGTCCTGATCGCGGCTGTCGGCAATGAAGCGGTACGCCTGCAACAGGCCTGCCGGACCGACGAACTTGTCAGGGTTCCACCAGAAACTCGGGCAACTCGTCGAGCAGCTCGCGCACAGGATGCACTCGTAGAGTCCGTTGAGCTCGTCGCGCTCTTCAGGCGACTGCAAGCGCTCCTTCTCGGGGGGCACTTCGTCGTTGACGAGGTACGGCTTGATCGAGTTGTACTGCTTGAAAAACTGCGTCATGTCGACGATCAGATCGCGCACCACCGGCAACCCGGGCAAAGGCTTGAGCACGATGGGATCTTTCAGCGTGAGCATGTTGGTCAGACAAGCCAGGCCGTTCTTTCCATTGATGTTCATCGCGTCGGAGCCGCACACACCTTCACGGCACGAGCGCCGGAACGACAGCGTGGGATCGACCGCCTTGAGCTTGTTGAGCGCATCGAGCAGCATGCGCTCGCTGCCGTCGAGTTCGACCTCGATCGTTTGCATGCGCGGCTTGGTGTCGGTATCGGGGTCGTAGCGGTAAATCTGGAACACGCGCTTGGTCATGACTGATCTCCGTCGCGATAAAGGCTGATGAAAAATGGCTTCATGTCCGTGGCACTGACATCAGAACGTGCGCACAACAGGAGGGATCGATTCGGCGGTCAGCGGCTTGAGGTTCACAGGCTTGTAGTCGAGCCGGTTTGCCTCGCTGTACCAAAGCGTGTGCTTCATCCACACCTTGTCGTTGCGGCCGTTGGGGAACTCCACCGAGTTGGCGTAGTCGTCCACCGTGTGTGCGCCACGGCTTTCATGACGGGCCGCAGCCGACACCATGGTGGCCAGCGCAACCTCGATCAGGTTTTCGACTTCCAGCGCCTCGATGCGAGCCGTGTTGAAGACGTTCGACTTGTCGGCCAGGTGTATGCCCTTGACTCGCTCGGCAATCTTCTTGATCTCGACGACGCCCTCGTCCATCGTGGCCTGCGTGCGGAACACACCGGCGTAGCGCTGCATCGTGGCGCGGATGTCATTGGCAACGTCCTGGGCGTACTCGCCACCGGTGCTGGTCTGGAACTTGTTCAAGCGGCCCAGCGTGAAGTCGGCCACATCGGCTGGCAGCGACTTGTGCGACTGCTTCTTGAGGTCGCTGTCGACGATGTGATTACCCGCTGCGCGACCGAACACCAGCAGGTCCAGCAGTGAATTGGTGCCCAGCCGGTTGGCCCCGTGCACGCTGACGCAGGCACATTCGCCCACGGCGTAAAGCCCGTTGACGATCTCGTTGGGCTTGCCGTTCTTGGGCACGACCACCTGCCCGTTGATGTTGGTCGGAATACCGCCCATCTGGTAGTGGATGGTCGGCACGACCGGGATCGGTTCCTTGGTGATGTCGACGTTGGCGAAGTTATGGCCAATCTCGTAGACCGAGGGCAGCCGCTTCATGATGGTCTCGGCGCCCAGGTGGGTCATGTCGAGGACCACATGGTCCTTGTTGGGGCCGCAGCCACGGCCTTCCTTGATTTCCTGGTCCATGCAGCGCGAGACGAAATCGCGTGGCGCCAAGTCCTTGAGCGTCGGCGCGTAGCGCTCCATGAAGCGCTCACCGTTGCTGTTGCGCAAGATGGCGCCCTCGCCACGGCAACCTTCGGTCAACAGCACCCCGGCACCGGCCACCCCGGTCGGATGGAACTGCCAGAACTCCATGTCTTCGAGCGGAATGCCCGCACGGGCCGCCATGCCCAGACCGTCGCCGGTATTGATGAAGGCGTTGGTCGATGCGGCAAAGATGCGACCGGCACCGCCGGTGGCCATCAGCGTGATCTTGGCCTCGAGGATGTGCACCTCACCGGTTTCCATCTCGAGCGCGGTCACGCCCAACACGTCGCCCGCGGCGTCGCGGATGAGGTCCAGCGCCATCCACTCGACGAAGAAGTTGGTGCGCGCCTTCACGTTTTGCTGGTACAGCGTGTGCAGCATCGCGTGTCCGGTGCGGTCGGCCGCAGCGCACGCGCGTTGCACCGGTTTTTCGCCGTAGTTGGCGGTGTGCCCGCCAAACGGCCGCTGGTAGATCGTGCCATCGGCGTTGCGGTCGAACGGCATGCCCAGATGCTCAAGCTCGTAGACCACCTTCGGGGCCTCGCGACACATGAACTCGATCGCGTCCTGATCGCCCAGCCAGTCCGAGCCCTTGACGGTGTCGTAGAAGTGGTAGTGCCAGTTGTCCTCGGACATGTTGCCCAGGCTCGCACCGATACCGCCTTGCGCCGCCACCGTGTGCGAACGCGTCGGGAAGACCTTGGACAGCACCGCCACGTTCAGGCCGGCGCGCGCCAGTTGCAGCGATGCACGCATGCCCGAACCACCTGCTCCGACGATGACGACGTCGAACTTGCGTTTTGGAATTGAAGTACCCATTAAAGCCTCCAGAGCACTTGGATCGCCCACCCCGCACAGCCAACCAGCCATGCGATCGTAAAAACCTGCAGCCCAAGTCGCAGGCCGACCGGCTTGATGTAGTCCATCCAGATGTCGCGCATGCCCACCCACACGTGGTAGAGCAGCGAAATGATCACCACGAAGGTGAGGCTCTTCATCCAGTGGCTGGAGAAAATGCCGGCCCACTTGTCGTAGCTCATCTCACCGGGCAGCAGAACCTGCACGATGAGCACCAGGGTAAACAAAGCCATCAAGGTGGCCGTCACGCGCTGCGAGAGCCAGTCCCTGAATCCGTAGTGCGCACCGACAACGATGCGTTTCGACCCGAAATTTTGTGCCATGGGTGCGTGTCCGTCAGAGTCAGAAGAAGAGCTTGAACCCGAGCAAGAGCGTCAGCAGCACGCTGAGGGCGAGCGTGACGATCGCCGAGTTGTGCCCGAATTTGAGGGTTACCGCATGGGTCATGTCCATCCAGAGGTGGCGCAAGCCGGCGATGAAATGGTGCAGGTAGGCCCACACCAGCGCCAGGGCCACCAGCTTGAAGAACCACCCGGGCACCGGACCGATGCCGCCCGAAAACACGGAGGTGAACTGACCGTAGGTGATTTCCGAGGTCAGGCTGGTGTCAAACATCCAGATGATGAAGGGCATCAGCAAGAACATCAGAAAACCGCTGATGCGGTGGAGGATCGACACGATGCCGGCAGGCGGCAGTCGGTAACTGACGATCTGAGTGACGTGGATATTGCGGTACTCGGGCCGCGATTTGACGGTTTCGGTCATCTTCAACTTTCTCGATGAGGCCTTACGGGGAAACACTGAGTTTATTGCAACGCCACATTCACAAGATTAAGCACGGTGCCGTCTATGCCGAGGGAGCGTGATGCAGCGTCTTCGCGTTTCAGCTCAGAGCATTCCTGTAGTGAAAACCCGAGGTGTGATAGAGGCCACGGCGCAGTTCAACGGGCTTGTCGTCATAGGTGAGCGACAGCCGCTCGACACTGAGCAGGGGAAACCCGACGTCCACCCCCAGCAATGGGGCCGTCGCCGGATCGGCAGCCACGGCACGGATCTTTTCTTCGGCGCGGATCATGTGCACGCCGAACTCGCTTTCAAACAGTGCGTACATCGGGCCGCGGTAGTCGCTCAGCCGCTCGGCCGTGAGGCCCTTGAACAACAGGCCAGGCAACCAGATGTCGTCAAACACCACAGGCGCATCAGAAAAGCTGAGCACGCGGCGCACGTTGACCACGGCGTCGCCCGGCTTGAGCTCGAGGGCGCGAGCCACGTCCGCCGGGCAGCGCAGGCGGCGGCAGTCGATGAAGTGACGCCGCGCGCCGCCAGGCTCGCCGACGTCGGGCTGCAAACGCAGGAACCGGTACTGGACCTTCTGCTCCGCATGGGTGGCCACAAAGGTGCCCTTGCCCTGACGCCGGACCAGCAGGTTCTCTGCGGCCAGTTCGTCCACCGCCTTGCGCACCGTGCCCTGGCTGACCTTGAATCGCGCAGCCAGCTCCATTTCGCTGGGGATGGCCTCTGCGGGACGCCACTCGCCGGCTTGCAGACTGCGTGTCATCAAGGTCTTGATCTGCTGGTACAGCGGGCTGAATGCCGGCGCTGCGCCTTCGCCCGCACGCGCACTCACCGAAGGTTCGGTCGCGATCGCGGGGGGGGTCGGGTTTTTCATGGATTCGATTGCAGCACACGGGGCCGCCAAACGTCCATCCGAAACCGTCAATTTTCGACAGATGTCTTATGTAAGACATAAGACTTTTGACTTGTGTCGGGTTCATCCCTACACTGCTCCGTACAATTTGTGGCGGCCGCGCTCTCGAGCGCCCGGTCGATCCACCCCCTTTCAGCCCCCTCACCCCCGGAGAATCGTCCATGAGCAAGTCCCCCGTTCGCGTTGCAGTTACTGGCGCTGCTGGCCAAATCGGTTATGCCCTGCTGTTTCGCATCGCCTCTGGAGAAATGCTGGGCAAGGACCAGCCGGTGATCCTGCAATTGCTGGAAATCCCCGACGAGAAGGCCCAGAACGCGCTCAAGGGCGTGATCATGGAACTCGACGAC
>CANFXR010000060.1 GCA_947451035.1 Burkholderiales bacterium
AAGACACCGTGATCCTCGCGACCGTGGTCGGCGCGAAGAACGCCAAGGCGGGGCAGGATTTCTTCCCGCTGACCGTGGACTACATCGAAAAGACCTACGCTGCCGGCAAGATTCCGGGCAGCTTCTTCAAGCGCGAAGGCCGCCCCAGCGAGCTGGAAACCCTGACCTCGCGCCTGATTGACCGGCCGCTGCGCCCGCTGTTCCCCGAAGGCTTCTACAACGAAGTGCAAGTCGTGATCCACGTGCTGTCGCTGAACCCTGAGGTGTCGGCTGATATTGCTGCGCTCATCGGCTCGAGCGCTGCGCTGGCGATCTCCGGCATTCCGTTCGACGGCCCGATCGGCGCAGCCCGTGTCGGCCTGATCAACGGCGAATACGTGCTCAACCCGGGCAAGACGCAACTGCTTGAGTCGAAGATGGACCTGGTCGTGGCAGGCACCGATGCCGCCGTGCTGATGGTCGAATCCGAAGCGCAGCAGCTCAGCGAAGAAATCATGCTGGGTGGCGTGGTGTTCGGCCATGAGCAAAGCAGGGTCGCCATCGCCGCCATCAACGAACTGGTGCGTGACGCCGGCAAGCCGGCCTGGGACTGGCAGCCGCCAGCCAAGGACGAGGCCTTCATTGCGCAGGTCTGTGCCCTGGCCGAAGAGCCACTGCGCGCGGCTTACCAGATCCGCTCCAAGCAAGCGCGTACCCACGCGACCCGCGAAGTCACCGCCAAGACGCTGGCCGCACTGACGGCTGGCGGCGCTGCCGTCGACAAGGTCAAGGTCGACAACGTGCTGTTTGACATCGAAGCCAAGATCGTGCGCAGCCAGATCCTGTCGGGCGAGCCACGCATCGACGGACGCGACACACGCACCGTGCGCCAGATCGAAATCCGCAACAGCGTGCTACCGCGCGTGCACGGCTCGTCGCTGTTCACCCGCGGTGAAACGCAGGCGCTGGTCGCCGCCACGCTCGGCACCGACCGCGATTCCCAAAAGATCGACGCGCTGGCTGGCGAGTTCAGCGAGCACTTCATGCTGCACTACAACATGCCCCCGTTCGCCACTGGCGAAACCGGTCGCGTGGGCACGCCCAAGCGCCGCGAAATCGGCCACGGCCGCCTGGCCAAGCGCGCTCTGGTGGCGGTGCTGCCGGACCGCGCTGACTTCCCGTACTCGATGCGGGTCGTCTCCGAGATCACCGAGTCCAACGGCTCGTCGTCGATGGCTTCGGTGTGCGGCGGCTGCCTCGCGCTGATGGACGCTGGTGTGCCCCTCAAGGCGCACGTGGCGGGCATCGCGATGGGCCTGATCAAGGACGGCAACCGTTTCGCCGTGCTGACCGACATCCTGGGCGATGAGGATCACCTCGGCGACATGGACTTCAAGGTGGCCGGCACGACCAACGGCGTGACCGCCTTGCAGATGGACATCAAGATCCAGGGCATCACCAAGGAAATCATGCAGGTCGCACTGGCGCAGGCCAAGGAAGCGCGTTTGCACATCTTGGGCAAGATGGTCGAGGCCGTGGGCGGCGCCAAGGCCGAGGTGTCGCAGTTCGCGCCACGCCTGTACACGATGAAGATCAACCCCGAGAAGATCCGTGACGTGATCGGCAAGGGCGGCGCGACCATTCGTGCGCTGACCGAAGAAACCGGCACCACCATCGACATCGGCGAAGACGGCACGATCACCATCGCTTCGACCGACAGCGACAAGGCGGCTCACGCCAAGAAGCGCATCGAAGAGATCACCGCAGAAGTCGAGATCGGCAAGATCTACGAAGGCCCGATCGTCAAGATCCTTGACTTCGGCGCACTGGTCAATCTGCTGCCTGGCAAGGACGGTCTGCTGCACATCAGCCAGATCGCTCACCAGCGTGTCGAGAAGGTCACCGACTTCCTCAAGGAAGGCCAGATCGTCAAGGTCAAGGTGCTCGAGACCGACGAGAAGGGTCGCGTCAAGTTGTCGATGAAGGCGCTGATCGATCGTGACCAGCAGCCAGCACCGTCGACTGAAGGCGGCCAGGGCTGAAACGACGTCTCGAGCCGGGCCTGGATCTGCGCGGGAGAGGGATCTTCCGCGCGATCCTGCAGTTCGAATCCTGACCACGATGAGAGCCATTGAAATCAGTTCATTCGGGCCGCCAGACGTGCTGCGCCTGACGGACCGCCCGGAGCCGGTTCCCGGTGCGGGCGAGTTGCTGATCGCCGTGGCGGCGTCCGGGGTCAATCGCCCGGACGTGTTGCAGCGCAAGGGGCTCTATCCGCCGCCTGCGGGCGCGTCGGACCTGCCGGGCCTCGAGGTGGCGGGGACGGTGGCTTCGGGCGATCCGCAGGCCATGCGTGTCGCGGGGTTCGCTGTGGGCGACCGCGTTTGCGCGCTGGTCACCGGCGGTGGCTACGCCGAGCGCTGTGTGGCTCCCATCGGGCAATGTCTACCGGTGCCCGAGGGGTTGAGTGACATTGAGGCGGCCAGCCTGCCCGAAACTTTCTTCACCGTCTGGTCGAACGTGTTCGAGCGCGGCGGATTGAAGGCGGGCGAAACGCTCCTGATTCAAGGCGGTGGCAGCGGCATCGGTGTCACGGCCATCCAGTTGGCTCGGGCTGCTGGCGCCACCGTGATCGTGACGGTGGGTTCTGACGACAAGGCGGCGGCCTGCATCGCGCTGGGCGCGCACCATGCGATCAACCACCGCACCCAGGATTTCGTCGAAGAATCGTTGCGGCTGACGGCCGGCCGTGGCGCCGACGTGATCCTCGACATCGTGGCCGGCGACTACGTGGGGCGCGAAGTGAACTGTCTTGCCGAGGATGGGCGACTGGTGATCATCGCGGTGCAAGGAGGCAAGTCCGCCTCGTTCGATGCCGCCCGCCTGATGCTGCGGCGGCTCACGATCACCGGTTCGACCCTGCGCGCACGCTCGGTCGAATTCAAGTCGGCGATCGCTCGCGAATTGCGATCCAAGGTGTGGGGATGGTTGGCCTCGGGCGCGGTCAAGCCGGTGGTCTTTGGCGTGTTCCCGGCACAACAGGCCGCACATGCCCATGCTCTGATGGAGTCCAACCGCCACATCGGAAAGTTGGTGCTGTCATGGTGAATCTGTCGAATGTGCCGCCGGCGCTGTTGCGCAGGCCCTTGGTCGTGGGCAACTGGAAGATGAACGGCTCGCGCGTGGCGAATGCCGAGTTGCTGGCTGCGCTGCGAGCAACGGGTCCGTTTGACGCCGAGGTGGGCGTGTGCTGCCCGTTTCCGTACGTGCCCGATGTGGCTCTGTCGCTTCAAGGCAGCGGCATCGGATGGGGTGCGCAGGACTGCTCGGCCCACGAGACCGGCGCCTACACCGGCGAGGTGTCTGCAGGGATGCTGGCCGAGTTCGGATGCCGCTACGTCATCGTGGGCCATTCCGAGCGCCGGGCTCATCACGGCGAGTCTGATCAGGCGGTGGCCGACAAGGCACGCATCGCTTTGGCGCATGGACTGACTCCTGTCGTGTGTGTCGGTGAATCGGCGGCCGAATACGAAGCCGGCCTCACTGAGTCGGTGGTCAAGCGCCAACTGTCGGCAGTGGTGCACACCCTGGGTCATTGCGTTTCACAGATCGTCGTGGCCTACGAGCCGGTGTGGGCCATCGGAACCGGCAAAAACGCATCGCCCGAGCAGGCTCAGGCGGTGCACGCGGTGTTGCGCGCGCAACTGGCTGCCGCGAGCACACGGGCGTCGGAAATGCGTCTTTTGTACGGCGGAAGCGTCACACCATCGAACGCCCATTCGATGTTTGCGCAACCTGATATCGACGGTGGTCTTGTGGGGGGGGCATCCCTGAAGGCCGCCGACTTCTCTGCCATTTGTCGTGCGGCCATGGCGGCTGCTGTTGAGTCTTCTGGAAAGTTGAAAACATGAACCTGATAACAAACCTGGTGGTGGCTGTGCAGATCTTTGCGGCCCTGGTGATGATTGGTCTGGTGCTGGTGCAGCACGGCAAGGGCGCCGACATGGGCGCGTCGTTTGGCAGCGGTGCGTCCGGCAGTCTGTTCGGCGCGTCTGGCAGTGCCAACTTCTTGTCACGCTCGACAGCGGTTTGTGCCGCAGTGTTCTTCTCTTGCACCGTGCTGCTGGCCTATCTGTCCAACGACCGCAGCCGAACTTCAGTCGACAGCGTGCTCGACAAGCCTTCGATTTCGGCTGCGGCTCCTGCGGCGAGTGCACCGACCGGCGCGGCCCAAATTCCGGGAGCCGCAACCGGTGGGGTTGCGGCTGGCGCGTCGCCTGTACCCGCGGCCTCTGGTGCTGGAGCGATCCCTGCGAAGTGACACCCTGACGTCTTAATTCACTGTGCCGGAATGGCCGAAAACCCTTACTTTCCGGTTAGAATTTTTGGCTGTCGTGTGAAGTGTTTCTCGTCTCAGAACAGCGAGCATCAAGCCGACGTGACACATGGCCGACGTGGTGAAATTGGTAGACACGCTATCTTGAGGGGGTAGTGGCGAAAGCTGTGCGAGTTCGAGTCTCGCCGTCGGCACCAAGTTGTTTTTGGATCAAATCAACCTGCATTTTCCCGTGACCCCAGAGGCCTCAAAAGCAACATGGACCTGCAACCTTACTTGCCAGTGATCCTCTTTATTCTGGTTGGCGTGCTGGTTGGCGTACTGCCTCAGGTGATTGGCTTCGTGATGGGGCCGAACCGGCCTGATGCGGCCAAGAATTCCCCCTATGAGTGCGGCTTCGAGGCCTTCGAAGACGCCCGCATGAAGTTCGATGTTCGCTACTACCTTGTGGCGATTCTCTTCATCCTGTTCGACCTCGAGATTGCCTTCCTCTTTCCCTGGGCGGTTTCATTGCGCGAGATCGGGGCCACCGGCTTTTGGTCCATGATGATTTTTCTCGGCATCCTTGTCGTGGGCTTTGCTTACGAATGGAAAAAAGGTGCGCTGGATTGGGAATGATCATTCAACGCAATAACGGCACCGGGCAGCACCATGGGCATTGAAGGCATCCTCAAGGAGGGGTTCGTGACCACGAGCCTCGACACGGTCATCAACTGGTCGAAGACGGGCTCGATGTGGCCCATGACATTCGGTCTGGCGTGTTGTGCGGTCGAAATGATGCACGCTGGTGCTGCGCGGTATGACATCGACCGCTTCGGCATGTTGTTTCGGCCCAGTCCGCGCCAAAGCGACCTGATGATCGTTGCCGGCACGTTGTGCAACAAGATGGCGCCGGCCCTTCGCAAGGTCTACGACCAGATGGCCGAGCCGCGCTGGGTGATGAGCATGGGCTCCTGTGCCAACGGCGGCGGCTACTACCACTACAGCTACTCGGTGGTTCGGGGTTGCGACCGCATCGTGCCCGTCGACGTTTATGTGCCTGGTTGCCCGCCGACGGCAGAGGCTTTGCTGTACGGCATCTTGCAGTTGCAGGCCAAGATCCGCCGCGAAAACACCATCGCTCGTTGACTGAACTGCTTCCCCGACCCCATGAGCAAACTCGACAACCTGAAGCTGGCACTTGAGACCGCGCTGGGCTCGAACGTGAGGTCGCTGGTTTGCGACCGGCAAGAGCTGACGCTCACCGTGAGTGCGGCGGACTATCTGGGTGTTGCGACGACTTTGCGAGACGACCCGACCCTGCGCTTTGAGCAACTCATTGATCTTTGCGGCGTTGATTACTCGGCTTATCGGGATCAGCCGTGGGAGGGTCTGCGTTTTTGTGTGGTTTCCCACCTGCTGTCCGTCAGTCACAACTGGCGGTTGCGATTGAAGGTTTTCTGCCTCGACGACGAGATGCCGTCGGTGGCCTCGCTCAATGACACGTGGAGTTCGGCCAACTGGTTCGAGCGTGAGGCTTTCGACCTGTACGGCATCATCTTCGAGGGCCACCTGGACCTGCGTCGCATCCTGACGGACTACGGGTTCATCGGCCACCCGTTCCGCAAGGATTTCCCGACCTCGGGTCACGTCGAGATGCGCTATGACGCCGAGAAGAAGCGCGTGATCTACCAGCCGGTGACCATCGAGCCACGCGACATCACGCCACGGATCATCCGTGAAGACAACTACGGCGGGCTGCACTGATCCGCCCGGGTTGAGGTACTTTCATGGCTGACATCAAAAACTACACCCTCAACTTCGGGCCACAGCATCCGGCAGCGCACGGCGTGCTGCGTCTGGTGCTTGAGCTCGACGGCGAAGTCATCCAGCGCGCCGACCCGCACGTCGGCTTGCTGCACCGCGCCACCGAAAAGCTGGCGGAGAGCAAGACCTACATTCAGTCGCTGCCTTACATGGACCGGCTGGACTACGTGTCGATGATGTGCAACGAGCACGCGTATTGCCTGGCCATCGAGAAGTTGCTCGGCGTGGATGTTCCGGTTCGCGCGCAGTACATCCGTGTCATGTTCAGTGAAATCACCCGGCTGCTCAACCACTTGATGTGGCTGGGCGCTCACGGGCTGGACTGCGGCGCGATGAACATCTTCATCTACTGCTTCCGCGAGCGCGAAGACCTGTTTGACATGTACGAAGCCGTCTCCGGTGCTCGCATGCATGCGGCGTACTTCCGGCCGGGTGGCGTGTACCGCGACTTGCCCGACACGATGCCCCAGTACAAGGCATCGAAGGTGCGCAATGCGAAGGTCATGTCGGCGCTCAACGACAACCGACATGGCACGCTGCTCGACTTCATCGACGACTTCGTCAGGCGGTTCCCGAAGTGCGTTGACGATTACGAGACGTTGCTCACCGACAACCGCATCTGGAAGCAGCGCACGGTGGGCATTGGGGTGGTGACCCCTGAGCGAGCACTCAATCTCGGGTTCACCGGTGCCATGTTGCGTGGCTCGGGCATCGAATGGGACCTGCGCAAGAAACAACCCTACGACGTCTATGAGCACATGGACTTCGACGTGCCGGTGGGCGTCAATGGCGACACCTACGATCGTTACCTGGTTCGCATCGAGGAGATGCGCCAGTCCAACCGGATCATCAAGCAGTGCGTGGATTGGCTGCGTGCCAACCCGGGGCCGGTCATCACCTCAAATCACAAGGTGGCGCCACCTTCCCGCGTCGAGATGAAGTCGAGCATGGAAGAGTTGATCCACCACTTCAAGCTCTTCACCGAAGGTTTCCACGTGCCCGAAGGCGAAGCCTATGCGGCGGTGGAGCATCCCAAGGGCGAGTTCGGCATCTACATCGTCAGTGACGGCGCGAACAAGCCCTACCGTCTCAAGATCCGTGCGCCGGGGTTTCCGCATCTGGCGGCACTCGATGAAATGTCGCGCGGCCACATGATTGCCGACGCGGTGGCGGTGATCGGCACGATGGACATCGTTTTCGGAGAAATCGACCGGTGAACGCACCACACGAATTTTCTGACGCCACAACCCAGCGCTTTGAGCGCGAAGTGGGCAAGTACCCTGCCGACCAGAGACAGTCGGCTGTGATGGCGTGTCTGGCCATCATTCAGCAAGAGCAAGGCTACGTCTCGCCCGAAAGCGAAAACGCGCTGGCCGTCTATCTGCGCATGCCGGCGATCGCGGTGCACGAGGTCACCACGTTCTACAACATGTACAACCAGAAGCCGGTCGGGCGCTTCAAGATCAACGTTTGCACGAACCTGCCCTGCCAGTTGCGTGATGGTCAGTCCGCACTCGAGCACCTGTGCAAGCGTCTCGGGGTCGCAGAAGGCGAGACCACGGCCGATGGCCTGATCACGCTGCAGCAAAGCGAATGCCTGGGCGCTTGCGCCGATTCGCCGGTGCTGCTGGTCAACGATAGGCAGATGTGCAGTTTCATGGATCACCAACGCCTTGATGCGCTGGTGGATCTCCTCAAGTCGCAACCCGACTCGTCCAGCTGAGCAGTCCAGGGCCCTCCATGCTCGATCTTTCACAATTTCAGTCCGATGGCGTGGCCACGTGTTTTCATGGCCGCCACATTGGTGCCCAGATCTACGCCGACCTGAATGGCAGCAATTGGCAACTCGCCGACTATGTGTCGCGTGGCGGTTATCAGGCACTGCGCAAGATCCTCGGGCTCGACGGTGGTGAAGGCATGACGGCCGATCAGGTGATCGCCGAGGTCAAGACGTCCGCCTTGCGCGGGCGCGGCGGCGCAGGCTTCCCCACGGGTTTGAAGTGGAGCTTCATGCCTCGCATGTACCCGGGCAACAAGTACCTGGTCTGTAACTCCGATGAGGGCGAGCCGGGCACCTGCAAGGACCGCGACATCCTCATGTTCAATCCCCACCAGGTCATCGAAGGCATGGCGATTGCCGCCTACGCGATGGGTATCGGCACGGGCTACAACTACATCCACGGCGAAATCTTCGATGCCTACGAGCGCTTCGAGGTCGCACTCGATCAGGCGCGCGCGGCGGGCTATCTTGGCGACAAGATCATGGGCTCGAACTTCAACTTCCAGTTGCATGCGGCGCATGGCTTTGGCGCCTACATCTGCGGCGAGGAAACGGCACTGATCGAGTCTCTCGAAGGCAAGAAGGGGCAGCCGCGCTTCAAGCCGCCGTTCCCGGCCAGCTACGGCGTGTACGGCAAGCCCACGACGATCAACAACACCGAAACATTTGCGGCGGTGCCGTGGATCATCCGCAACGGTGGTCAAAAGTACCTCGAGGTGGGCAAGCCCAACAACGGTGGCACGAAGATCTATTCGGTGTCGGGTGATGTCGAGCGCCCAGGAAACTTCGAAGTGCCCATGGGCACGCCGTTCCCGGCGTTGCTCGAACTGGCAGGCGGCGTGCGCAAGGGCCGGCAGTTGAAGGCGGTGATTCCCGGTGGTTCTTCGGCCCCGGTGTTGCCGGGTGCGACGATGATGGATGTCACGATGGACTACGACAGCATCGCCAAGGCCGGCTCGATGCTCGGCTCGGGTGCCGTGATCGTGCTCGATGACAGCCGTTGCATGGTCAAGAGCCTGCTGCGTCTGAGTTACTTCTACACCCACGAGAGTTGCGGCCAGTGCACGCCTTGCCGTGAAGGCACGGGTTGGATGCATCGCATGGTCGAGCGCATCGAGAACGGCCACGGCAAGATGGAAGACATCGACATGCTGAACTCGGTGGCCGACAACATCCAGGGTCGCACCATCTGCGCGCTGGGCGACGCGGCGGCGATGCCGGTGCGCGCGATGATCAAGCACTTCCGTGATGAGTTCATTCATCACGTCGAACACAAATCCTGCATCGTTCCGGCTTATGTCTGACCGATCACAACCGATTCCAGCGCCACACCATCGTCATGATTGAAATTCAGCTTGACGGCCAGAAGGTCGAGATCGCCGAAGGCAGCATGGTGATGCATGCCGCCGACAAGGCGGGCACCTACATCCCCCACTTCTGCTATCACAAGAAGCTCTCCATCGCGGCCAACTGCCGCATGTGTCTGGTCGACATCGAGAAGGCTCCCAAGCCGATGCCTGCGTGCGCCACCCCGGTCACGCAGGGCATGATCGTTCGCACCAAGAGCGACAAGGCGCTCAAGGCGCAGCAGTCGGTCATGGAGTTCCTGCTCATCAACCACCCGCTGGATTGCCCGATCTGCGATCAGGGCGGCGAGTGCCAGTTGCAGGATCTGGCCGTCGGTTACGGTGGCTCCAACTCGCGCTACCACGAAGAAAAGCGGGTGGTGTTTCACAAGGACGTCGGCCCGCTGATCTCCATGCAGGAGATGAGCCGCTGCATCCACTGCACCCGCTGTGTGCGGTTCGGCCAGGAAGTCGCCGGCGTGATGGAACTCGGCATGATCCATCGCGGCGAGCATTCCGAAATCACCACGGTGGTGGGCGACACCATCGATTCCGAACTGTCGGGCAACATGATCGACGTGTGCCCGGTTGGCGCACTCACCAGCAAGCCGTTTCGCTACAGCGCCCGAACCTGGGAGCTGTCGCGTCGCAAGTCGGTGTCTCCGCACGACAGCACCGGCGCCAACCTGATCGTTCAGGTCAAGGCCAACAAGGTGATGCGTGTGGTGCCGCTCGAAAACGAAGCCGTCAACGAATGCTGGATCGCCGACCGCGATCGCTTCTCGTACGAGGCCGTCAACAGTGAACTGCGCCTGACTGCTCCCATGCTCAAGCAGGGCGGCGAATGGAAAACGGTCGACTGGACGACGGCGTTGCAGTACGTGGCCAATGGTCTGGCACAGATCAAGGCTGACCATGGTGCGCAATCCATCGGTGCGCTGGGCAGCGCGCACAGCACCGTTGAAGAGCTTCACCTGCTGGGCAAGCTGGTGCGGGGTCTGGGCAGCGACAACATCGACCATCGGTTGCGGCACGCTGATTTTTCAGCCGTGACCCAAGCCGACTCGCCGGCTCGTTGGCTCGGCACGTCGATCGAATCGTTGTCCGGCATGCAGCGTGTGCTGGTGGTGGGTTCCTTCCTGCGCAAGGACCACCCGCTGTTCGCTCAGCGACTGCGCCAAGCCGCGCGCAAGGGCGCGCAAATTCACAGCCTGCAGGCGGTTCACGACGACTGGTTCATGCCGGTCGCCACGAAGTTGACAGCAGAACCCAGCGGCTGGGTGCGGGCGCTGGCCGAAGTGGCTGCGGCGGTCGCTGCAACGAAGGGTGTTTCGGCACCGGTCGCGGTGGAGGTCTCGCCACATGCTGCTGCCATCGCTGCATCGCTCCTTGGCGGTGAGCGCAAGGCGATCCTGCTGGGTAACGCTGCGTTGCAACATCCGCAAGCGGTGCAACTGAAGTCGCTCGCCAACTGGATCGGTGAGCACACCGGCGCGTCGGTGGGTGATCTCACCGAGGCCGCCAACACCGTGGGCGCGCAACTGGTGCGCGCGCAACCGGTCTCCGGCGGTTTGAATGCGGCTGCCATGCTGCAAGGATCTTTGAAGGCCTGCCTGCTGCTCAATGTCGAGCCCGATCGTGATGCCGCCCAACCGGCTGCAGCCATGGCGGCCTTGCAGTCGGCCGAGATGGTCGTGGCCTTCACCTCGTTCCGCGACGCCGCGCTTGACTGCGCCGATGTGCTGTTGCCGATCGCACCTTTCACCGAAACCTCGGGCACCTTTGTCAATGCCGAGGGTCGTGCCCAAAGCTTCCATGGTGTGGTCAAGCCATTGGGCGAAACGCGTCCGGCCTGGAAGGTCCTGCGCGTGCTGGGCAACCTGCTCAACCTGCCGGGGTTCGACTTCGAGACCTCCGAAGCGGTCCGTGGCGAGGCATTGGGCGATCTGGATTCAATTCCGGCGCGGTTGCACAACGCCGTAGCGCAAACGGTCGGTCTCATTGAACCCATCGCCGGTCTCGAGCGGGTGTCCGATGTACCGATCTACCAGACCGACGCCTTGGTGCGCCGCTCCGATGCACTGCAACACACGGCTGATGCCGCACGCCCCACTGTTGGAGTCTCCGCTGGCACCGCTGCGCAGATGGGGCTGGTCGACGGCACGGTCGTGCGGGTTTCGCAGGGATCGTGGGCCACAGAACTGCCGGTTCGCATTGATCCGACGCTTGCAGCACGTGCGGTCCGCGTGAGTGCTGGCACGGTCGCGTCGCGAACCTTGGGCGCCATGTTCGGCGCCGTCACCCTCGACAAGGTCTGAGGCCGCGACATGTTCGAGACTTTCAACTCATTCGGTGTTTCGGTGCTGGGCAATGTCTGGCCGCTGGTTTACTCACTGATCAAGATCATCGCCTTGGTGATCCCGCTGATGCTGTGTGTCGCCTACCTGACGCTTTGGGAGCGCAAGGCGATAGGCTGGACGCAGATTCGTCCGGGTCCCAACCGGGTCGGACCGCTCGGCCTGCTGCAGCCGATCGCCGATGCGGTCAAGTTGGTGTTCAAGGAAATCATCGTCCCCTCCGCAGCCAACAAGGGACTGTTTTTCCTCGGCCCCGTGATGACCATCATGCCGGCGCTGGCGGCTTGGGCAGTCATGCCGTTCGGCCCTGACGTCGCACTGGCCAACATCAACGCCGGGCTGCTGTTCCTGATGGCCATCACCTCGATGGAGGTCTACGGCGTGATCATCGCCGGCTGGGCTTCCAACTCGAAGTACGCCTTCCTGGGTGCACTGCGCGCCTCGGCGCAAATGGTGAGCTACGAGATCGCCATGGGCTTCGCGCTGGTGGTGGTGCTGATGGTCACCGGCAGCCTCAACATGACCGATGTGGTCCAGCAGCAAGGCCGAGGCACCTTCGCCGACATGGGGCTGCCCTTCCTGAGCTGGAACTGGTTGCCGCTGTTTCCGATTTTCGTGATCTACGTGATCGCCAGCATTGCTGAAACCAACCGTCACCCGTTCGACGTGGTCGAGGGTGAATCAGAGATCGTGGCCGGGCACATGGTCGAGTACTCGGGCATGTCGTTCGCCATGTTCTTCCTGGCCGAATACGCCAACATCATCCTGGTCTCGGCGCTGGCTTGCGTGATGTTCCTCGGTGGCTGGATAGCCCCCATCTCGTTCTCGAGCATCGGTCTGAGTGCGCCGGACTGGATCGTGCAATCGATGTGGTTCTGGAACTGGTTCTGGCTGTTTTGCAAGACGTTCGTGATTTGTACGCTGTTCCTGTGGGTGCGGGCGAGCTTTCCTCGCTACCGCTATGACCAGATCATGCGTTTGGGCTGGAAGGTGTTCATTCCGCTGACGCTGGTGTGGCTGGTCGTGGTCGGACTGTGGATTCAGTCCCCCTGGAACATCTGGAAGTAGAGGCATCCATGTCGGCCGCAACACCCATCAAGGATTTCGTCTCCAGCTTCTTTCTGCTGGAACTGCTCAAAGGCTTCAAGCTGACCGGGCGTCATTTTTTCCAACGCAAGATCACCGTCCAGTTCCCGGAAGAAAAGACACCGATGAGCCCGCGCTTTCGCGGCCTGCATGCGCTTCGTCGTTATGAAAACGGTGAAGAACGCTGCATCGCCTGCAAACTGTGCGAGGCGGTGTGTCCGGCGATGGCGATCACGATCGAATCCGAAGTTCGTGACGATGGATCGAGGCGCACCACGCGCTACGACATCGATTTGACCAAGTGCATCTTCTGCGGTTTCTGCGAAGAAAGCTGTCCTGTCGATTCCATCGTCGAGACGCACATCTTCGAATACCACGGCGAAAAGCGCGGCGACCTGTACTTCACCAAGGACATGTTGCTGGCAGTCGGTGATCGCTACGAACCCGAAATCGCAGCCAGCAAGGAGGCTGACGCGCGTTACCGCTGAGGACCTCGCGTTTCTCCCACAAGCCGGCTTGCCGGCAAACCGGCCGCCAGTCAGACACACTCATGACCACCAATCCTGCGCTTTTCTACATCTTCTCTGCGGTGATGCTGCTCGCGGCATTTCGCGTGATCACCGCCCGCAGCCCTGTCTACGCGGCGCTGTATCTGGTGCTGTCGTTTTTCTCGGCAGCTTGCGTGTGGATGTTGCTGCGAGCCGAGTTTCTGTCGATCGCGCTCATCCTGGTTTACGTGGGGGCAGTGATGGTGCTGTTCCTCTTTGTGGTGATGATGCTCGACATCAACACCGACACCCTGCGTGAAGGCTTCTGGAAACACGCTCCGGTGGCAGGGCTTGTGGGGCTGGTCATTGCGCTCGAGATGGCAGCCGTGTTGATTCCGGGCTTCAACCTGCGTAGCGCGCCGGCGCCTGACCTCGATGACGTGAAGCTGGGCAATACCAAGCTGCTGGGCATCGAGATCTACACGCAGTACCTGTACCCGCTCGAGATCGCCGCCGTGCTGTTGCTGGTGGCCATCATCGCGGCCATCGCGCTCACGCTGCGTCGACGCAAGGATTCCAAGTACATCAATCCGGCCGAGCAGGTCAAAGCCCGCAAGGCCGACCGCGTGCGGCTGGTGAAGATGCAGCCCACGGTCGAGTTGCCTGACCCCGTCGCCACTCCAGGAGAACAGCCGTGAGCGCCCTGACTCTGGGTCCCATCACGCTGGGCCACTTCCTTTCGGTCGGCGCCATCTTGTTCGCGCTGTCGGTCATCGGCATCTTCCTCAACCGCAAGAACCTGATCGTGCTGTTGATGGCGATCGAGTTGATGCTGCTGGCGGTCAACCTCAACTTTGTCGCCTTCTCGCACTACCTCGGCGACATGGCGGGTCAGGTGTTTGTCTTCTTCATCCTCACGGTGGCTGCCGCTGAATCCGCCATCGGCCTGGCGATCCTGGTGGTGCTGTTTCGTAACCGCGCCACCATCAACGTCGACGAACTCGACAGCCTCAAGGGCTGATCGGACTTTCGCAGCCAGAACACCATGTCCGCACAACTTTCCCAAAACCTGCTGCTGGTGGTGCCCTTGGCACCGCTGGTCGGTGCCATTGCAGCCGGCCTGTTCGGCAAGCTGATCGGCCGCCAAGGCGCCCACTCGGTCACCATCCTCGGCGTGTTCATCGCCTTCGTGCTGTCAGTGCTGACCTTGAAGGACGTCGTGCTCGATGGCGCGCGCTACAACGCCACCGTCTATGAGTGGATGGTGCTCGGCGGTCTGAAGATGGAGGTCGGTTTCCTCATCGACGGACTCACCGCGATGATGATGTGCGTGGTGACCTTCGTGTCGCTGATGGTGCACATCTACACCATCGGCTACATGGCCGAAGAAGACGGCTATCAGCGCTTCTTCAGCTACATCTCGCTGTTCACCTTCTCGATGCTGATGCTCGTGATGAGCAACAACATGCTGCAGCTGTTTTTCGGCTGGGAGGCCGTGGGTCTGGTGTCGTACCTGCTGATCGGTTTTTATTACACCAAGCCTTCGGCCATCGCCGCCAACATGAAGGCGTTCCTGGTCAACCGGGTGGGTGACTTCGGTTTCATCCTCGGCATCGGTCTGGTGGTGGCTTACGCCGGCACACTGAGCTACGCCGAAGCCTTTGCCAAGGCCGACCAGCTCGCCCAACTCACCTTGCCCGGCACCGACTGGATGCTGGTGACCGTGATCAGCATCTGCCTGTTCATCGGCGCCATGGGCAAGAGTGCGCAGTTCCCTCTGCACGTGTGGCTGCCCGACTCCATGGAAGGCCCGACCCCGATCTCTGCGTTGATCCACGCGGCCACCATGGTCACGGCGGGCATCTTCATGGTCGCGCGCATGTCGCCACTGTTCGAGTTGTCAGACACCGCGCTCAGTTTCGTGATGGTGATCGGCGCGATCACGGCGCTGTTCATGGGCTTTCTCGGCATCATCCAGAACGACATCAAGCGCGTGGTGGCCTATTCGACCCTGTCGCAGCTCGGCTACATGACGGTGGCGCTGGGCGCCTCGGCGTACTCGGTGGCGGTGTTCCACCTGATGACGCATGCCTTCTTCAAGGCGCTGCTGTTCCTGGGCGCAGGCTCGGTGATCATCGGCATGCACCACGATCAGGACATCCGCAACATGGGCGGGCTGCGCAAGTACATGCCCATCACCTGGATCACGTCGCTGATCGGCTCGCTCGCCTTGATCGGCACGCCGTTTTTCTCGGGGTTCTATTCCAAGGACAGCATCATCGAGGCGGTTCAGGCGAGCCACCTGTGGGGTTCGGGCTTCGCTTACTTCGCCGTGATTGCCGGGGTCTTCGTCACCGCGTTCTATTCGTTCCGGATGTACTTCATCGTCTTCCACGGCAAGGAGAACTTCCGTCACAAGCCGTTCCCGGGCGAGCACGACAACCATGCCGAAGTGGACGACCACGGGCACGCTGCGGCCCATGCGAAGGCCGATGACCATGGCCACGCCGACGACCACGCTCACGAGCCGCACGAATCACCGTGGGTGGTGACGCTGCCGCTGGTGCTGCTGGCGATCCCGTCGGTGTTGATCGGCTACTTCACGATCGAGCCCATGCTCTACGGTGGCCTCTTCAAGGACTCGATCTTCATCAATGCCGAGCACCATCCGGCCATGGAAGAGCTGGCCCAGGAATTCCATGGCGCGTTGGCCATGGCGCTGCACGGACTGAGCAGCCTGCCGTTTTGGCTCGCGTCCTCGGGCGTGGCGGTCGCTTTCGTGTTTTATCGGATCAAGCCCGAGATTCCTGCTGCCATTGGTCGCGCCTTGTCGCCGCTGGTGCGAGTGCTCGAGAACAAGTACTACATGGACTGGTTCAATGAACACGTCCTTGCGGCAGGTGCGCGCCTGCTGGGTCGCGGCCTGTGGAAGGGCGGTGACGTGGCCTTCATCGACGGAGCGCTCGTCAACGGCTCGGCACGACTGATTGGTGGGATGTCCTCAGTGGTGAGGCTGGTGCAAACCGGCTATCTCTACTGGTATGCGCTGGTGATGATCTTGGGTCTGATCGGGCTGATGACCTGGCAGCTTTGGCCCTATCTGGGCGGCTCGGTAGGGCGCTGAGCGCCGCCGGCACGGAGAACAAGAACATGGGTTTGTTGAGTCTGGCCATTTGGTTGCCTATCCTGTCGGGCGCAGTGCTGCTGGCGCTCGGCCGCGATGAGCACGCGGGTGCTGCCCGCTGGTTCGCACTGGTCGCGTCCATCGCGTCCTTCGTCGTCACGCTGCCGTTGATCCTCGGTTTCGACGTGGGCACGGCGCAGATGCAGTTCGTCGAAAGCATGGCCTGGATCGACCGCTTCAATGTGCGCTACCACCTCGGCGTCGACGGCATCTCGGTGTGGTTCGTGCTGCTCACCTCGTTCATCACGGTCATCGTGGTGATCGCCGGTTGGGAGGTCATCACCGAACGCGTCAACCAGTACATGGGTGCTTTCCTGATCCTGTCCGGGATCATGGTCGGCGTGTTCTGTGCGCTCGACGGGCTGCTGTTTTACGTGTTCTTCGAGGCCACGCTGATTCCGATGTACATCATCATCGGCGTGTGGGGTGGACCGAAGCGCGTCTATGCGGCGTTCAAGTTCTTCCTGTACACGCTGGCGGGTTCGCTGCTGATGCTGATCGCCCTGATGTACCTGTACTTCAAGTCGGGTGGCAGTTTCGATCTGTTGACGTGGCACAAGCTGCCGTTGCCGATGTCGGCGCAAACGTTGCTGTTCTTCGCGTTCTTCGCAGCGTTCGCCGTCAAGGTTCCGATGTGGCCGGTTCACACCTGGTTGCCCGACGCTCACGTCGAGGCGCCCACCGGCGGCTCGGTGGTGCTGGCGGCCATCATGCTCAAGCTCGGCGGCTACGGCTTCCTGCGCTTTTCGCTGCCCATCACGCCGGACGCCACGCACGAGTGGGCCTGGGTCGTCATTTCGCTGTCGCTGATTGCCGTGATCTACATCGGTCTGGTCGCGCTGGTGCAGCAGGACATGAAAAAGCTCGTCGCCTATTCGTCGATTGCGCACATGGGCTTTGCCACGCTGGGCTTCTTCCTGTTCAACGAACTCGGCATGTCGGGCGCGCTGGTGCAGATGGTGTCGCACGGCTTCGTGTCGGGGGCGATGTTCCTGTGCATCGGTGTGCTCTATGAGCGGGTGCATTCCCGCGAGATCGCAAGCTATGGCGGCGTGGTCAACACCATGCCCACGTTCACCGCGTTCGCCGTCTTCTTCGCCATGGCCAATTGCGGCCTGCCAGCCACCGCCGGGTTCGTGGGCGAATGGATGGTCATCCTGGGTGCCGTACAGGTCAACTTGTGGCTGGGCGCGCTGGCTGCCACCGCGCTGGTGTTTGGCGCGGCCTACACCTTGTGGATGGTCAAGCGCGTGTACTTCGGCCCGGTGGCCAACCACCACGTGGCCGAACTGAAGGATCTGAACGCCCGCGAAGTGCTCTTCATGACCGTGCTGGCTGTGGCCGTGCTGTGGATGGGCCTGTACCCCAAACCGTTCACCGACGTGATGCACGTGTCGGTGACCGAACTGCTGAAGCACGTGGCCGTGTCGAAGCTCAACTGATGACCGCCCGACACCCGATGGTTGCTGCGTGTTCGGAGCCCACCCCATGAACGAGATGAACTGGCCCGCTGTC